>NZ_HG322950.1:5215202-5531103 GCF_000689415.1 Pseudomonas knackmussii B13 | reverse complement strand
CCTGGACACCGAAGTGGGCGATCACCAGACCGTTCTGCTCCGGGCCGAGGTCGCCACCTTCGAGCTCCTCGATGGCGCGCGACTCGCGCTTGGCGGCACGTGCGGCGCGCTCTTCCTGGATCTTTTCGATGCGCCAGCTCTGCCGGCGGGTGAGATGACGCTTGGCCATATTGAGTCCACGGGAAAAATCGCCGGCGAGTTTAGCATGCGTCCGAGCGCTTCCCGCTAAACTAGGGGGCTTGAGCCAAGGAGCCGCACCATGCAGAACGCACAGAACCTGATCTGGATCGACCTGGAGATGACCGGCCTTGACCCGGACCGGGACGTGATCATCGAAATGGCCACCATCGTCACCGACAGCGACCTCAACATCCTCGAGGAAGGTCCGGTGATCGCCGTCCACCAGAGCGAGGAAGTCCTCGCCGGCATGGACGAGTGGAACACTCGCCAGCATGGCCAGTCGGGCCTGACCCAGCGCGTGCGCGAAAGCACCATCAGCGCCGCCGAAGCCGAAGCGCAGACCCTGGCGTTCCTGGAGAAGTGGGTGCCCAAGCGCTCCTCGCCGATCTGCGGCAACAGCATCTGCCAGGATCGCCGCTTCCTCTACCGCCACATGCCGAAGCTGGAAGCCTACTTCCACTACCGCAACCTCGACGTCTCCACGCTCAAGGAACTGGCCGCGCGCTGGGCACCGCAGCTGCGTGACGGCTTCAAGAAGGGCAACACCCACCTGGCGCTGGACGACATTCGCGAGTCCATCGCCGAGCTGCGCTACTACCGCGAGACCTTCATCAAGGTCTGAACCGCTGTCATTCGTAGGAGCGAGCTTGCTCGCGAACTGCCACATCGCGGTGCCGTTCGTGAGCAAGGTCGCATCTACAGATCCACTCCATGTCGGCGAAGCGCCCACTCGACATGCTCGCGCACCAGTTCGGACGGGTATTCGCGGCGCGCTTTCAATGCCTCGATCACCGGAATGCTCGACGGCGCGTTCCCCAGCCCAACCGCCAGATTGCGCAGCCAGCGCTCGTAGCCGGCGCGGCGTAGCGGCGAGCCTTCGGTACGGGAGAGGAATTCCTCCTCGCTCCACAGGAAAAGTTCAGCCAGCTCGGCGTTATCCAGTCCATGGCGCGGCTGGAAGTCGCCCTGTTCGGTGGGGCGAGCGAAGCGGTTCCACGGGCAGACCATCTGGCAGTCGTCGCAGCCGAACACCCGGTTGCCCATGCCGGCGCGCAGGTCTTCCGGGATTGGGCCCTTGAGCTCGATGGTCAGGTAGGAGATGCAGCGCCGCGCGTCCAGCACGTACGGGCCGATGAAGGCGTTGGTCGGGCAGATATCCAGGCAGGCTGTGCAGCGTCCGCAATGCTCTGTGCCGTGGGCTTCGTCCACCGGCAGGGGGAGATCGGTGAAGAGCTCGCCGAGGAAGAAATAGCTGCCGGCCTTGCGGTTTAGCAGAAGGGTGTTCTTGCCGATCCAGCCAAGGCCAGCCTGTTCGCCGACGGCTTTCTCGAGCACCGGGGCGCTGTCGACGAATGCGCGGTAGCCGAAGGTTCCAACTTCCTGCTGGATGCGCTCGGCCAGTTGCTGCAGGCGCTTGCGGATCAGCTTGTGGTAATCGCGACCAAGGGCGTAGCGGGAGACGTAGGCTTTCTGCGGTTCGCCGAGAACCTTCGCCATCTGCGTGTCGCCGGGCAGGTAATCCATGCGCAGGGAGATCACCCGCAGGGTGCCGGGCACCAGCTCTTCCGGTCGCCAGCGCTTGCTGCCGTGGGCGCCCATGTAGTCCATCTCGCCGTGGTAGCCGGCCGCCAGCCAGCGCTGCAGGTGCTCGCCGTGGCTTTCCAGGTCCAGGCCGCTGATGCCCACCTGCTGGAAGCCGAGCTCGCGGCCCCAGGCCTTGATGCGTTCGGCAATGGCGCTGTAGTCAGGATTGGAATCGTGCATGCGGGGGCGGGAAAGCGGGAACGGGGTGCGTATAATTCTGCCAGACCTCGCCGACCGGCGCCCGATCCTCCGCGGATACCCGATGAACTCGCACCCTCACGACAATCTGCCGACCGCGCTTTACAGCGCCCAGCAGGTGCGCGACCTGGACGCGCGCCTGATCGCAGCCGGCACGCCCGGCTTCGAACTCATGCAGCGTGCCGCCCACGCCGCCTGGCGTGCCCTGCGCCGACGCTGGCCGGATGCCGCGCGGGCGACCGTGCTCGCCGGGCATGGCAACAATGCCGGCGACGGTTACCTGATCGCCGCGCTGGCACAGCGTGCTGGCTGGAACGTGCGCGTACTTGCAGTTGGCGATCCGGCGCGCCTGGGCGGCGATGCTGCGTTGGCTCACGCGGAAGCGCTCGCCGCCGGCGTACCTATCCTGCCCTGGCACGAGCATGCCGAATTGCATGGCGTGCTGGTCGACGCGCTACTCGGCACCGGTCTCGGTGGCGAGGTGCGCGCGCCCTACGCCGAGGCGATCCGGCGCATCAATGACAGCGGCCTGCCGGTGCTGGCGGTGGACATCCCTTCCGGCCTAAGCGCCGACACCGGCCAGGTGCTGGGTGTGGCGGTGCGTGCGGACCTGACGGTGACATTCATCGGCCTCAAGCTCGGCCTGTTCACTGCTGATGGAGCGGACCACTGCGGTCAGTTGATTTTCGACGATCTTGATGCGGATCCGCAGCAGCTCCCCGCAAGTTCTCAAGCCACGCGGCTAGCGCCTGTTTCCCTGGCGAAGCTGGCGCCGCGCGCCAAGGCCGCACACAAGGGGCTGTTCGGCCACGTGCTGGTGCTCGGTGGTGAACACGGCATGGGCGGCGCAGCGCTGCTCGCTGGTGAGTCGGCCCTGCGCTGCGGTGCTGGCCTGGTTTCCCTCGTCACTCGACGGGAGCATGTGCCGGCTGCGCTGGCCCGGCGCCCGGAGTTGATGACGCATGGCGTGTCTTCCTCCGCCGAAGTGCTGCGCGCCGCCGAGCGTGCCAGCGTACTGGTGGTTGGCCCTGGTATCGGCCGCAACGCTTGGGGGCGCTGCCTGCTGAGCGCGGCGGCAAGTCTCGCATTGCCCCAGGTCTGGGACGCCGATGCGCTCAACCTGCTGGCCGAAGGGCAAGTAAGGCGGCCATCTGGAGCGCTGCTGATCACCCCGCATCCCGCCGAGGCGGCACGTTTGCTCGGCTGCTCCACTGCGCAGGTGCAGGCCGATCGACCTGCTGCTGCGCGTGAACTGTCCCGTCGCTACAACGCCGTCGCCGTGCTCAAGGGCGTTGGCAGTCTGGTGGCTGCGCCCGATGGGCGTTTGGCACTGTGCTCCCATGGCCATCCGGCAATGGCGGGCGCCGGGTTGGGCGATGTGCTTTCCGGCATCGTTGGGGCGCTGCTGGCGCAAGGGATGGACGCTTTCGACGCCGCCTGCCTGGCCGTCTGGTTGCACGCTCGTGCTGGGGAAACTTTGGGAGCCGAGGGGAGAGGCCTGGCGGCCAGTGATTTGTCGTCTGCCGTTCGTCAGTTGCTCGAGGAGATCAGTCCGTGCCTGAACTGAAGTTGTTCGCCGATGGCGAGGAAGCCATGTACGAACTGGGGGCTCGCATCGCCCAGGTGAGTGCGGGGGAGGGGGTCATATACCTGCATGGTGACCTGGGGGCGGGCAAGACCACGCTGTCGCGTGGCATCCTGCGCGGCCTTGGCCATTCCGGTGCGGTGAAAAGCCCTACCTTTACGCTGGTCGAGCCCTATGAAATAGGTGAGAAGCGCGCATACCATTTCGATCTTTACCGCCTGGCCGATCCCGAGGAACTGGAATATCTCGGCATTCGCGACTACTTCGAGGGCGGCGCGCTTTGCCTGATCGAGTGGGCCGAGCGCGGTACGGGCGTTTTGCCAAAGGCAGACCTGGACATTACCATTACACCGCAAGCGGGCGGCCGCGTGCTGCGCCTCGAACCGCACGGGGTGCGGGGCGAAGCATGGTGCGCTGTCCTGGCTAACGGAGCATGAGAAAAAACATGGGTTGGGGGTTGCGCCTGCGGGCGCTGTTGGCCGGGCTTTTCGTCCTGCTGGCGTTTAGTGCTGGCGAGGTTCTTGCCGCCGCGCAAATCACACAGGTCAAGAGCGTGCGCTTGTGGCGCGCCCCGGATAACACCCGCCTGGTGTTCGATCTGTCGGGCCCGGTACAGCACAGCCTGTTCACTCTCAGCGCGCCGAATCGCATCGTCATCGACCTCACAGGCGCCCACCTGAACGGTGCGCTCAATCCGCTCAAGCTGAAGAACACCCCGATTACTTCGGTGCGCACCGCGCAACGCTCGCCGAGCGACCTGCGCCTGGTGCTGGACCTGTCCGCTCAGGTAACGCCGAAAAGCTTCGTGCTGCCGCCGAACCAGCAGTACGGCAATCGCCTGGTCGTCGACCTCTACGACCAGGGCGCGGACATCACGCCGGATGTGCCGGCCACGCCAACCCCGGATCAGCCCGCTGCGCCCGTGACCCCGACCCAGCCGGTGGCCAAGGCGCCGGTGCCGTCCGGTGGCAAGCGCGACATCGTCGTTGCGATCGACGCCGGACACGGTGGCGAAGACCCGGGCGCCTCCGGCCCGAGCGGCTTGCACGAGAAGAACATCACCCTCTCCATCGCCCGTGAGCTGCAGCGCCAGATCAACCAGATGAAGGGCTTCCGCGCCGAACTGACGCGGACCGGCGACTACTTCATCCCGCTGCGTGGACGTACTGCGATTGCGCGCAAGAAAGGCGCTGACCTGTTCGTCTCCATTCACGCCGACGCCGCGCCCAGCAGCAGTGCCTTCGGTGCTTCGGTATTTGCTCTCTCGGATCGTGGCGCCACCTCGGAAACCGCGCGTTGGCTGGCCGACAGCGAAAACCGTTCCGACCTGATCGGTGGTGACGGAAGCGTCAGCCTGGACGACAAGGACCACATGCTCGCCGGCGTGCTGCTCGATCTGTCGATGACCGCGACCATGTCCTCCAGCCTGGACGTCGGGCATAAGGTCCTGACCAGCGTCGGTCGGGTCACCTCGCTGCACAAGAATCGCGTGGAGCAGGCCGGATTCATGGTGCTGAAGTCGCCGGATATCCCGTCGATCCTGGTCGAAACCGGCTTCATCTCCAACCCGGGCGAGTCGCAGAAGCTCAACAGCTCCGCACACCAGCAGGCCCTGGCGCGCTCCATCGCCGCCGGTGTCCGCCAATACTTCGTGCAGACCCCGCCGCCGGGCACTTACATCGCATCGCTGCGTGATGCGGGCGCCGTCAGTACGGGGCCGCGCCAGCACGTGGTGCGTTCTGGCGAAAGCCTGTCGATGATCGCTGCTCGCTATGACGTGAGCATGGCCACCCTGCGTAGCACCAACGGCCTGAAGACCGACAGCGTGCGCGTCGGCCAGGTGCTGAATATTCCGGCAACGGCCCTGGCGGCTCAGCAATGACCGAGCTGCGCCGTATCCAGCTGCTCAGTCCGCGGCTGGCCAACCAGATCGCTGCCGGTGAGGTGGTCGAGCGCCCCGCATCGGTCATCAAGGAGCTGCTGGAAAACAGCCTGGACGCCGGCGCCCGGCGCATCGATGTCGAGGTCGAGCAAGGCGGCATCAAGCTGCTGCGGGTGCGCGACGATGGCGGCGGAATTCCCTCTGACGACCTGCCTCTGGCCCTGGCGCGTCACGCCACCAGCAAGATCCGCGAGCTGGAAGACCTGGAAGCGGTGATGAGCCTGGGCTTCCGTGGCGAAGCGCTGGCCTCGATCAGCTCCGTGGCGCGCCTGACGATGACTTCGCGCACCGCCGAAGCCGAACAGGCCTGGCAGGTGGAGACCGAAGGCCGTGACATGTTGCCGCGCGTGCAGCCGGCGGCGCATCCGGTGGGCACCAGCGTCGAAGTCCGCGACCTGTTCTTCAACACGCCGGCGCGCCGCAAGTTCCTGCGCGCCGAGAAGACCGAATTCGATCACCTGCAGGAAGTCATCAAGCGCCTGGCGTTGGCGCGCTTCGATGTGGCCTTCCATCTGCGCCACAACGGCAAGACGATCTTCAACTTGCATGAAGCGAAGGATGAGCTGGCCCGCGCGCGCCGAGTCGGCGCTGTCTGCGGCCCGGCCTTCCTCGAGCAGGCGCTGCCCATTGAGGTAGAGCGCAATGGCTTGCACCTGTGGGGCTGGGTAGGCCTGCCGACCTTCTCGCGCAGCCAGCCGGACCTGCAGTACTTCTACGTAAACGGCCGCATGGTGCGCGACAAGCTGGTCGCCCACGCGGTGCGCCAGGCGTATCGCGACGTGCTGTACAACGGCCGGCACCCGACCTTCGTATTGTTCTTCGAGGTCGATCCGGCGACGGTGGACGTCAACGTGCACCCGACCAAGCACGAAGTGCGCTTCCGCGACAGCCGCATGGTCCATGACTTCCTTTACGGCACCCTGCATCGCGCCCTTGCTGAGGTGCGCCCGGACGATCAGCTCGCACCGCCAGGCGCCACCAGCCTGACCGTACAGCGCCCCACGGGGCAGGCCGCTGGCGAGTTCGGCCCGCAAGGCGAAATGAGCCTGTCGGACAAGGTGCTCGAAGCGCCGGCGGCGGCTCGAAACTGGATCGGTGGTGGCTCGACAGGCTCGTCTGGTGGCGGTGGTGGTTACAGCTATCAGCCAACTCGCCAGGAGATTCCGCCCGTCGCCGAAGCTCAGGGCGCCTATCGCACCTTCTACGCCCCGCTCGCTGAAACGCAGGCAACTGCTCCTCAGGCGCTGCCGGAAAGTACCCAGGATGTTCCTCCGCTGGGCTACGCGCTGGCGCAGCTGAAGGGTATCTATATCCTGGCCGAGAACGCCCACGGCCTGGTGCTTGTGGACATGCACGCCGCCCACGAGCGCATCATGTACGAGCGCCTCAAGCTGGCCATGGACAGTGAAGGGTTGCGCGGCCAGCCGCTGCTGGTGCCGGAATCCATTGCCGTCAGCGAGCGCGAGGCCGATTGCGCCGAAGAGCATGGGGACTGGTTTGCCCGGCTCGGCTTCGAGCTGCAGCGGCTCGGGCCTGAGACCCTGGCAATTCGGCAGATTCCAGCGCTGCTCAAACAGGCCGAAGCCACGCAGCTGGTGCGCGATGTGCTGTCTGACCTGCTGGAATACGGCACCAGCGACCGTATCCAGGCCCATCTCAACGAACTGCTCGGGACCATGGCTTGCCATGGCGCGGTGCGAGCCAACCGGCGCCTGACGCTGCCGGAGATGAACGCCCTGCTGCGTGACATGGAAATCACTGAGCGCAGCGGTCAGTGCAACCACGGTCGTCCGACCTGGACGCAGTTGGGCATGGATGAGCTGGACAAGCTTTTCCTGCGCGGTCGCTGAAATAAAGCCAGCCTTAAGCTGTCTGCAGTAAACTGCGCGCCAATCGATTCAGCGCGCAGTTTGCGCGCCTTTCCGAATCCCGACGAGTTGCCGATGTCTTCGCTGCCTCCCGCCATTTTCCTCATGGGTCCGACCGCCGCCGGCAAGACCGATCTGGCGCTCGAGTTGGCGCGGGTGCTGCCGTGCGAGCTGATTAGCGTCGACTCCGCGCTGGTCTATCGCGGCATGGATATAGGCACGGCCAAGCCGTCGAAGGAAGTGCTTGCCGAGTTTCCCCACCGCCTGATCGATATTCGCGATCCCGCGGAGAGCTATTCGGCTGCAGAATTCCGCGCCGATGCCTTGGCGGCAATGGCAGAAGTCACTGCGGCCGGACGTATTCCACTTCTAGTGGGCGGCACCATGCTGTATTTCAAGGCGTTGCTGGAGGGCTTGGCGGACATGCCAAGTGCCGACGCGGCCGTGCGCGCCGAGCTCGAGGCGTGGGCGCAGGCCGAAGGTTGGGCGGTACTGCATGCGGAGCTCGCGCGAGTCGATCCGGAGTCGGCCGCACGCATCCATCCCAATGACCCGCAGCGCTTGATTCGCGCGCTGGAGGTGCATCGCGTCAGCGGCATGTCGATGAGCGACCATCGTCGGCGTCAGGCAAGTGAAAATGCGGGCTCTGGCGCGCCAGGTACAGGGCAATTGCCGTATACTGTCGCGCACCTGGCGATTGCCCCTCTGCAACGCCAGGTTCTGCACGCGCGAATCGCGCATCGTTTTCGTCAGATGCTGGAACAGGGCTTCGTTGCCGAGGTCGAAGCACTTCGCGCAAGAAGTGACTTGCACGCCGGGCTACCGTCTATACGTGCCGTAGGTTACCGACAGGTATGGGAATACCTCGAGGGCAAACTGTCCTACGCTGAGATGGAGGAGCGCGGGGTGATAGCCACCCGGCAATTGGCTAAGCGCCAGTTCACATGGCTGCGAAGCTGGAGCCATCTACACTGGTTGGACAGTCTGGCAGGCGACAATCTGCCGCGTGCCTTGAAAATTCTTGAGGCGGTCTCCATATAGGTTCGAGACCTGAATTCAGCCGTCTATCCTTGGGGTTACCGACGGCAGTAAGCCATTCGACTATTACTAAATCTATTGATTCCCTAAAGGAGTGCGGCATATGTCAAAAGGGCATTCGCTACAAGACCCTTATCTCAATACCCTGCGTAAAGAACGTGTTCCGGTGTCCATCTACCTGGTCAACGGTATCAAACTGCAAGGTCAGATCGAATCCTTCGACCAGTTCGTCATCCTGCTGAAGAACACTGTCAGCCAGATGGTCTACAAACACGCCATTTCCACCGTCGTGCCGAGTCGTCCGGTACGCCTGCCCACCGGCGACCAACCGGCCGAGCCGGGCAACGTTTGACGGGAGTCTGTCTTGTTCTTTGAGCGCCCGGGTGGTGGGGAACGGGCCATTCTGGTCCATCTGGAAGGTCAGGACCCCGAGGCGCGCGAAGACCCGCAGGAGTTCCAGGAGCTGGCCCGTTCGGCGGGCGCGGAGTCCGTTGCATTCGTCAGCATTTCGCGCCACCAGCCTTCGGCCAAGTACCTGATTGGCAGTGGCAAGGTCGATGAGCTGCGCGATCTTGTGCACGCGCAGAAAGTCGAACTGGTTATCTTCAATCACACCCTGACGCCCAGCCAGGAACGTAACCTGGAGCGGGCGCTCGAGTGTCGGGTACTCGATCGCACCGGGCTGATTCTGGATATTTTTGCCCAGCGCGCGCGTACCCACGAAGGCAAACTGCAGGTCGAACTGGCTCAGCTCGAGCATATGAGCACGCGCCTGGTGCGCGGCTGGACCCACCTTGAGCGCCAGAAAGGTGGTATCGGTCTGCGTGGCCCCGGCGAAACCCAGCTCGAGACCGACCGGCGCCTGCTGCGCGGACGCATCCGCCAGATCAAGCAGCGCCTGGAAAAGGTACGCAGCCAGCGTGAGCAGGCTCGTCGTGGGCGTCGTCGGGCTGAGATTCCGTCGGTCTCTCTGGTTGGTTACACCAACGCCGGCAAGTCCACGCTGTTCAATGCGCTGACCACTTCCGAGGTCTACGCGGCCAACCAGCTGTTCGCTACCCTCGACCCGACCTTACGGCGGCTTGAGCTCGACGACGTGGGGCCCGTGGTGCTTGCTGATACCGTAGGTTTCATCCGCCATCTGCCGCACAAACTGGTCGAGGCCTTCCGCGCTACGCTGGAAGAGTCGAGCAACGCCGATCTGCTTCTTCACGTGATTGACGCGGCTGAGCCGGAGCGGACTGCGCAGGTCGAGCAGGTGCATGCGGTGCTGGCGGAAATCGGCGCCAACGAGTTGCCGATGCTCGAGGTGTACAACAAGATCGACCTGATGCCGGACTTCGAAGCGCAGATACAGCGCGACGAGGACGGCAAGCCGGTTAGGGTCTGGCTTTCGGCTCGCGAGGGTCGAGGCCTGGAGCTGCTGGAAAAGGCGGTGGCCGAGCTGCTTGGCGACGATATGTTCGTCGGTACGCTCTGTCTTCCGCAGCGTCTCGGTCGCCTGCGTGCCCAGCTCTTCCAGCTGGGGGCCGTGCAGTCCGAGGAGCATGACGAGCAAGGACGCGCCGTTTTGCAGGTTCGCCTGCCGCGTGTCGAGTTGAACCGCCTGGTAAGCCGCGAAGGATGGCAGCCGGCGGAGTTCATTGCGCAACACACTTTGCAATAAAGCCTGAAACGGTGCTTTTGGCAGCGTAGAAGGCATTCTGTAGCATTGGTGGGCGCGCCGTAGGCGCGTTTCGCGTTATCAGATGGAGAGCGCTATGGCTTGGAACGAGCCGGGTGACAACTCGAACAAGAATGATCAGGACCCCTGGGGTGGTCGCCGTGGTGGCGGACGCCAGGGTCCTCCGGATCTTGATGAGGCCTTCCGCAAATTGCAGGAAAGCCTGAACCGTATATTTGGCGGCAAGAAGCGTGGCAGCAGCCCGCTTGGCAATGGTGCGGGGGGCGGTTTCGGCCTTTTCGGCATTGGCCTCGCCGTGCTTGCCGTCCTTTGGCTGTACAACGCCGTCTATGTCGTGGATGAACAGGAGCAGGCGGTAATCCTGCGGCTGGGCAAGTACCATGAAACGGTCGGCCCCGGCTTGAACTTCTATTTCCCTCCGATCGACAAGAAGTTCCAGGAGAACGTCACCCGCGAGCGCGCTTATAGCAAGCAAGGGCAGATGCTCACCGAGGACGAGAACATCGTCGAAGTACCGCTCACCGTGCAGTACAAGATCAGCAACCTGAAGGACTTCGTGCTGAACGTCGATCAGCCTGAAGTCAGCCTGCAGCAGGCTACTGAAAGCGCCCTGCGGCATGTTGCCGGTTCCACCACCATGGATCAGATCCTCACCGAAGGTCGCGAGCAGATGGCGACTGATGTGCGTGATCGCCTGCAGCGTTTCCTGGACAACTACAAGACCGGGGTCACTGTCACTCAGGTGAACATCCAGAGCGCCGCTGCGCCGCGCGAAGTGCAAGAAGCCTTCGACGACGTCATTCGTGCTCGCGAAGACGAGCAGCGCGAGAAGAACCAGGCCGAGGCCTATGCCAACGGCGTGGTGCCGGAAGCTCGTGGTCAGGCTCAGCGCATCATTGAAGAAGCCAACGGCTATCGCGATGAAGTGGTTTCGCGCGCTCAGGGTGAGGCGGATCGCTTCAACAAGTTGACCGCGGAATACCACAAGGCGCCGGACGTAACGCGCCAGCGCCTGTACCTGGACACCATGCAGGATGTGCTGTCGCAGACCAGCAAGGTGCTGGTGACCGGCCAGCAGGGGCAGAACAACCTCATCTACCTGCCGCTGGACAAGATGATGGACGGCCGCACCTCGGCAGCGCCGAGCACCAGTGCACCGAGCAGTACGAGCAGCACGCCGGATCTCGGTTCGCGGGTCGCCAATGACCTGCAGCAACGCGACCAGCGCACCAGGGAGAGCCGCTAATGAGTAACAAGTCGCTGATCGCCCTGATCGCTGGCGTCGTCGTTGCCGTTGCGCTGTGGAGCAGTGTCTACGTGGTACAGCAGACTGAGCGTGCGGTGCTGCTGCGCTTCGGTCGCGTGGTGGAGTCGGATGTGCAGCCTGGCATGCACTTCAAGGTTCCCTACGTTAACCAGGTGCGCAAGTTCGATGGCCGCTTGCTGACCCTGGATTCGCCGACCCAGCGCTTCCTCACCCTCGAGAAGAAGGCGGTGATGGTAGATGCATACGCCAAATGGCGTGTGGCTGATGCAGAGCGCTTCTATACCGCCACGTCTGGCCTCAAGCAGATCGCCGATGAGCGACTGTCGCGGCGTCTGGAGGCTGGTCTGCGTGACCAGTTCGGCAAGCGCACGCTGCACGAGGTTGTGTCCGGCGAGCGTGACGCTCTCATGGGTGACATCACTGCTTCGCTGAACCGCATGGCGCAGAAGGAGCTGGGAATCGAGGTCATCGATGTGCGCGTCAAGGCCATCGACCTGCCCAAGGAAGTCAACCGCAGCGTCTTCGAGCGGATGAGCACCGAGCGTGAGCGCGAGGCTCGCGAGCACCGTGCCAAAGGTCGCGAACTGGCCGAAGGTATTCGTGCCGATGCCGACCGCCAGCGTCGTGTGCTGTTGGCCGAGGCCTATCGCCAGGCTGAAGAAACTCGCGGTGATGGCGATGCGAAGGCGGCGTCCATCTACTCCAAGGCGTATAGCCAGGATCCGGAGTTCTACGCCTTCACCCGTAGCCTGAAAGCGTATCGTGACAGCTTCGGCGATCAGAAGGATGTGCTGGTGCTCGATCCGCACAGCGAATTCTTCCGCTACCTGGAAAAGTCAAAGCCCTGATGCGCTTCTCCGGCGGGCGGCAGCGCCCGCCGGAGAAAACGTGTTATCATGGGTCAGCCGGGAAATCCCGGCTTTTTTGCGTCTGCGAGAATCATGTGGCAGGAATTCGGCAAAGCGTTCTGTCTGTTGCTGGTGCTGGAGGGCATCCTCCCATTCCTGTATCCGCGTGGCTGGCGTGAGGCCGTCAGCGGGCTGGGTCGTCTAGACGATCGACGCCTGCGACTCATCGGACTGGGCAGCATGCTGCTCGGGACCGTCCTTCTTTACTGGATTCATTGATGAATTGCCGCCCGGCTGAAAGGGGAGAGGCGACATGGCAACGGTAGACCGCTGGCTGCTGCCAGATGGGATCGAAGAAGTGCTGCCCCCAGAGGCGGCGCGCGTCGAAGCAGCCCGCCGTCAGGTGCTGGATCTGTTCCAGCGCTGGGGTTACGAGTTCGTCGTCACCCCGCATATCGAATACCTGGAATCCCTGCTGACCGGCGCCGGTCAGGATCTGGACCTGCGTACCTTCAAGGTCACCGATCCGGCTTCCGGCCGTCTGATGGGGTTCCGCGCCGACATCACGCCGCAGGTGGCCCGTATGGATGCCCACAGCCTGCGTCGCGAGGGGCCCAACCGTCTGTGCTACGCCGGCAGCGTGCTGCATGCGCGTCCGCGTGCATTGGCTACTTCGCGTAGCCCGATCCAGCTGGGTGCGGAGCTCTATGGCGATACCGGTTCGGCCGGTGACGTCGAAGTCATCAGCCTGATGCTCGACATGCTGGCGCTGGCCGAAGTGCCCGCCGTGCATATGGACCTTGGCCATGTCGGAATCTACCGCGGCCTGGCCCGCGCGGCCGGTTTGTCCGGCGAGTCCGAGCAAGCGCTGTTCGACGCGCTGCAACGCAAGGCTGTAGACGAAGTCGCCGCGCTGACCGAAGACCTGCCTGCCGATCTCGCCGGCATGCTGCGTGCACTGGCTGAGCTTTGCGGCAGTCGCCAAGTGCTGACCCAGGCTGCCGAGGTCCTGGCTGCTGCTCCGGCCGTTGTGCAGGCAGCGCTGGCTGACCTGACCGCAATCGCCGATGCGCTGGCGCAGCGCTTCCCGACGCTTCCCCTGTATTTCGACCTGGGCGAGCTGCGCGGCTATCACTATCACACGGGGGTGGTGTTCGCCGCCTTCGTGCCCGGCGTGGGCGAGTCGATCGCCCAGGGTGGTCGCTACGATCACATCGGCGCCGATTTCGGTCGCGCACGACCGGCCACTGGCTTCTCCACCGATCTGAAGACGCTGGTGACCCTCGGGCAGGCGCAGTTGGATGTTCCGGTAACGGGCATCTGGTCGCCGGCCGAAGGTGCCGGTCTGTGGCAGGCGGTGCAACGACTGCGCCGCGATGGGCAGCGCGTGGTTCAGGCGCTGCCGGGGCAGGATGCGGCTTCGGCGCGCGAGGCGGGTTGCGATCGGCAACTGCAGCTGCGTGACGGCAATTGGCAGGTGGTGCCCTTCTGATCCCGATAAGGGCTGCCGCGAGTTTCCGCCGGCCGAGGCCGGCACCGAATATCCACGATGGGGACAAGTGTTATGGGTAAGAATGTCGTAGTCCTGGGCACCCAATGGGGTGATGAGGGCAAAGGCAAGATCGTCGACCTGCTCACCGACCAGGCAGCTGCCGTGGTGCGTTACCAGGGCGGCCACAATGCTGGTCACACTCTGGTGATCGACGGTGAGAAGACCGTGCTGCACCTGATTCCGTCGGGCATCCTGCGCGAAGGCGTGCAGTGCCTGATCGGTAACGGTGTGGTGCTGGCGCCCGACGCGCTGATGCGCGAGATCGCCAAGCTGGAAGAGAAGGGTGTGCCGGTGCGCGAGCGCCTGCGTATCAGCCCGTCCTGCCCGCTGATCCTGTCGTTCCACGTGGCTCTCGACCAGGCGCGCGAGAAGGCGCGTGGCGATGCCAAGATCGGTACCACTGGCCGCGGCATCGGTCCGGCGTACGAAGACAAGGTAGCTCGCCGCGGTCTGCGCGTAGGTGACCTGTTCCACCGCGAGCGCTTTGCCGCCAAGCTCGGTGAGCTGCTGGACTACCACAACTTCGTCCTGCAGAACTACTACAAGGAGCCGGCCGTAGACTTCCAGAAGACCCTGGAAGAGTGCATGGCTTATGCCGAGCAACTGAAGCCGATGCTGGCCGACGTGACCTCGACCCTGCACAACCTGCGTCGCGCCGACGAGAACATCATGTTCGAAGGTGCCCAGGGTTCGCTGCTGGACATCGATCACGGCACCTACCCGTTCGTTACCAGCTCCAACACCACCGCTGGTGGCACCGCTACCGGTTCGGGCTTCGGTCCGCTGTACCTGGACTACATCCTGGGTATCACCAAGGCCTACACCACTCGCGTGGGTTCCGGTCCGTTCCCCACCGAGCTGTTCGATGACGTTGGTGCACACCTGGCCAAGGTTGGTCACGAGTTCGGCGCCACCACTGGCCGAGCTCGTCGTTGCGGCTGGTTCGATGCCGTCATCCTGCGTCGCGCCATCGAGATCAACAGCCTGTCCGGCCTGTGCCTGACCAAGCTGGACGTCCTCGACGGCCTGGAGACCGTGCGCATCTGCACCGGCTACAAGAACGCCGCCGGCGAACTGCTGACCGATGCGCCGACCGACGCCGACAGCTATATCGGCCTGCAGCCGGTGTACGAGGATATGCCGGGCTGGACTGACTCCACCGTTGGCGCCAAGAGCCTGGACGCTCTGCCGGCCGCCGCTCGCGCATACATCAAGCGCATCGAGGAGCTGGTTGGTGCGCCCATCGACATCATCTCCACTGGCCCGGACCGCGTAGAGACCATCGTCCTGCGTCATCCGTTCGCCTGATTCGATGCTGTACTGCAACGGGCCGCTCATGCGGCCCGTTGTCGTTTTCGGCTAGACGAAAGTCGTAACGGCACGCCCCTTGCTGGCAATTCGGATCGGCGCATTTCGCGTCAGTATTCCGTTACCTCAGGAGGCATGCCGTGTCCGCCGTCCTTTCGCTTTTGCGCAGTCGTTTGCTGCGTCCCGTTTTCATCGCCCTGGGCGTTGCCCTGCTGGTGCAACTGGTCATTGCCCTGTGGCTGACGCGCAGCACCGTGGATCACCTGGTGGTCAATCTGGGCGATCGCCTGGGTGGTCAGTCGCAGCGCCTTTCCGGAGAGTTGGAGCAGGCGGGTGGTGAGCTCAGCTCCGGGCTCGCCGAGCTTTCTTCGCGTACTCGTGAGCGCCTGGGGGCGGCTCTTTCCGCGCGCCTTGAAGAAGAGCGTGGCGAGACTCGCCAGAGTCTCGAGCAGGGTCTGCGTCAATCGGCCGATCAGCTCGCCCAGTTGCTGGCGGCGGTAGCGCCCAAGGCCATGTGGGACAACGATGTGCCAACTCTGTCGGAGTATGCCCGGCGTGCGCAGGCCAACCCTGACGTGATGTTCGTGGTCTACGACGATCCCGAGGGCAAGCACCTGACTCGCTACCTGAATCGCGAGGATCCCCGAATCCAGGCACTGCTCGCGAAAGGGCAGGGCGAGCATGCGCTGGACAAGGTGCTGGAGGCGGCTGCGCATGACGATTCGGTGATCCTCGCCAGTGCACCTATCAGTCCCAATGGCGTGGTGATCGGAACCGTGCGAGTCGGTGTGTCGACTGCGGCTGTGGATAAGCAGGTCGCGGCGCTGGACAAGCGCTTCTCTGCACTTATCGCCAGTGGTGACCAATTGGTTGCGGACAGCCTGGCCGGTGCGGCCGCGGACAGCAACAAGGCGCTGAGTGCGCGGCTTCAGGCGGCCCGCCAGGCAGCCGGAGAGATGAGCGAGGGTGCGCGGGTGGCCGTCGAAGAGGCGGCTGGCAGTCTTCGCTGGCGTACAGGTCTGGGTCTGGTGCTGGTCGGTCTGGGCGTGCTGCTGGTTCTGGCGCTGGTGCTGGGGCGTCAGGTGGTTTCGCGTCTACGCCTGCTCATTGAGGCGCTCGGTGATCTAGCGGCTGGGGATGGCGATCTGACCCGCAGGGTCCGCCTGGATAGCCGTGACGAATTGGGCGAGATGGCTGCCATGGTCAACCGCTTCATCGACAAGCTGCAGCCGATCGTGCGCGAGGCTGGAGAGGTCGCCCAGCGTACCGGAAGTGAAATTGCTGCATTGGCATCGCGTAGCGCCAGTGCCGAAGCGGCCGCGGATCGGCAGCGCAATGAGGTCGCCGGCAGCCTTGAGGCTCTCGCCGGAATGGCTTCGGAGGCGCAGGTGGAAAGCCAGGCCATGCAGGATGCGCTGCTTCGCGTGGCGGCCATTCGCAAGGCAGCCGATGGCAATGCTGCTATTGCGCGTCGGGTCGGAGGGTTGATGGAGGATCTCGAGTCGCAGGTGCAGACCGGCGCTGGGGTGATCGAGCGTCTCGCCGCGCAGAGTCAACAGATCGAAGTCGTGCTCTCGGTTATCCACGGGATTGCCGAGCAGACCAACCTGCTGGCATTGAACGCAGCCATCGAGGCGGCCCGTGCCGGCGAAAGTGGTCGCGGGTTCGCTGTGGTGGCCGACGAGGTGCGGGCGCTGGCGAGCAAGACGCAGCAGTCTACTGGCGATATCCAGACGCACATCGATGCACTGCAGCGTGGTGCGCGTGAGGCCGTCGAGGCGATTGGGCGTGCGCGCGAGCAGGCGGTCGAGGGTTTGGCTGCGTTGCATGACAGCGAGCGTCTGCAGTTGGAAGTGCAGCGCGCCGTAGAGGAGGTGCATGGGGCGGTGGAGTCTGCCGCTCATGCAGCTGAGCAGCAGGCGGCGGGTGCAGATGCGGTGCGTGGTCGGGTCGAGGTGATCCATGCCGAAGCCGGGCGTGCCGCGGAAGCGGTTGCTGCGACGGCCAATAGCGGGCGTGTGTTGGATGGTCTGGCCGCGCAACTGCGCGGTAGTCTCGGGCAGTTCAGGGCCTGATGCCGAATGGACTCGGCCCCGCTTGAGTGGGGTCGAGCCTGTGCAGGCTTTTATTTTTCGGAATGCAGAAAGCAAAAAGCCGAGCAGTGCTCGGCTTTTTGCTTTGAAGATGGTGCCCAGGAGAAGACTCGAACTTCCACGGTGTTGCCACCGCTAGGACCTGAACCTAGTGCGTCTACCAATTCCGCCACCTGGGCACTGGATGCGATGATTGCTCATCGTTTCCGTGTTACAACGTCTCAGCGACGCTGTGGGCGCGAACTATACGGAGCCCACTTTGGGTTGTAAACCCCTGATGCGATAAAAAATTTATTCTCGGCCCAAGCTGACCGACGAGCGGATTTCGCGCTTCAATATGCAGATGGCGCCCACATTAATGACGACAAGGTGACTTCACCCTAATGGCCGATTGGCAAAACCTCGACCCCGAGGCCGCCCGCGAAGCGGAAAAATACGAAAACCCCATTCCCAGCCGCGAGCTCATTCTCGCGCACCTCGCCGAACGCGGCGCACCGGCGACCCGTGCGCAACTGCTCGAAGAGTTCGGTTTGTCCGACGAAGAATCGGAAGAGGCCTTGCGCCGGCGCCTGCGCGCCATGGAGCGCGATGGCCAGCTTATCTATACGCGCCGTGGCGCCTATGCGCCGGTGGACAAGCTGGACCTGATCCGTGGCCGCGTAGCCGGTCACCGCGACGGTTTCGGCTTCCTGATTCCCGATGACGGCAGCGACGACTTGTTCCTCAGCCCGGCACAGATGCGCCTGGTGTTCGACGGTGACCGAGCGCTGGCGCGTGTTGCTGGCTTCGACCGCCGTGGCCGCCGCGAGGGCGCCCTGGTCGAAGTGATCGAGCGCGCCCATGAAACCCTGGTTGGTCGTTACTTCGAGGAAAGCGGCATTGGCACTGTTGTCGCCGACAATCCGAAGATCCAGCAGGAAGTGCTGATCGCGCCGGGCAAGCAGGGCGCCGCCAAGCACAACCAGTTCGTCCAGGTTCGCATCGATCAGTGGCCGACCGTGCACCGCCAGGCCCAGGGCGAGGTGGTGGAAGTGCTGGGCGACTATATGGCGCCGGGCATGGAGATCGAGGTTGCCCTGCGTAGCTACGACATCCCGCACGTTTGGCCGCAGGGTGTAGAGAAAGAGGCGGCCAAGCTCAAGCCGGAAGTGGCGGAGAAGGACAAAGAGAAGCGCGTCGACCTGCGCGCCCTGCCGTTCGTGACCATCGACGGCGAGGACGCCCGCGACTTCGACGACGCCGTCTATGCCGAGAAGCGCAAGGGCGGCGGCTGGAAGCTGTATGTCGCCATCGCCGACGTATCGCACTATGTGAAGGTCGGCTCGGCCCTGGACGAAGAGGCGGCCAAGCGCGGCAACTCGGTCTACTTCCCCGAGCGGGTCATCCCGATGCTGCCGGAGATTCTCTCCAACGGCCTGTGCTCGCTGAACCCGCTGGTCGATCGCCTGGCGATGGTCTGCGAGATGACCATCTCCAAGTCCGGCCGCATAACTGGCTTCCAGTTCTTCGAGGCGGTGATTCACTCCCATGCGCGGCTCACCTACACCAAGGTAAGCCAGTACCTGGAAACCCCGGACAGCGTGGAAGCGAAACGCCTGGCGGAACAGCTTCCCGGCGTGGTGCCGCACCTCGACACTCTATATGCGCTGTACAAGGTGCTGCTTGGGGCGCGCTATGTGCGGGGCGCCATCGACTTCGAGACCCAGGAAACGCGCATCGTCTTCGGCGCCGACCGCAAGATCTCGGAAATCCGCCCGACCCAGCGCAATGACGCGCACAAGCTGATCGAGGAATGCATGCTGGCGGCCAACGTGGCTACCGCGAAGTTCCTCGAGAAGCTGGAAATCCCCGCGCTGTACCGCGTCCACGACGGTCCGCCGCAGGAGAAGCTGAACAATCTACGGCAGTTCCTTGGCGAACTGGGGCTGACGCTGTATCGCGGCAAGGGTGAGCCGACACCGGGTGACTACCAGGCGCTGCTCGAGACGATCCAGGGGCGCCCGGACTTCCGGCTGATCCAGACAGTGATGCTGCGTTCGCTCAGCCAGGCGGTGTACAGCCCGGAGAACCATGGTCACTTCGGTCTGAACTACGAGGCCTACACCCACTTTACTTCGCCGATCCGCCGTTATCCGGACCTGCTGGTGCACCGCGCCATTCGTAGCGTGATCCGCTCCAAGCGCGAAACCGAGCTGGTACAGCGTGCTGGTGCGACCGCCATGACCAAGGCGCGCATCTATCCGTATGACGAGCTGCGCCTGGATCAGCTTGGCGAGCAGTGCTCGATGACCGAGCGGCGCGCCGACGAGGCGACCCGTGATGTCACCAACTGGCTGAAGTGCGAATACATGCGCGACCGCGTCGGCGATACTTTCGACGGCGTTATCACCGCGGTTACCGGCTTCGGCATTTTCGTCGAGCTGACCGACATCTACGTGGAAGGCCTGGTGCACGTCACCGCGCTGCCGGGCGACTACTATCACTTCGATGCCGTACATCATCGCCTGGCTGGCGAGCGCACCGGGCGCAGCTTCCGTCTTGGCGACACTACTTCGGTGGTGGTTGCGCGGGTCGACCTGGACGAGCGGAAGATCGACTTCGAACTGGCTGACAACGTGCTCAGCGCGCCTATCGGTCGCAAGAAGCGCGGCGAGAAGGCCGAGGTCGAGGCGGCCAAGCCAGCCAAGTCCGCGAAACCAGCCAAGGCACGCAAGGGTGCGCCCCGCGAGCTTCCGCTGGACATCCCGGAGCCGCCGCTGCCCAGCGCACCTCCGCGCAAGCGTAAGGTCGGTATAGTCCAGGCGCTGCCTTCGGTGGCGCCGGAGATGCTCGCGCAAGCCGAGGAAATGCTCGGCAATACCGATGTGAATAAGAGTCGTGCGCTGAAGCAGGCGCTGCTCGCCGAAGCCAAGGTCGGTGGCAAGCGTCCGCCGGCACAGGGCAAGGCGGCCGCCGGCAAGGCGACCGCCAAGGCCGGCGCGGAGAAACCGCGCAAGCCGTCGAAACAGAAAGCCAAGTCCGCCAAGCCGACCAAGCACCGCAAGGGGCCGGCCAAGCCCAAGGCGACTGCGGGCGGGCCGGGAGCAAAGCGTAAGGCGAAGCCATGAGTCAGTGGGAAAAGGTCTACGGCGTGCATGCCGTGGAGGCGCTACTGCGCCACCATCCGAAGCGGGTCAAGCAGCTGTGGCTGGCCGAGGGCCGGCATGATCCGCGGGTCCAGGCGCTGGTCGAGCTGGCCGGGCAGATGCGCGTGCCGGTTGGTACGCGTGATCGCAAGGAGCTCGACGAGTGGGCCGAGGGCGTGCACCAGGGCGTGGTCGCCGAGGTCAGCCCTAGCCAGGTGTGGGGCGAGAACATGCTCGAGGAGTTGCTCGAGCGTACGCCGGGGCCGGCCTTGCTGCTGGCGCTGGATGGTGTCACCGACCCGCACAACCTTGGTGCCTGCCTGCGCACGGCCGACGCCGCCGGCGCTCTGGCGGTGATAGTGCCGAAAGACAAGTCGGCCACCCTCAACGCCACCGTGCGCAAGGTTGCCTGCGGTGCTGCGGAGGTGATCCCGCTGGTCGCCGTGACCAACCTTGCACGCACCCTGGAAAAGCTCCAGCAGCGCGGCTTATGGGTGGTCGGCACGGCGGGCGAAGCAACGCAGATGCTGTATGAGCTGGACCTCACTGGCCCGACCGTCCTGGTCATGGGGGCCGAGGGCAAGGGCATGCGCCGCCTGACTCGCGAGCACTGCGACTACCTGGCCAAGCTGCCCATGGGCGGCAGCGTCAGTAGCCTGAATGTCTCCGTGGCCACCGGGGTGTGCCTGTTCGAGATCGTCCGTCAGCGCCAGATCAAGGCCGCTGTCTGAGGAAGCACGGGGCGGCGCGACGTCGCCCCGTTGCTGTACAAATATTCGTCAATTCGCCTTGCGCCCCTGATCCCCTTTCCCTAGAATGTTGCGCCTTGCCGTCCGGGTAGGTGCTTGCGCGCCTACCTTCGGCAAGTCAAAAAGACATTCACTCCTTGCCTGACCGCTTTGTCGGCAGGCTGCAACCCGTAAGGAGCATTTATGCGTCATTACGAAATCGTGTTCCTGGTTCACCCGGACCAGAGCGAACAAGTCGGTGGCATGGTCGAGCGTTACACCAAGGCCATCGAAGAAGACGGTGGCAAGGTTCACCGCCTGGAAGACTGGGGCCGTCGTCAGCTGGCTTACGCCATCAACAACGTGCACAAGGCTCACTACGTTCTGATGAACGTCGAGTGCACCGCCAAGGCCCTGGCTGAGCTGGAAGACAACTTCCGCTACAACGACGCCGTGATCCGTAACATGGTCATCCGTCGCGACGAAGCCGTTACCGGCCAGTCCGAAATGCTGAAAGCCGAAGAGAGCCGCAACGAGCGCCGTGAGCGCCGTGAGCGTCCTGACGCCAACGATAACGAGTCCGCTGACGGCGAAGATAGCCGCGACAGCGCCGACGAGTAATCCCGGAACAGTATTGAGGAGCCAAATCCATGGCACGTTTCTTCCGTCGTCGTAAGTTCTGCCGTTTCACCGCTGAAGGCGTGAAAGAGATCGATTACAAAGATCTGAACACCCTGAAAGCCTACGTTTCCGAAACCGGCAAGATCGTTCCGAGCCGTATCACCGGCACCAAGGCCAAATACCAGCGTCAGCTGGCGACCGCCATCAAGCGCGCTCGCTACCTGGCCCTGCTTCCCTACACCGACAGCCACGGCCGTTGATCGGGCAGTCGACGAAGGTTTGATGGATAGATCGCATGCGCGCATTGGCTGACTTCGTCATGCGAGGCCGCATGCAGGCGACCCTGGTGGTCGTCCTAGCCGCGGTGCTGCAGCCGTTCTTCTGGCTCGGTGCCGCCGCCGGCAGCCTTGTGCTGTTGCGCCGCGGAGCCGGAGATGCCCTTGGCATCCTGGTCTGGGCGCTGCTCCCGGCCCTGGCCTGGTGGTATCTGGGCGACCCCTCGGTCACCCTGGTCCTGCTGGGTTCTGCGGTTCTGGCGAAGGTGTTGCGCACCAGCATGTCCTGGAATCGGGTCATGCTGGCCAGCGTGGTGTTAGGCGTGTTCTACGTGCTGCTGTTGAGCACGGTGTCCGCCGGCCTGGTTACCGGCCTGGCGGAGGCGTTTCGCAGTGTACTGCCGCAGGTGCTGTCGGAAGCGAAGCTTTCGGCGGACCAGCAGGCCGAACTGCAGGCGGGGCTGGTTCCGGCCGTTACCGGTCTGCTGGCAGCCTCGCTGCAGGTGATCAGCCTGCTGTGCCTGATGCTTGCGCGCTACTGGCAAGCGGCGTTGTACAACCCGCAAGGGTTTGGCCGCGAGTTCCGCGCGCTGCGCCTGTCGGCGCCGGTGGCTGTATCGCTGCTGCTGGGTGTGCTGGTGGTGCCGTTGCTGGGCCCGCAAGCTGCTGTGCTGGCGCCGCTTTGCGCCGTGCCGCTGCTGTTCGCTGGGCTCGCGCTCGGCCACGGGCTGGTTGCACTGAAACGCCTGCCGGGGTTCTGGCTGGTGCTGATGTACGGCCTGGCACTGATGCTAGGGAACGTGATCTGTCTGGTTGCTGTCGTCGATAGTCTGTTCGATTTTCGTGGTCGCCTGGTTCGTCGCCAGGGCACCACGAACGGTGAAGGTTAAAAGTTAAGAGGTAAGACTCAAATGGAAGTCATCCTGCTGGAAAAGATCGCCAAACTGGGCAACCTGGGCGACAAACTGAACGTAAAGGGCGGCTACGCCCGTAACTACCTGCTGCCGCAGGGCAAAGCTACCGCTGCCACCCCGGCCAACGTTGCTGCTTTCGAAGAGCGCCGTGCCGAGCTGGAAAAAGCGGCTGCTGCGAAGAAGGCTGACGCCGAAGCTCGCGCTGCCCAGCTGTCCGAACTGATCGTTACCATCGGCGCCCACGCTGGCGACGAAGGCAAGCTGTTCGGCTCGATCGGCACCCGCGACATCGCCGAAGCGGTCTCCGCTGCCGGCTACCCGCTGGAGAAGAGCGAAGTTCGCCTGCCCGACGGCGCCCTGCGCGCTGTAGGCGAATACAACATCGAAGTGCAGCTGCACACCGACGTTGATGCGACCCTGCACGTGGTCGTAGTCGCCGAGTAAGCGCTCCGTCGCTGCGACTTCGCGTGCACCTTGCGTGCACGCGGCAGTCCGCTAACATCGGGCACGGTATCGCAAGGTACCGTGCCCGTTGTCTTTTCAGCTGTCCCTCAATTTTCTGTACATCGAGCCCATGAACGACATCACCGTCCCCGAGCAGTACGACCTGCAAACGGCCTCCCTCAAGGTGCCGCCGCACTCGATTGAAGCCGAGCAGTCGGTTCTCGGCGGCCTGATGCTCGACAACAACGCCTGGGAGCGTGTGTCGGACGCGGTTTCCGATGGCGACTTCTACCGCCACGATCACCGCCTGATCTACCGCGCGGTGTACAAGCTCGCCGAGAGCAACCAGCCGATCGACGTGGTCACCCTGTCCGAGCAGCTGGAGCGTGAAGGTCAGCTGTCGCAGGTCGGCGGCCTGGCCTACCTGGCCGAGCTTGCGAAGAACACGCCGTCGGTAGCCAACATCAAGGCGTACGCGCAGATCATCCGCGAACGTGCGACCTTGCGGCAGCTGATCGGCATCAGCAACGAGATTGCCGACAGCGCCTTCAACCCACAGGGGCGCGGCGCCAACGAGGTGCTCGACGAGGCCGAGCGGAAGATCTTCGAGATCGCCGAAGCGCGACCGAAGACCGGCGGCCCGGTGGGTATCAGCGACATCCTGGCCAAGACCATCGACCGCATCGACCACCTGTTCAACACCGACGAGGCGCTGACCGGCATCTCCACCGGTTTCACCGATCTCGATGAGAAGACCAGCGGGCTGCAGCCGGCCGACCTGGTCATCGTCGCCGGCCGTCCGTCCATGGGTAAGACCACCTTCGCCATGAACCTGGTGGAAAACGCCCTGATGCGCAGCGACAAGGTGATCCTGGTGTATTCCCTGGAGATGCCCTCCGACTCCATCGTGATGCGTATGCTCGCGTCGCTGGGGCGCATCGACCAGACCAAGGTGCGTGCGGGCAAGCTGGAAGACGACGATTGGCCGCGCCTGACCTCGGCGGTCAACCTGCTCAACGACCGCAAGCTGTTCATCGACGACACCGCCGGCATCTCGCCGTCGGAGATGCGTGCGCGTACCCGCCGCCTCGCGCGCGAGCACGGCGAAATTGGCCTGATCATGGTCGACTACCTGCAGCTGATGCAGATTCCCGGCTCCTCCGGCGACAACCGGACCAACGAGATTTCCGAGATCTCCCGCTCGCTCAAGGCGCTGGCCAAGGAATTCAACTGCCCGGTGGTGGCGCTCTCCCAGCTCAACCGCTCGCTGGAACAGCGTCCCAACAAGCGTCCGGTGAACTCCGACCTTCGTGAATCCGGAGCGATCGAGCAGGACGCCGACGTGATCATGTTCGTCTACCGCGACGAGGTGTATCACCCGGAAACCGAGTTCAAGGGCGTCGCCGAGATCATCATCGGCAAGCAGCGTAACGGCCCCATCGGTACCGTGCGCGTGGCCTTCCTCGGCAAGTACAGCCGCTTCGAGAACCTCGCGCCGGGCATGTACAACTTCGAAGACGAGTAACACGGCCTTGTAAGGGCGGGCTCATCCGCGGCTGCCGGGCCCGGGCTTGGCTTTTCGCGGACGAAGCCCACTTCGACGTTCCCGTTTTTCCTGCCGCCGTGGCGGCAGGGCGGTTATGCTCCACGCTCTTCGCTTGCAGTCCCTAGCCTGGAGCCCCCATGCGTCCCCTCGTCGCCCACATCGATCTCTCCGCCATCCGCCACAACTACGACCTGGCCAAGCGCTGCGCGCCGGGGCGCGAGGCATTCGCCGTGGTCAAGGCCAATGCTTACGGGCATGGCGTGCGCGAGGTGGTCACCAGCCTGCATGACGCTGCCGATGGCTTTGCCGTGGCCAGTCTGGAAGAGGCTGCGGAAGTGCGCGCCCTGCACGGCACCGCGCGCGTCCTGCTGCTGGAGGGCTGCTTCGAGCCGAGCGAGTGCCGGGTGGCTGCGCAATTGCGCCTGGACGTGGCCGTGCAAGGCGAGGAGCAGGCTGTGGCTCTGCTCGCCAGCGAACTGCCTGGGCCGCTGAACGTCTGGCTCAAGCTGGATTCGGGCATGCATCGCCTGGGCTTCGACGCGGTCGCGCTGCGTGCCGTCTTCGGCCGTTTGCGCGCCGCTCCGCAAGTCGCCGAGCTGAACCTGATGAGCCACTTCGCCTGCGCCGACGAGCGCGGCCATTCGCTCAACGAGGATCAGCTGGAGTGCTTCCTCGGCCTGCTCGATCTCGATTTTGACCGGCGCTCGCTGGCCAACTCCGCGGCGGTACTGACCATTCCCGCCGCGCACATGGACTGGATTCGCCCCGGCATCATGCTCTACGGCGCGTCGCCCTTTGCTGACCTCGGCGCTGCGGAGCTCGGTCTGCGCCCGGCCATGAGCCTGCGCGCACAGATCATCGCAGTGCGCGAGGTGGCCGTGGGAGAGAGCGTCGGCTATGGCGCCAGCTGGGTGGCCGAACGGCCCTCGCGCATCGGTACGGTCAGCTGCGGCTACGCCGATGGCTACCCGCGCCATGCACCCAGCGGCACGCCGGTGCTGGTGAACGGGCAGCGCGTGCCGCTGGCCGGGCGGGTGTCGATGGACATGCTGGCGGTGGACCTCACCGATCTGCCGGACGCGGCTGTCGGCGCTGCGGTTGAGCTGTGGGGCGCGGAGCTGCCGATCGACGAAGTCGCGGCGCACGCCGGCACCATCGGCTACGAGTTGCTGACCAAGGTCACTGCGCGGGTGCCGCGCCGCTATAGCGCCTGAGGCATCTCAGGACAGACCGTCCGGGGCGGGAAGCGTGTCCATCCAGAAGTCGCTGGTGCCGCTTTCCGCTTCGCCGGCCAGCGCGTAGCTGGCGCGGCCGCTCCCCTTAACCTCGTACAGCGCCTGGTCGGCAGCCTTGTAGAGCTTGCTGAACTGCAGTGCGTGGCTGGGATAGATGGCCACGCCAATGCTCGGCGTGATGCGCAGTTCCAGCTTGTCGAATTGCACCGGGCGCGACAGTTCGCTGAGCAGCCGTTCGGCGATCTCGCGGGCATGGCCCTCGGCGTCGGGGCCGGCGATCAGCGCGGCGAATTCGTCTCCGCCCAGGCGCGCGACGCAGTCGCTGGAACGCACGCACTGCCGCAGCCGATAGCCGACGTTCTGCAGCATGAAGTCGCCGGCGTCGTGGCCGTGGCGGTCGTTGATCGGCTTGAAGTGGTCCAGGTCGATGAGCATCAGCGCCAGGGTTTCGCCGCGCTGCTGGGCCTGCGTCAGCGCCAGCTCGGCGTGCTCCACCAGGAAGCGGCGATTGGGCAGGCCGGTCAGCGGATCGTTGTGTGCGGCGTGCTTGAGCTGGGCTTCTCGCTCAAGCAGCAACTGGTTGGCCTGGGTCAGTTCGGCCGTGCGGGCCGCCACTGCTTGCGCCAGATCGGTTTGCGCGCTCTGCAGCAGGGTCAGGCGCGCGTTCTTTTCCCGATGCGCCTGGTCCATCGCTTGTGCCCGTTCGCGCTTGAGCTCCTGGATGCGCGAGGTCAGGGCGAAGGAGAAGAGGATCGATTCCATGCCCACCGATACCGGGAACAGGTACGCGGTGGTCGGCGACGGCTGCACTACGCCGAGCGCACGCATCACCGAGACGCTGATGCTGGTGAGCACCAGGCCGAAGCCGATCAGGTACAGCCGCCCCGGCAGCGAGCCCTGGCGGGTACGGGTGATGGCGGCGCCAAGCGCTGCGGGGACTCCGACCAGGGTGGTGCTGGCGATCACCCAACCGGCCTCGGCCCGTCCGACAAAGGCGTTCATCAGGACCGAGGTGACGTACAGCAGGCAGTTCAGGGTCAGCATGTGGTGCGCCCAGCGTACGTGGACGCGGGTTTGCAGCAGCGTCTGGGTGAAGCGCGTGACGCACAGCCCCCACAGCGAGGGCAGGGTGATGCGGTTGAGCCACCAGGGCACGCCGTGCTCCGGCCACAGGTACTCGAAGGCGTGGCCGGTCATGCCCATGCTGAAAAGCAGGGCGAAGGCGGTGGTCAGCACGTACCAGAGGTAGGCGCGGTCGCGCAGGGTGATGAGGATGAACAGGTTGTACAGCAGCAGCGCGCCGATCAGCCCGTAGACCAGGCCGAGGAACAGGTTGGTTTGTGCGCGGTGGTCCTGCAGGTCGTCCTGGCTCCAGAGGCGCAGCGGGAAGGAGTTGCCGGCAGGATCGTAGCTGCGCATGTAGACGCGCAGCGGGCCTTGGCCTTCGGGCAGATGGAACACCGGGCGGCGATAGGTGCGGTCGCGGCCCTCGGCAAAGGGCACGGCTTCGCCGGAGCGCAGCTCGCGGTATCCGCCCTGGCCGTCCGGCAGGTAGACGCGCAGGTCGAGCAGATTGACCGCGTCGACCTCCAGCCACCAGCCGCCGGGCGGTGTCATGCGCTGGTCGAGGTCCAGGCGCAGCCACCAGGAGCTGCTGCTCTGGCCGACGCTGGTGCGGCCGGCGGCGGGCACGAACTCGGCGTCACGCGCCTCGACCTGCTCCAGGTCGAGCTGCTTGCTGTGGTCTTCGAGCAGCGTCAGGGCGTCGTTCAGCCAGCGTCCGCTGGATTGCGAATCGAGCGAAACGGGCTCGGCGGCGAGTGTCGCGAAGGGCCACAGGCATACGGCAAGGATGCACAACAACAGATGGCGCACGACGGACACTCCCTGTACCCGGCAGGATGGATCGAACCGGAAGGTTCGGTCGGGCGAGTATAGCCACTGGCCACGCTGCCCGGCAGTGACCTTTGCGGCCGCGGCCGATCACCGACAGTGCCATCGGTCGGGGATGAAGCCCGAGCGCGGGAGTCGGAATTGCTCACTTTTTGTGCTATATTCCGCGCCCGCGTTTTTCCGCATCCCTTTTCGAGTATCCCGGTGTCCCCGATGCAAGCCGCCAAGCCGCTGTTCGACTATCCCAAGTACTGGGCCGAGTGTTTCGGTCCGGCGCCTTTCCTGCCGATGAGCCGGGCGGAGATGGATCAACTGGGCTGGGACTCCTGCGACATCATCATCGTCACCGGCGATGCCTACGTCGACCATCCGTCCTTCGGCATGGCGATCATCGGCCGCCTGCTGGAAGCCCAGGGTTTCCGCGTCGGCATCATCGCCCAGCCGGACTGGCAGTCGAAGGATGACTTCATGAAGCTGGGCCAGCCGAACCTGTTCTTCGGCGTGGCCGCCGGCAACATGGACTCGATGATCAACCGCTACACCGCGGACAAGAAGATCCGCAGCGACGACGCCTACACCCCCGGCGGCCTGGCCGGCGCGCGCCCGGACCGCGCCAGCCTGGTCTATAGCCAGCGCTGCAAGGAGGCCTACAGCGAAACGCCGGTGATCCTCGGCGGCATCGAGGCCTCGCTGCGCCGTATCGCCCACTACGACTACTGGCAGGACAAGGTCCGTCGCTCGATCCTGATCGACGCTACCGCAGACATCCTGCTGTACGGCAACGCCGAGCGTGCTGTGGTCGAGATCGCCCAGCGCCTGGCCTTCGGCGAGCGGATCGAGAACATCACCGACGTGCGCGGCACCGCCTTCATCCGCCGCGATACCCCGCAAGGCTGGTTCGAGATTGACTCCACCCGCATCGACCGCCCGGGCAAGATCGACAAGATCATCAACCCCTACGTCAACACCCAGGACACCGCCGCCTGCGCCATCGAGCAGGAGAAGGGCCCGGTCGAGGACGCCAACGAGGCCAAGGTCGTCGAGCTGCTGCCCAGCCCGAAGATGACCCGCGAGAAGACGGTGATCCGCCTGCCGTCGTTCGAGAAGGTGCGCAACGACCCGGTGCTCTACGCCCACGCCAACCGCGTGCTGCACCTGGAGACCAACCCGGGCAACGCCCGTGCGCTGGTGCAGAAGCACGGTGAAGTGGACGTGTGGTTCACCCCGCCGCCCATTCCGATGACCACCGAGGAAATGGACTACGTGTTCGGCATGCCCTATGCGCGCGTGCCGCACCCGGCGTACGGCAAGGCGCGGATTCCGGCCTACGAGATGATCCGTTTCTCGGTCAACATCATGCGTGGCTGCTTCGGTGGCTGCACCTTCTGCTCGATCACCGAGCACGAAGGCCGGATCATCCAGAACCGCTCGCACGAGTCGATCCTCAACGAGATCGAGGAAATGCGAGACAAGGTGCCGGGCTTCACCGGCGTGGTCTCCGACCTCGGCGGGCCGACCGCCAACATGTACCGCATCGCCTGCAAGAGCACGGAGATCGAGAAGCACTGCCGCAAGCCGTCCTGCGTGTTCCCCGGCATCTGCGAGAACCTGAACACCGACCACAGCTCGCTGATCGAGCTGTACCGCAAGGCCCGCGCCTTGCCGGGTGTGAAGAAGATCCTGATTGCATCGGGCCTGCGCTACGACCTCGCCGTGGAGTCGCCGGAGTACGTCAAGGAGCTGGTCACCCACCACGTCGGCGGCTACCTGAAGATCGCTCCGGAGCACACCGAACGCGGCCCGCTGGACAAGATGATGAAGCCGGGTATCGGCAGCTACGACCGCTTCAAGCAGATGTTCGAGAAGTACTCGAAGGAGGCGGGCAAGGAGCAATACCTGATCCCGTACTTCATCGCCGCGCACCCGGGCACCACCGACGAAGACATGATGAACCTCGCCCTGTGGCTCAAGCGCAACGGCTTCCGCGCCGACCAGGTGCAGGCCTTCTATCCCTCGCCCATGGCCAGCGCCACGGCGATGTACCACTCGGGCAAGAACCCGCTGCGCAAGGTCACCTACAAGAGCGACGGCGTGACCATCGTCAAGAGCGACCAGCAGCGCCGCCTGCACAAGGCCTTCCTGCGCTACCACGACCCGAAGGGCTGGCCGATGCTGCGCGAGGCGCTGGAGCGCATGGGCCGTGCGGACCTGATCGGCAACGGCAAGCATCACCTGATCCCGACCTACCAGCCGCAGACCGACGAGTACCAGAGCGCGCGCCGCAAGAACTCGACCCCGTCCGGCAGCAAGAAGGTCGCCGGCAACGGTGGCGGACGCGTCCTGACCCAGCACACCGGCCTGCCGCCGCGCGCCAGCGACGGCTCCAAGCCGTGGAACAAGGTGGAAGAGGGCAAGGCCAGCGGCTACGCCAAGGGCAAGAAGCGCACTACCAAGCGCCAGCCGAACCTACCGCGCTGAGTGACATCGACAACGGGGCCGCAAGGCCCCGTTGTCGTTTCTGCGGTGGATATTTCCCCGTGTCTAGGAGCAGATCTCATCCGCGAATCGCGCCGGGGGCCCGGCTATCGCGGAAAAGATCCGCTCCTACAGGCGCTTCTGTCGGCCTCTCGCTGTCGGGGGTTGTTTACAAAATGTTTTTGGCACTATAGTTCCAAATCATAAGAACAACGCCGGAGACCCCGCCATGCGCCGCGCCGCTCTATCTCTCCTCAGCATCGCCGTACTCCTTGCCGCCTGTGGCGAGCAGGACAAACCTACCGCTGCTGTCAGCACGGACTTTCAGAAAGATCTGCAGACCCGGCTGATCAAGGCCAAGGCCGGCGAGGTCATCGAGATTCCGGCGGGCACCTACCACCTAGACCGCAGCCTCAGCCTCAAGGTCGACGGCGTGACCATCCGCGGCGCTGGCATGGACAAGACCATCCTCAACTTCAAGGGCCAGAAGGCCGGGGCGGAGGGGCTGTTCGTCGATGCCTCGGACTTCACCATCGAGAACCTGGCCATCGAAGACACCAGCGGCGACGCGCTCAAGGTGGTCGGCGGCAAGAACATCGTGATCCGCAACATCCGCACCGAGTGGACCAACGGCGCGTCCACCGAGAACGGCGGCTACGGCATCTACCCGGTGCAGACCGAGAACACCCTGCTCGAAGGCAACGTCGCCATAGGCGCATCGGACTCGGGCATCTACGTTGGCCAGTCGCGCAACGTGGTGGTGCGCAACAACCGCGCCGAGCGCAACGTCGCCGGCATCGAGATCGAGAACACCATCGGCGCCGACGTCTACAACAACGTCGCCACCGACAACACCGGTGGCATCCTCGTCTTCAACATGCCCAACCTGCAGCAGCCGGGGCGTGGCTCACGCGTCTTCAACAACGACGTGCAGGGCAACAACCACGAGAACTTCGGCCACAAGGGCACCCCGGTGGCCAGCGTGCCGGCCGGTTCCGGCGTGGTGGTGAACTCCAACGACGACGTGGAGATCTTCGACAACAAGATCGGCAACCACAAAACCGCCAACGTCATCATCAGCAGCTACTACAGCACCAACTATTCGGACAAGGCGACCCAGCCGAACTTCGACCCCTACCCCGAAGGCATCTACATCCACGGCAATACCTTCGGGCCCGGCGGCGACAGCCCCGACCACCTCGAGCTGAAGGCGCTGAAGATCGCCAAGTTCGGCTTGAACGGCCACCTGCCGGACATCCTCTGGGATGGCTACTTCAACCAGAAGAAAGTCGTCGACGGCAAACTGCCGGACAACCTGTCGATCTGCGTCGACAACGGTGACGCGACCCTGGTCAATGTCGACGGCCCGAACGGCTACAAGAACATCAGCACCGACATGAGCAGCCACCGCTGCAAGCTCAACCCGCTGCCGAAGATCGAGCAAGCCGGCCTGGGCGACAAGGGAGGCAAGGCATGACGCGAGCGCCCCACGCCTGGTTGTCGCTCGCCCTGGCCGTTGCGCTGGCCGGGTGCGGGCAGGAGGCGAAGCCGCGCTACCAGCCCGAAGGCGACGACTACCCGCAGACCTTGAGCGGCTGGGGCATGCTGCAGCTGGCCGACGGTCACCTGAAGCCTGTCGCGCAAGTGTTGCCCTACGACCTCAACACCCCGCTGTTCACCGACTATGCGCACAAGTTGCGCACCGTGTGGATGCCCGACGGCCAGTCGGCGAAGTATGCCGACGACCACTTCGACTATCCCTTGGGGACGGTGCTGACCAAGACCTTCTATTACCCCACCGACGGAGCGGGGCAGTTGCTGGAGAACGCCCAGGACGACCGCGACCCGCAGCAGGGCCTGGACCTGGGCAAGGTGCGCCTGATCGAGACCCGCGTGCTGGTGAAGCAGAAGGACGGCTGGACCGCCTTGCCCTACGTCTGGGATGCCAAGCAGAAGGAAGCCACCCTCGAACTGGCCGGCGACAGCCAGCCGCTCGAATTGCAGGACGCGGCCGGGAAGAAGGTCTCTTTCACCTACATGGTGCCGGACGCCAACCAGTGCTCCGAATGCCACGCCGAGCACAAGGGCGGCGGCATCGCCCCGCTGGGCCCGAAGGCGCGTCACCTGAACAAGGACTTCGTCTACGCCGACGGCAGCGACAACCAGCTGAACCACTGGCAGGCGCGCGGCTTCCTGAGCGGCCTGCCGGCGCTGGCGCAGGTGCCGCAGAACGCCCTTTGGGGCCACCCGCGCGCCGGCGAGACGTTGGACAAGCAGGCGCGCAGCTACCTCGACGCCAACTGCGGGCATTGCCACAACCCCAAAGGCGCGGGCCGCACCTCCGGGCTCTACCTCGACGCCCGCGCCGAGTTCGGCGTGAACTACGGCCTGTGCAAGCAGCCGGTGGCGGCCGGCGGCGGTACCGGTGGACGCCTGGAGGACATCCATCCGGGGCATCCGGAGCTCTCGGTGCTGACCTACCGCGTGGGCAGCGACAAGCCCGGCGACATGATGCCGGAGCTGGGCCGCACCCTGGTGCACAAGGAAGGCCTGGAGATGCTGCAACGCTGGATCGCCTCGCTGCCGGGCGGCTGCACCTGATACGGCTCTACCCCCTGTAGGAGCGGGCCATGCCCGCGATTCGCGCGCATGGCGCGCTCCTACAGGAAGGCCTACGCGTTCCCTCCATCGGCCAGACGCGCCGTCTCCTGTCTGTCATACCCAGCGGGCTAGGCTGGTCGTAGCCGGCGCCGTGCCATGCCCCGTTTTCGTGCGCGCTCGCGCCCGGCGTGCACGCTCGGCCCCGCTCTGGTGCCTGGCGCCCCTGCGCAGCCCGCGCCAGGGCCTTGGCTGGCTGGCACGGGACTTGCGCGCAAGCGGTTATCGCCCAGGCCCGCAGGAGGCCCGCCGTGTCGATTCATGTCGCCTTGCAGCATGTCACCCACTATCGCTACGACCGCGCGGTCAACCTCGGGCCGCAACTGGTGCGCCTGCGCCCGGCGCCGCACAGCCGCACGCGCATCCTCGGCTATTCGCTGAAGGTCGTCCCGGGCAAGCACTTCATCAACTGGCAGCAGGACCCGCAGGGCAACTACCTGGCGCGCCTGGTCTTCCCGGAGAAGACCGAAGAGCTGCGCGTGGAGGTGGACTTGGTCGCCGAGATGGCGGTGTTCAACCCCTTCGACTTCTTCCTCGAGCCCTACGCCGAGCAGTTCCCCTTCAGCTACGGTGCCGACGAGCAGCGCGAGCTGGCGCCCTACCTGTCGCGCCAGCCGGCCAGCCCGCTGTTCGCCGAGTACCTCGCCGGCATCCCGCGCGAACCGCGCGCCACCGTGGACTACCTGGTCGACCTGAACCAGCGCCTGGCCCGCGACGTGCGCTACCTGATCCGCATGGAACCGGGTGTGCAGACCCCCGAGGAAACCCTCAAGCTGGCCTCCGGCTCCTGCCGCGACTCGGCCTGGCTGCTGGTGCAGCTGGCGCGCCACCTGGGCCTGGCCGCGCGCTTCGTTTCCGGCTACCTGATCCAGCTCACCGCTGACCAGAAATCCCTCGACGGTCCCAGCGGCACCGAAGTGGACTTCACCGACCTGCACGCCTGGGCCGAGGTCTACCTGCCCGGCGCCGGCTGGATCGGCCTCGACCCCACCTCCGGGCTGTTCGCCGGTGAGGGCCATATCCCGCTCGCGTGCAGTCCCGAGCCTTCCTCGGCGGCGCCGATCAGCGGGGCGCTGGACGAGTGCGAAGTCAGCTTCCGCCACGAGATGCGCGTCGAGCGCGTCTGGGAAGCGCCGCGGGTGACCAAGCCCTACGGCGACGAGCAGTGGCAGGCGATCCTCGACCTGGGCGAGCGCATCGACGCCGACCTCGCAGAACAGGACGTGCGCCTGACCATGGGCGGTGAGCCGACCTTCGTCGCCTTCGACTACCCGGACGACCCCGAGTGGAACACCGCCGCGCTGGGCCCGAACAAGCGCCGCATGGCCGCCGAGCTGTTCCATCGCCTGCGCCGCCACTACGCGCCCAAGGGCCTGGTGCACTTCGGCCAAGGCAAGTGGTACCCCGGCGAGCAGCTGCCGCGCTGGTCGCTGAACTGCTTCTGGCGCCGCGACGGCGAGCCGCTGTGGAACAACCCCATGCTCTACGCGGAAGAGGATCGCAGCTACGGCGCCGATGCGGCCCTCGCGTCGCGCTTCCTGCGCCGCCTGGCCGGGCGCCTGGGGTTGTCCGGCGATACCCAGTTCGCCGCCTACGAGGACTGGCTCTACTACCTCTGGCGCGAACGCCGGCTGCCCAGCAACGTCACCCCGGAAGACGCGCGCCTGGCCGACCCGCTGGAGCGCGAGCGCCTGCGCAAGGTCTTCGAGCGGGGCCTGGGCGAGGTGGTCGGCCACGTGCTGCCGCTGGCGCGCAGTGCGGCAGGCGATCAGTGGGAAAGTGGCCGCTGGTTCCTCCGCGAGGACACCTGCCGGCTGATCCCCGGCGACTCCGCGCTGGGCTACCGCCTGCCGCTGGATTCGCAGCCGTGGGTCAGCGAGGCCGACTATCCCTACGTCAACCCGGCCGACCCGAGCCAGCCACGCCCGCCGCTGCAACGCGCCGCGCAGATGCAGCAGGCGCGCGGACGCATGCCTGGCGGGCCGGACGCCACGCGCCAGCCGTTGATGCACCAGTCCGCCGGCTGGATCACCCGCACCGCGCTCTGCGCCGAGCCGCGCGAGGGGCGGCTGTACCTGTTCATGCCGCCGCTGGCGGAGCTGGAGGCTTACCTGGAGCTGGTCGCCGCCATCGAGGCCACCGCCGGCGAGCTGGGCTGCCCGGTGCTGCTGGAGGGCTACGAGCCACCGGCCGACCCGCGCCTGGTGAACTTCCGCGTCACCCCCGACCCGGGCGTGATCGAAGTGAATATCCATCCCTCGGCGAACTGGGGCGAGCTGGTCGAGCGCACCGAATTCCTCTACGAGGCGGCGCGCCAGTCGCGGCTGTCGAGCGAGAAGTTCATGGTCGACGGCCGCCACGTCGGCACCGGCGGCGGCAACCACTTCGTCCTCGGCGGCGCCACGCCGGGCGACTCGCCCTTCCTGCGTCGGCCGGACCTGCTGCGCAGCCTCATCAGCTACTGGCACAACCATCCATCGCTGTCCTACCTGTTCTCCGGGCTGTTCATCGGCCCGACTTCGCAGGCACCGCGGGTGGACGAGGCGCGCAACGACGCTCTCTATGAACTGGAGATCGCCTTCGCGCAGATGCCCGAGCCGGGCGCCGACTGCCCGCCGTGGCTGGTCGACCGTCTGCTGCGCAACCTGCTGGTGGATGTCACCGGCAATACCCACCGCGCCGAGTTCTGCATCGACAAGCTGTACTCGCCCGACAGCGCCTCCGGGCGACTGGGGCTGCTGGAGCTGCGCGCCTTCGAGATGCCGCCGCATGCGCGCATGAGCCTCGCCCAGCAGTTGCTGCTGCGCGCGCTGGTGTCGCGCTTCTGGACCGAGCCCTACACGCCGCCGAAGCTGGTGCGCTGGGGCACCGAGCTGCACGACCGTTTCCTGCTGCCGCACTTCGTCGAGCAGGACTTCGCCGACGTGGTCCACGAGCTCAACGCCTTCGGCTATCCGCTGCGCAGCGATTGGTTCGCCCCGCACTTCGAATTCCGCTTCCCGAAGTACGGCGACTATGCGGTGAAGGGCATCGACCTCGAGCTGCGCCAGGCCCTGGAGCCCTGGCACGTGCTGGGCGAGGAGGGCGCCACCGGCGGCACCGTGCGCTACGTGGATTCGTCGCTGGAGCGCGTGCAGCTGAAGGTTTCCGGCATGGCGCCGGATCGCTACGTGGTGACCTGCAATGGTCGTCCGGTGCCGCTGCGGCCGACCGGGCAGGTCGGCGAGTTCGTCGCTGCCGTACGCTACCGCGCCTGGCAGCCGGCGTCCTGCCTGCAGCCGACCATCGGCGTGCAGGCGCCGCTGGTTTTCGACATCGTCGATACCTGGATGCAGCGTTCGCTCGGCGGCTGCCAGTACCACGTCAGCCATCCGGGCGGGCGCAGCTACGAGAGCTTCCCGGTGAACGCCTACGAGGCCGAGAGCCGGCGCCTGGCGCGCTTCTTCCGCCATGGCCACACACCCGGGCGGATGGAGGTGGCCTTGCCGCACAGCTCGGCCGAGTTGCCGATGACCCTTGACCTGCGGCGGACATGACCCTGTCCGCCCGCTAAAGTGAGAAGGCCATCCTGCGCGTCGAGTCCCCGATGTCCGAACTGCTCGCCCACTATCCGCTGACCGCCACGGCGTACCACGAACTGCTGGACGCCGAGGGCGCGGTGCGCCCGCACTGGCAGCGCATGCTGCAACGCCTGGAGCGCAGCAGCGTCGCCCAGTTGCGCCAGCGCCAGGCCCTGCTGGCGCGGCAGATCCAGGAAAACGGCGTGACCTACAACGTCTACGCCGACCCCAAGGGCGCCGACCGTCCCTGGGAGCTGGACCTGCTGCCCAACCTGCTGTCCGCGCAGGAGTGGGAGGGCATCGCCAGCGGCGTGGCGCAGCGCGCGCGTCTGCTCAACGCGGTGCTGGCCGATCTCTACGGCGAGCAGAACCTGCTCAGCGAAGGCCTGCTGCCCAGCGAGCTGGTCTACGGTCATCCGAATTTCCTCTGGCCCTGCAGCGGCCTGACCCCGCCCGGCGGCATCTACCTGCACTGCTATGCGGCTGATCTTGCGCGCGACGCCGATGGCCGCTGGCACGTCCTTGCCGACCGCACCCAGGCGCCGTCCGGTGCGGGCTATGCGCTGGAGAACCGGCAGATCGTCTCGCGCGCCTTGCCCGAGCTCTACCGCGACCTGCGCGTGCAATACCTGGCCGGCTACTTCCGCACGTTGCAGGAGACCCTTTCGCAATGCGCCCCGGGCGACGGCGAGACGCCGCTGGTGGTGTTGCTGACGCCGGGGCGATTCAACGAGACCTATTTCGAGCACCTCTACCTGGCGCGCCAGCTCGGCTTCCCGCTGGTCGAGGGGCATGACCTGACGGTGCGCGACGCGACCTTGTACCTGAAGACTCTTGGCGGCCTGCAGCGCGTGCATGCGGTGCTGCGCCGCCTCGACGACGACTTTTGCGATCCGCTGGAGCTGCGTACCGATTCCGCGCTCGGCGTGCCAGGCCTGCTCGATGCCGTTCGCTGCGGCCGCGTGCTGGTGGCCAACGCGCTGGGCAGCGGGGTGCTGGAATCCCCCGGCCTGCTCGGCTTCCTCCCGGCGGCGGCGCGGCGCCTGCTCGGCGAAGAACTGCTGCTGCCGGCCGTGCAGACGCGCTGGTGCGGCGAGCCGGGCGCGGTGAGTAGCGCGCTGGCGGAGCTGGATCACCTGGTAATCAAGCCGGCCTTCCCCTCGCAAAGCTTCGAGCCGCTCTTCGGCCATGCGCTGGATGCTACTGCGCGCGCGGAGCTGGAGGCCCGCCTGGCTGCGCAGCCGCACGCCTATGTCGCGCAACGCCAGGCGCAGCTGTCCCAGGCGCCGGTCTGGCACAGCCACGGCGCGCGGGGCGAGTTGCAGTCGCGGGCCATCGGCATGCGCGTGTTCGTGGTCGCCGGCAGCGACGGCAGTTACTGGGTGATGCCCGGCGGCCTGACGCGGGTGGCCTCGGCGGCGGACGCCGAAGTGGTTTCAATGCAGCGCGGCGGCGCGAGCAAGGACACCTGGGTGCTGGCCGACCTCCCGGTCCACGGCGAGCCCCTGCGGCCGCGCAGCATCGGCGCGCGCGACCTGATCCGCGAAGACCCGTACCTGCCCTCGCGGGTGGTGGAGAACCTGTTCTGGTTCGGCCGCTACGCCGAGCGTTGCGATGACAATGCGCGGCTGCTGCGCGTGGTGCTGTCGCGCTATGTCGATGCCGATGGCGACGAACAAGCCCTACGCAGCGCGCTCGCCCTGGCCAGCGCTCTCGGCGTGTTGCCTCAGGGTGAAGAGCCACTGGAGCAACGTCTGCTCGCGGCCCTGCTCGAAGGCGATTCAGGCAGCAGCCTGAGCGCCAATTTGCGCCGCTTGCACTGGGCCGCCGCGCAGGTGCGCGGACGGCTGTCGCGGGAGAACTGGCTGGCGCTGCTCGAATTGCAGCGCGAGCTGCAGGGGCTGGATCCGCGGCGTACCGAGCTGGGCGACGCCCTGGACTTCCTCAACCGCCTGCTGATGTCGCTGGCGGCGCTGTCCGGCTTCGCCCTCGACGACATGACCCGCGACGACGGCTGGCGCTTCCTGATGATCGGCCGGCGCATCGAACGCATCCAGTTCTTCGCCGACGCCATCGCCGGCTTCCTCGAAGGCGGCGCGGCCTGGGACCCGGGCGCGCTGGAGTGGTTGCTGGAACTGGGCAACAGCACCATCACCTACCGCTCTCGTTACCTGGCCGGACCGCAGCTGATCCCGGTTCTCGACCTGCTCCTGCTGCACGAACAGAACCCGCATGCGCTGTTCTTCCAGTTGCAGGCCCTGGATCGCTCGCTGGAGCGCCTGCACCAGGAGTTCGGCGCGCCGCGCGAAATGGACCTGAAGCACCTCACCGAGCGCCTGCGCAGCTTCGACTTCGCCACTCTGGAAGAGGCGCTGTTCGGCAATGCCGGGCTGGACGAAGTGCTCGCCGGCCTGGCGCGCCTGCTGCGCGAGCTGGCGCGCGGTGCCGGGCAGGTTTCCGATCGACTCGGCCTGCGCTACTTCGCTCACGTCGATGACGTCAGCCAACGCACGGTGTCCACCTGATGGCCTTGCCCCTGGTCTCCAGTCCGCCGGGCGAAGTCGCCCGCTACCAGGTGTTCCACGACACCCGCTACCGCTATGCCGCGCCCGTATCGCTGTCGCAGCAGCTGCTGCACCTGTGGCCGCGCGATTGCCCGTGGCAGCGCTGCCTGGCCCGCGAGCTGCTGATCGAGCCGCTACCGACCCGGCGCAGCGACGGCGTCGACGTTTTCGGCAATCCCCTGACGCGCCTGGCCTTCGAGCGCCCGCATGACGAGTTGCGGGTCGATGCGCGCCTTCAGGTGGAAGTGCTACCGCGCTTGCCGCTGAGCCTGCAGGCCTCGCCGGCCTGGGAGCAGGTGGCTGCTGCGTTGGCTTTCAGCGGACGGCCGCTGGGCCGTGAGGAGCTGGACGCCTGCCGCTACCGGGTGGAATCGCCCTACGTACGGATCAAGCGACAGTTCGCCGAGTTCGGCGCCGACTGCTTCACGCCCGGCCTGCCGCTGCTCGAGGGCGCCGCGCGGCTGATGGGCAAGATCCACGGCGAATTCGCCTTCGATGCCGAGGCGACCCAGGTCGCCACGCCGCTGACCGAAGTGCTGGAGCGCCGCCGCGGCGTTTGCCAGGACTTCGCCCACCTGATGCTCGCCTGCCTGCGTTCGCGCGGGTTGGCCGCGCGCTACGTCAGCGGCTACCTGCTGACCCAGCCGCCGCCCGGGCAGCCGCGACTGATTGGCGCAGACGCCTCGCATGCCTGGGTGTCGCTGTATTGCCCGCAGAACGGCTGGGTGGACTTCGACCCGACCAACGACGTGCTGCCCTCGCTGGAGCACATCACCCTCGCCTGGGGCCGCGATTTCGCTGACGTCTCGCCGCTGCGCGGAGTGATCCTCGGCGGCGGCAGCCACGATCCGGAAGTGCGCGTGACGGTGATGCCGCACTGGGAACTGGCGGTCTGAACGCGCGCAAGCGGGAAAATTGCCCGGCGAGCAAGCTGCGGAGCGCGTGCTAGCTTTTCCGTGGTCGTTTCTCGATCAACGGATGAGGCAAGACCATGGGTGACACCAACATCGTCAATGTGAGTACGGAGAAATTCAACGAGATCTGGGCGCTGGTACAGCAATACGCCCTGGCCTTCGGCATCAAGATCCTCGCCGCCATTGCCTTCTGGATGATCGGCCGCTGGCTGATCGGCATGGCGGTGAACATGGTCGAGAAGGCTCTTGGCCGGCAGAAGGTCGACCCCACGCTGCTGCGCTATGTCGGCTCCTTCATCACCGTGACCCTGAACATCGTCCTGGTGATCGGCATCCTCGGTTACTTCGGCGTGCAGACCACCAGCCTGGCGGCCTTGATCGCCGCCGCCGGCGTGGCCATCGGCATGGCCTGGTCGGGGCTGTTGGCCAACCTCGCCGCCGGCGGCTTCATCATCGTGCTGCGGCCGTTCAAGGTCGGTGATTTCGTCAGCGCCGGCGGTGTCACCGGCACGGTCAAGGAGATCGGCCTGTTCGTCACCGCGATCAACACTCCGGACAACGTGCTGACCCTCGTTGGCAACAACAAGATCTTCGGCGACACCATCCAGAACTTCACGCAGAACGCGTTCCGCCGTGTAGACCTCAAGGCACAGCTGTCCGGCGCCGCCGACTATGCCGCTGCCGCCGCCCTGCTCAAGGAGCGCATCGCGCAGATCCCCAACGTGCTCGCCGAACCGGCTGTGGACGTGGAAATCCTCGAGTTCAACCTGGTCGGCCCGGTACTGGCAGTGCGTCCGTACTGCCACAACGACAACTACTGGCAGGTCTACTTCGACACCAACCGTACCATCAAGGAAGCGCTGGGCACTGGCTTCCCGGCGCCGACCCCGACGCAGAACGTGATCGTTCATCAGGCGCCCGGCAACTAGCGCAGCCGGAGGGGTTCCGGAAAGCACGCTTCGGCGTGCTTTTCGCGTTTCTGAGGGACGCTTCCTACTCCGTCCACGATGAGCGGTCGGCTGGCGCGGACAACCGGACGCCACGTAGGAAGCGTCGGTGCGCCGTCAAAACCCTCCTAGCATCCTGGGGGAAAACCCTTCGCTTACTGATGGACGAAGCCTGCATCGCCGCCTGCACTCGCGCGGCAGCCTGTGCGCTCCCAATGGCCATGCCGAGGATCGCCCATGCAGGACTCCCGTGGATTCACCCTGATCGAAGTGCTGGTCGCGCTGCTGGTGCTGGGCATCGGCGTGCTCGGGTCGCTGGCCTTTCAGGCCAGGGCCCAGCAGCACCTCCTGGACGCGCAATGGCGCGATAGCGCGACCTTGCTGGCCAGCGATCTGCTGGAGCTGATGCGCAGTAACCCAGCAGGCATCGACGGTTATTTCAAAGCGCACGGCGAAGCTTTCCCCGGTGCAACGGGAAATTGTGCCGAGCGCGATCGCCGCGCCGGCGGTGTTGCCGTCGCGCGCGCCGACCTCGCTTGCTGGCGGCAGAGCATCGAGCGGCTGCTGCCGGTAGACGCGGAGCTGCTCGGGCGCGTCGAGATCTGTCGAAGCGCCGCGCCCGGGCAATGTTCGGCGACCGGCAGCGCGGTGCTCGTGCGTCTGTTCTGGTCCGACCGTCGCTCTGGCCTGTGCGAGCAGGAGGTATGCAGCCATGCCCTGCGCGCGGAACTATGAAATGAGGCGGCAGCGCGCCCTGGCGCTGGTCGAGCTGCTGGTGGCCTTGGCGCTGGGCGGCTTCCTGGTGCTGGGCATCACCCAGCTGTTCCTCGACGGCAAGCGGCATTACGGGGTTCAGCAGGGGCAACTGGCCAACCAGGAGAACGCCCGGCTCGCCATCCAGCTCATCAGCCGGCTGGTGGCGCAGGCGGGTTATCGCACCAGGCCCGAGCAGGATTCGCCTGAAGCGGCCTTTGGGGCTATGCCCGCGAGTGGCGGCTGTCCCGCCTTCGCCAGCGGTCAGAGCATTGCCCTCGCACATGCTGGCGACGGTCGCCGCGCCGAGCTGTGTGTGCGCTATCAGCGCGGCTTCGAAGCGCAGGAGGCGGACTGCACGGGCAACCCGCTGGCCTTCTCCGCGCAGCCGCTCAACGTGGTGGCGCGCCTGAGTTTCGACAGCCTCGCCGGCGAGCTGGGTTGTGCTTCCCGCGTCGAGAGCGCTGTGGGTTTCGCCAGTAGCAGCGTGCTGGTCGATGGGCTGCTGGATTTTCAGTTCCAGCCACTTCCCCGGCCGCGGGACCCGCTCCAGGCCATCGGTATCGCCCTGCTGTTCGCCAGTGAGCAGCATGCGGCCGACGGCATCGCCAGCGAGCGCCCGGAACACTGGCGCGCGCTCAGCGGAAGGCGACTCGAACTGCCCGCCGGGGACCATCGGCTGCTGCACCTCAGCCAGCTCAGCCTGGCGCTGCGGAGCATTGGCCCATGAAGCGCAGACAGGTTGGCGCGGTGCTTCTGGTAGCGCTGCTCATGCTGCTGATGCTGACCCTGCTGGCGATGACCGGCATGCGCGCGGCGCAGCTGGAGTTCCGCCTGGTGGGCAATGGTTCCGAGCAACGGAGAGTCTTCAATGCCGCCGAGTCCGCGCTGCGCGAAGGCGAGCGGCGTCTGGCGCAGATGACCGGGCCCGAGGACGGGCGGGGGGAAGACTGCCGCGCGGCGCAGGCGCTTTGCGTGCTGCAGGTCGAGCAAGTGCGTGATGTCCACGACGAGCGCTGGCGCTGGCTGTGGCAGGGCGATCCGCAGCGCTGGTGGGCGGCGCCGGGCAATGCGCGGGACTACCGCGGCTCCGACGGGCTCACGCGCTTCGAGCCGGCGCCGCGCCTGCATGCGGCGTACTTCGCCAGCGATGGCGAGGGATTGAACCTCGGCAATCTCGGCGAGGCGATTCCGCGTACCGACTTCTACTACGTCGATGCCTATGCCAGCGGCGACGCCGGACGTGCGCCGGTGATCCTGCAAGTGGTGTACGCGCGGCGCTATGCCAATTGAGGACAACCCATGAAGCACCCTTTCGCGGGCGCGTCAGCGCTCGTCTTTTGCCTGGTCTTCCAGGTGCAGGCGGAGGTCAGCCAATTGCCCTTGTGCCTTGCCTCCGTATCAGCGCCTGCGGTTGAGGCCGGTTCCCATGGCTACGTCGCGAGCTTCGACAGCGCGGACTGGAGCGGCGATCTCACGCGCTACCGGCTGCAACCGAACGGCCAGCGTGAAGCGCTGTGGAGCGCCAGGGCGCGGCTCGAAGCGCAGGGCATGGTGCGCCGTGTGCTGATGCATCGAGATGGCGAACTGGTCGATTTCCGTTGGGCCAATCTCGATGCGTCGCAGCAGGCGGCGCTTGATCGTCCTCCGGAGGGGGAGCCGGATGGGCTGGGGCGCGAACGCCTGGCGTTCCTGCGCGGTGAGCGTGGAGAGGAAGAACGACTCTTTCGTCAGCGCAGTTCGGTGCTCGGCGACATCGTCAATTCGACTCCGTTGCTGATCGGTCCGCCGTCGCGCAATGCACGGGCGCTCGACCGCCTCGAGGGCGACCTGCAGGCGCAGCGCTACAGTGCGTTCAAGGCTGCCCAGGGGCAGCGCCCGAGCGTCCTGTACGTCGGCGCCAACGACGGCATGCTGCACGCCTTTGCGGTTGACAGTGGCGACGAGCTCTTCGCCTTCGTGCCCAGCGCTGTCATCGGCGAGCTCAACCAGTTGGCCGATCCGGGATACGTCGGCGACCGGCATCGCTACTTCGTCGACGGGCCGCTGGTGGCCGAGGATGTCTACATCGACGGTGACTGGCACACCGTGCTGGTCGGCAGCCTTGGCGGCGGGGGGCGAGGGTTCTTTGCGCTGGACGTGAGCGATCCGCGGAGCCCGCGGTTGCTCTGGGAGATCGACGCCAGCGAACGCTTCGCCGAGCTCGGTTTCGGCTTGCCGCGTCCGAGCCTGGTACGGCTGAGCGATGGGCGCTGGGTAGTGCTGGCAGCGAACGGCTATGGCAGCCGGAACGACAGGGCGCTGCTCTATCTGATCGACATCGGCAGCGGCCGCCTGCTGCAGGCCCTGGCTGCGAACGACCACAGCGGCGTGCCCAACGGGCTTTCCAGCCCACGAGCCGTGGATATCGATGGCGATGGCATCGCCGACTACGCCTATGCCGGGGACCTGCTCGGCAATCTCTGGCGCTTCGACCTGGCTGCCGGTACCGAAGGGGCACGCACCGCATTCGCCGGGCGCCCGCTGTTCGCGGCCCGCGATGCTGCCGAGCGTCCACAGCCGATCAGCGCCGCGCCGCGAGTGATCCGCCATCCCACCGGTGAGGGCCTGCTGGTGCTGTTTGGCACCGGCAAGTTCTTCGAGGAAGCCGACGCTCGACCTGCGGTTGGCAGGCCAATGAGCCTCTACGGCATCTGGGATCGGCATACGGCGGGCGAGGCCGCACTCGGCACGCCGCGCATCACCCGCACCGATCTGCAGCGACAGGTGCTCGGGGCCGAGGACGCAGCGGGGCGCCGAAGCCTCAGCCGTCATCCGGTGGTCTGGCGAGTGGAGAAGGACCCCGAGGCGCGGGTGAAGCAATGGGGCTGGTATGTCGATTTGCCGGAGGCGGGCGAGCGGTCGATCGCCGACCCGGTCAGCAGCGGCCAACTGGCGCTGTTCACCACCCTGGCGCCGAATGCCGATCCCTGTAGCGGAGTGGTCAGCCGCCTGCTGGCCGTCGATCCGCGCACCGGTGGGGCGCCGCAGGTCGATGCGCTCGATGCAAACCATGACGGGAGCATCGACGAGGCCGACCGTCGCGAGGGCGAAGTCGTGGCCAGCTTGCGACTCGTCGTCGGCGACAGTGGCTTGTCGTACGCATTCGATCTGGCCAGTGGCCTGGGCATTGCCCTGGGCCGCAGCGAGACAGTGCGCTTCTTTGACGGCGTGCGGCCCGGCCGGCAGAGCTGGCGCGTACTGGAGGGCGGCCTGTGAAGCGCGTGCGCGGTTTCGGTTTGCTGGAGTTGCTGCTGGCCCTGGCGATCCTCGGCATCCTCGCGAGCATTGCCATCCCCAATTACCAGGCGCACGTGCTGCGGGCGAACCGCGTGGAGGGGCGGGCGCTGCTCATGGACGCGGCGGCGCGCCAGGAGCGCTACTTCGCGCAGAACCACCGCTTCGTGCGAGTCAGCGGGCAGATCGACCTGCTGGGCCTGGATGCGCTTTCACGCAGTGGCCTCTACCGCCTGGAGGTGAGTGCCGGCGACGGGGCCGACGGCGGCTTCCGGCTGGTCGCCGTGGCCCTGCGCCGGGACCCGGAATGCCCGGCGCTGACGCTCAATGCGCTGGGCGACCGGGGCCCGGACGTACGCTGCTGGCGTTAGGTCGGCGTGCGGTCGACCCACTTGGGTGCGGCCAGCGGTTGCCAGGCTTCGAGGGCGTCCAGCAGTTCGGCTGGGGTGGCGCCGCGCTGCAGCATGCCGCGGTGTTGCGGGCGCACGAAGCGCTCGTCCACCAGGTGGTCGAGGAAGGTCAGCAGCGGTTCGTAGAAACCGTTCACTTCGAGCAGGCCCAGGGGCTTTGCGTGGTAGCCGAGCTGGCCCCAGGTCCAGACCTCGAAGAGTTCTTCCAGGGTGCCCAGGCCGCCGGGGAGGGCGACGAAGGCGTCGGCCAGCTCCGCCATGCGCGCCTTGCGGGCGTGCATGCCATCCACCACTTCCAGGCGGGTCAGGCTTTTGTGACCGATCTCGGCGTCCTGCAGGCTCTGCGGAATGATGCCGATCACTTCACCGCCGGCAGCCAGGGCAGCGTCGGCGACCATGCCCATCAGGCCCACTGCACCGCCGCCGTAGACCAGGCGCAAGCCGCGCTCGGCGAGATGTCGACCAAGGTTTTCCGCGGCTTCGCGGTAGATGGGACTGGCACCGGGGCTGGCGCCGCAGAACACGCAGACGGAACGCAGGGTCATCGCTTGGAACTCCGTGACGGACAACGAACCGCCAAGGTTACCGGCTGACGCGGGACGGACCAAGCCTGCGGCCGATCAGCCGCCGCAGGCGCCATGCGCGTAGCTGGCAAATAGTTGCTGAAATATTGTATACAGTGTTGTATCCGATTTATTGCGCATGGCTTTGCTCCCGGTCGATGGCGTGGGGCTATGCTGGACGGGGCGTGCTGTTTTGCCTCGTTGATCCTTCGGATCGGTCTGATAGAAATCAGCCATGGCACAACACTGGCACTCGTTGCCGCCGTTTTGACCTGGATCAGCAGCCGGCCTTTGCGTTTCGGGCAGCCTGCTGCTCCGGTTTCCCGCCCAACCTGCCTAGGAGGCTCCCATGTTCCGCCAACTCGCCGCCGTTTCCCTGCTCGCCCTGTTCAGCGCTCCGCTGCTGGCCGCCGAATGCTCCGTCGACATCCAGGGCACCGACCAGATGCAGTTCAGCACCAACGCCATCAGCGTGGACAAGAGCTGCAAGACCTTCACCGTCAACCTGTCCCACCCCGGCGCCCTGGCCAAGAACGTCATGGGCCACAACTGGGTGCTGACCACCGCCGCCGACATGCAGGGCGTGGTAGGCGACGGCATGGCCGCCGGCCTGGACAAGAACTACCTGAAGGACGGCGATACCCGCGTGATCGCCCACACCAAGATCATCGGTGCCGGCGAGAAGGATTCGGTCACCTTCGACGTCTCCAAGCTCAAGGCAGACGAGCAGTACACGTTCTTCTGCAGCTTCCCCGGCCATTCCGCGATGATGAAGGGCACCCTGACCCTGAAGTGATTTCGTCGCCCAACTGAAAAGCCCGGCCTTGCGCCGGGCTTTTTCGTTCTACCTTTTCCCTTGAGCGCGTCCGCCCCGCCTGGGCGGGTGCCGGGGGGAATCATGTATCACGGTGAACGCTTCAACGCCTGGACCCACCTTGTCGGCGCCCTGCTGGCGCTGGCCGGCGGCACTTGGCTGGTGGTGACCAGCAGTCTGCTGGGCGACGCCCTGAAGATCGTCGGGGTGTCGGTCTACAGTGGCACGCTCCTGCTGCTCTACAGCATCTCCACCGCGTACCACAGCGTGCGCGGGCGGGCCAAAGCTGTGCTGCGCAAGCTCGACCACCTGTCGATCTACCTGCTGATCGCCGGCAGCTACACGCCGTTCTGCCTGGTCAGCCTGAAGGGTGCCTGGGGCTGGACGCTGTTCGGCATCGTCTGGGGACTGGCAGTCTTCGGCATGCTGCAGGAAATCAAGCCGCGCTCCGAGGCGCGGGTGCTGTCCATCGTCATCTACGCGGTGATGGGCTGGATAGTGCTGATCGCCCTGGGGCCCTTGCACCGTGCCCTGGGTGATGCCGGAGTGGCTTGGCTGGTGGCCGGCGGGGCGAGCTACACCATCGGCATCCTGTTCTTCGCCTACGACGAGCGCTTCCGCCACTGGCATGGCATCTGGCACTTGTTCGTCATCGCCGGCAGCCTGCTGCACTTCGTGGCGGTGTGGCTGTACGTGCTGCCTGCGCGCGTCGCCTGACGGCAGAGCTTCAACCCTGTAGGAGCGGATCTCATCCGCGAATCGTGCCGCTGCTTTCGGCTATCGCGGACAAGGTCCGCTCCTACAAGGTCAGGAGCGGAGCGGTCGACCTTACGGCGCCTTCGGCAACTGGCGCTTGTGGTGGGTCTTCTCGTAGGTGCGCTTGATGATCTCGAACGCCTCCGGGCTGACCGGCTTGCCGTGCAGGAAGGCGTCGATCTCCTTGTAGGTCACGCCGTGGGCGTGCTCGTCCGGCTTGCCGGGAGCGAGGTCCTCGAGGTCGGCGGTCGGCACTTTCTCCACCAGGAATTCCGGCGCGCCCAGGGTGCGGGCGATGGTGCGCACCTGGTGCTTCACCAGGCCGGTCAGCGGGGCGATGTCGCAGGCGCCGTCGCCGAACTTGGTGAAAAAGCCCATCACCGCTTCGGCGCCATGGTCGGTGCCGACCACCAGGCCCTGGCGGGCGTTGGCGATGGTGTACTGGGCGACCATGCGGATGCGCGCCTTGGTGTTGCCCAGGGCGAAGTCGGCGGTGGCCGGCGCCAGGCCGTCGAGGGCGCGGATCTCCGCGGCCAGGGCCTTCACCGACGGGCCGATGTTCACGGTATGGCGCTCGTCCGGGTTGATGCAGTCCACCGAGGCCTGGGCGTCGGCTTCGTCGCCCTGCACGTTGTACGGCAGGCGCACGGCGATGAAGCGGTAGCTTTCGTCGCCAGTCTCGGCACGCAGGCCCTCAACGGCGCGTTGGCAGAGCATGCCGGCGGTGAGCGAGTCGACGCCGCCGCTGATGCCCAGCACCAGGGTCTTGGTGCCCGATTCGCGCAGGCTGTCCTGGATGAAGCGGATGCGGCGCTGGATTTCCGCCTGCACGGCCTGCTCGCCCTCGAAGGGCGGCTGCACGTTGAGGTCTTTGGCGATGGCGTCTTGGATGGCTTTCATGGGATTCCTCGATCCGGCTGTGGACAGGTCGGCGCCTGTCGGATGCGGAAAAAATACCAGCCTCGGGCGCGCCGGGCGATGCCCGGGGCTGGTGTCATTCGGTTTTGCCGAGGCGTTCGCCGATCCATTCGACGAATGCGCGCACCTTGGGCACCGCGGCGGCATGCTCGGGGTAGGCCAGGTAGTAGGCGCTGCGGCTTTCCAGGGCATGCGGCCAGGCGATGGCCAGCTTGCCTTCCTGCAATTCTTCTTCCACCAGGAAGCGCGGCAGCAGGGCCACGCCACAGCCGGCCTGCGCTGCACGGATGCACATGTAGAAGGTATCGAAGCGCGGCCCGTGGAAGCTGTGTTCGCTGCGTCGGTCGAGGCTGGCGAACCACTCGTGCCAGGCCTCCGGGCGGGTGGCGTTCTGCAGCAGCACCAGGCCGTCGAGCTGCAGCGGGTCGGTCAGCGGCTGCGGCGGCAGGATCGAGGGGGCGCACACCGGCACCATTTCCTCGCCGAACAGGCGCACGCACTCGGCGCCGGGCAGGGTGCCGGGACCGAAGAAAAACGCCAGGTCGCAGCGCGATTGCAGCAGATCGACCGGCTCCAGCTCCTGGCGCAGGTCCAGGTGGATGTTCGGATGGCGGTGGCGCCAGCCGTTGAGCTGCGGCACCAGCCAGCGCGCACCGAAAGTGGGCGGGGTGGAGACGCGCAGCACCTCGGTCTCGCCGCCGTAGGACAGCAGGTACTGGGTCGACAGCTCGACCTGGCTGAGGATCTTGCGCACCTCCTGCAGGTACAGCTCGCCCGCCGGCGTCAGCTGCAGGCGCCGGCGCACGCGGCGGAACAGCAGGTGCTGGAGCATCTCTTCGAGCTGCGCCACCTGCTTGCTCACCGCGCTCTGGGTCAGCGCCAGTTCCTCCGAGGCGCGGGTGAAGCTCAGGTGCCGCGCCACGGCTTCGAAGCACTGCAGGGCGGTCATGGAGGGGAGGTGGCGTTTGTTCAGCATGGTGGCGAGTCGATCCGGACGGCGCTGTGCGAAGGGCCCGGCCCATCCTCGGGCCGTGGCATGAATTTACGGAATGATGTGCAGAGGAAACGTCGTTTGTTGGCTGTTGGCAAGCCAGTTATTACTGCTTTCATTCCAATGGCTTATCCGCAAGGACCAGGAGAGACGATGATTTCCGCACTGCTCGCGAAACTGGGAGTCGATTCCCAGGCCTACACCAACGGCGACCACGTGATCCACAGCCCCATCGACGGCAGCCGCCTGGGCGCGGTGCGCCTGGAGAGCGCCGCCGAAGTCGAGCAGAAGATCGGCCGCGCTGCCCAGGCCTTCGTCGCCTGGCGTGCCGTGCCGGCGCCGCGTCGCGGCGAGCTGGTGCGCCTGTTCGGCGAAGAGCTGCGCGCGCACAAGGCCGAGCTCGGCGAACTGGTGTCCTGGGAAGCCGGCAAGATCACCCAGGAAGGCCTGGGCGAAGTGCAGGAAATGATCGACATCTGCGACTTCGCCGTCGGCCTGTCGCGCCAGCTCTACGGCCTGACCATCGCCTCCGAGCGCCCGGGCCACCACATGCGCGAAACCTGGCAGCCGCTGGGCGTGGTCGGCGTGATCAGCGCCTTCAACTTCCCGGTCGCCGTGTGGGCGTGGAACACCACGCTGGCGCTGGTCTGCGGCGACACCGTGGTGTGGAAACCCTCCGAGAAGACTCCGCTCACCGCGCTGGCCTGCCAGGCGCTGTTCGAAAAGGCCATCGCCCGCTTCGGCGATGCCCCGGCGTACCTGAGCCAGGTGGTGATCGGTGATCGCGCCGCCGGCGAAGCCCTGGTGGACGATCCTCGCGTCGCCCTGGTCAGCGCCACCGGCAGCACCCGCATGGGCCGCGAAGTGGGCCCGCGCGTTGCCGCGCGCTTCGCCCGCAGCATCCTCGAACTGGGCGGCAACAACGCCATGATCCTGGCCCCGAGCGCCGACCTCGACATGGCCGTGCGCGCCATCCTGTTCAGCGCCGTCGGCACCGCCGGCCAGCGTTGCACCACCCTGCGCCGGCTGATTGCCCACGAGTCGGTGAAGGACGAGATCGTCGCCCGCCTGAAGGCTGCCTACTCGAAAGTCCGCATCGGCCATCCTCTACAGGGCAACCTGGTCGGTCCGCTGATCGACGAGCACAGCTTCCTCGCCATGCAGGGTGCGCTTGAGCAGGCCCGCGGCGAAGGCGGCGTGGTCTTTGGTGGCGAGCGCCAGCTGCAGAACGAATTCCCCAACGCCTTCTACGTCTCCCCGGCCATCGTCGAGATGCCCGAGCAGAGCGACGTGGTGCGTCACGAGACCTTCGCGCCGATCCTCTACGTGATCCCCTACAAGGACTTCGACGAGGCGGTGGCGCTGAACAATGCCGTGCCCCAGGGCCTGTCTTCCTGTGTGTTCACCACTGACGTGCGCGAGGCGGAAGGCTTCATGTCGGCGATCGGCAGCGACTGCGGCATCGCCAACGTCAACATCGGCCCGAGCGGCGCGGAAATCGGCGGCGCTTTCGGCGGCGAGAAGGAAACCGGCGGCGGCCGTGAATCCGGCTCCGACGCCTGGAAGGCCTACATGCGCCGGCAGACCAACACCGTGAACTGGTCGCGGGAGTTGCCGCTGGCCCAGGGCATAGTGTTCGATTGAGGCTGTCTGCTGGGTTCCCGCGTTCGCCGGATTGGCGGTGGAGGGCTCCGGCCCTCCCGTGTCATCCCCGCGAACGCGGGGACCCAATGGCAACACCGCAGTACCGAGTCATTCACAAGATTCACGAATAAGGATCGCTGGATGTCGCTTCGCCAAGAGTGTCTGTGGGAATACCTGACCCCCGAGCGGCCGGATGCACCGGCGCTTCAAGGGGAACGCAAGGCCGATGTCTGTGTGATCGGTGCCGGCTTCACCGGCCTTTCGGCGGCGCTGCATCTGTTGGAAGAGGGCCAGCGCGTGTGCGTGCTGGAGGCTCATCGCACCGGCAATGGCGGCGCCGGGCGCAACGTCGGGCTGGTCAACGCCGGCCTGTGGATTCCGCCGGACGAGATCGAGGCCGGTCTGGGCGCGGACGTCGGCGGGCGCCTCAACCGCATGCTGGGCGCGGCTCCTTCGCTGGTCTTCTCGCTGATCGACAAGTACGGCATCCAGTGCCAGGCGCGCAACGAAGGCACCCTGCACATGGCGCACAACCAGCGCGGCCTGGACGACCTGCGCAGCCGCTGCGAACAGTGGCAGCGGCGCGGCGCCCCCGGCGAACTGCTGACCGGCGCGGCCTGTGCCGAAGCCTGTGGCACCGAGAAAATCGCCGGCGCATTGCTCGACCGCCGTGCCGGCACCGTCAACCCGATGGCCTACGTCAGCGGCCTGGCCCGCGCCGTGGTCGGCATGGGTGGCGAGCTCTATCACCATTCGGCGGTCACCGCCCTGCACAAGGAAGGCGACGCCTGGCGCGTGCGCACCGACGCCGGCAGCGTGCTGGCGCAGAAGGTGGTGATCGCCTCCAGCGCCTACACCGAAGGCGAGTGGACGCAGCTGCGCCGCACTTTCTTCCCCGGTTACTACTACCAGGTCGCCTCGCGTCCGCTGGAAGGCGCCGAGGCTGATCGAATCCTGCCCGGCGGCCAGGGTTCCTGGGACACCCGCCAGGTGCTCAGCAGCATCCGTCGCGACGCCGATGGCCGCCTGCTGCTCGGCAGCCTGGGCAAGGGCACCGGCAAGCCGGCCTGGTTCCTCAAGAGCTGGGCCGATCGCATCCAGCAGCATTACTTCCCCCGGCTGGGCAAGGTGGACTGGGAGTTCACCTGGACCGGCTGCATCGACTTCACCCCCGACCACCTGATGCGCCTGTTCGAGCCGGCGCCGGGGCTGCTCGCCATGAGCGGCTACAACGGTCGCGGCGTGACCACGGGCACCGTGGTAGGCAAGGCCTTCGCCGATTTCCTGTTGCGCGGCGACAGCAATGCCCTGCCCATGCCGCTGCGTCCCCTCGAGGAAATATCCGCGGTGGGCCTACGCAGTTGTCTGTACGAAGCGGGCTTCTCGCTTTATCACGCCGGCCAGTGCCTGCGCGTGGTGATCTGAGGAAGCGGCTCCAGGGACGGAGCTCGCCCGGCTCCGTCCGCCATCCATCTGACCCGTTCTGCACTATGGTCTAGCCTTTTTGGTGCGTTACCGTCCCAGGCGCGCACCGCGAATGTGCAGTTCGGTTACAGCGATGGTTACTTCTCGGGTTGCGCCTGTCGCTGCCGATTTTCGTCGGCGTGCAGGGTGGCTGGTTGCGCCTCGCAAATGGATGGGTTGCACCTTTCTATCTGTGGGGTTGCACGCGGTAGAGGCCGTTATCTATCAGCTCTGTTTGGTTTTGCTGTAGGACTTTGCCAATAACAAAAACGAATGGCACGCGGCTTGCTGTTGGCTAATCGCCAACATCTGGTGTTTCGCGCGTCATCACAAAAACCTCAGGAGCAAAACTCCATGTCGCAGAAGATTTTCAGAAAAGGCTTTCTGGCTCTGGCGGTAACCGCCGCAATGGGCATGACTTCTCTCGCCGAAGCCGACGTCGTGATCGGCGTTGCCGGCCCGCACACCGGGGCCAACGCTTCCTTCGGCGAGCAGTACTGGCGCGGGGCGTCCCAGGCCGCCGAGGACATCAACGCAGCCGGCGGCATCAACGGTGAGAAGATCAAGCTGGTCAAGGCCGACGACGCCTGCGAACCCAAGCAGGCCGTAGCCGTGGCCAACCGCCTGGTAGACGAGGACAAGGCAGTCGCCGTGGTCGGCCACTTCTGCTCCTCCTCGACCATTCCCGCCTCCGAGGTCTATGACGAGGCCGGCATCATCGCCATGACCCCCGGCTCGACCAACCCGGCCGTGACCGAGCGCGGACTGGCCAACATGTTCCGTATGTGCGGCCGTGACGACCAGCAGGGCATCGTCGCCGGCGACTACATCGTCGACGTGCTGAAGGCCAAGAAGGTCGCGGTCATCCACGACAAGGACACCTACGGCCAGGGCCTGGCCGACGCCACCAAGGCGCAGCTGAACAAGCGCGGCGTGAAGGAAGTCCTCTATGAAGGCCTGACCCGTGGCGAGAAAGACTTCAACGCCCTGGTCACCAAGATCCGCGCCTCGGGCGCCGAGGTCGTCTACTTCGGCGGCCTGCACCCGGAAGCAGGTCCCCTGGTTCGCCAAATGCGCGAGCAGGGCCTGACCGCCAAGTTCATGTCCGACGACGGCATCGTCACCGACGAACTGGTCACCACCGCCGGCGGCCCGCAATACGTCAAGGGCGTGCTGATGACCTTCGGCGCCGACCCGCGCCTGATCCCGGACGGCAAGAGCGTGGTGGAGAAATTCCGCGCCAACGGCTTCGAGCCCGAAGGCTACACCCTCTACGCCTATAAGCCCTGGCCGCCGGCTTCAACGGCGCGGGCAAGACCGATCCGGCCGCCGCTTCCAAGTGGCTGAAATCGCATCCGGTGCAAACCGTGATGGGCAAGAAAGAGTGGGACATGAAGGGCGACCTGAAGGTCTCCGACTATGTCGTCTACGAGTGGGACGACAAGGGCAAGTACCACCAGCTGGACGCCTTCAAGAAGTGATCGCGGCCTGACGCACCGCCTGCCGGCGCCGCCACGAGCGGCGCCGGCATCTCCGCAGGTCGACCTCGCGAGGTGACGGTCACGAGCCGTGTCGCCGGCGTCCGGTCAGCCTTTTCCTGCCCCGCTTGCGTGAGTACCCAATAGTGGACGGTATCTTCCTTCAGCAAATGATCAACGGGCTGACCCTCGGGTCGGTCTACGGCCTGATCGCCATCGGCTACACCATGGTTTACGGGATCATCGGCATGATCAACTTCGCCCACGGCGAGGTGTACATGGTCTCGGCCTACCTTTCCGCGATCGGCCTGGCCGTGCTGGCCTTCTTCGGCGTGCAGTCCTTCCCGCTGCTGATCCTCGGCACTCTGGCCTTCACCATCTTCGTTACCGGCGTGTATGGCTGGGCTATCGAACGCATCGCCTACAAGCCGCTGCGCAACTCCACCCGCCTGGCCCCGCTGATCTCGGCCATCGGCATGTCGCTGATCCTGCAGAACTACGTGCAGCTCTCCCAGGGCCCGCGCCAGCAGGGCGTGCCGACGCTGCTCGAGGGCGCGATCAAGTTCCATGTCGGTGAAGGCTGGGTCCAGCTGACCTACACCAAGCTGTTCATCCTGATCGCGTCCTTCGTCGGCATGGCCGTGCTGACCTACGTGATCCAGCACACCAAGCTCGGCCGCATGTGCCGCGCCACCCAGCAGGATCGCAAGATGGCCTCGATCCTCGGCATCAACACCGACCGGGTGATCTCCTACGTGTTCGTGATCGGTGCGTCCATGGCCGCCCTGGCCGGTGTGCTGATCACCATGAACTACGGCACCTTCGACTTCTATGCCGGCTTCGTCATCGGCATCAAGGCGTTCACCGCCGCGGTGCTCGGCGGCATCGGCTCGCTGCCCGGCGCCATGCTCGGCGGCCTCATCCTCGGCGTCGCCGAGGCGCAGTTCTCCGGCATGGTGAACACCGACTACAAGGACGTGTTCGCCTTCGGCCTGCTGGTGACCATCCTGATCTTCCGACCGCAAGGACTCCTGGGCCGTCCCCAGGTGACGAAGGTGTGAGCATGACTTCCGCAACTGCCTCCGCTCCGCGCCTCGACCTGAAAAAGAGCGTGCTGGACGCCGTCCTCGCCGGCCTGGTCGCGCTCATCGTCTTCGGCCCCATCGTCGGCATCGTCCTCGACGGCTACAGCTTCAACCTGCAACCCCAGCGCCTGGCCATGATGGTCGGCGCCGTGATGCTTGGCCGCCTGCTGCTCAGCCTGTACCTGCAGACCCCAGCCGGCCAACGCGGGCTGGAGCGCTTCGAGGGTTCGGACTCCGGCATCAGCGTGCTGCCGCCCGGCTACAAGACCCGCCTGCGCTGGATCGTCCCGCTGCTGGTGGTGGCCGCGGTGATCATGCCGTTCTTCGCCACCAAGTACCTGCTCACCGTGGTCATCCTCGGCCTGATCTACGTGCTGCTCGGTCTGGGCCTGAACATCGTGGTCGGCCTCGCCGGTCTGCTCGACCTCGGCTACGTGGCCTTCTACGCCATCGGCGCCTACGGCCTGGCGCTGGGCTACCAGTACCTGGGCCTGGGCTTCTGGACCATGCTTCCGCTGGCCGCCGTGATGGCTGCCGTCGCTGGTGCGCTGCTGGGCTTCCCGGTGCTGCGCATGCACGGTGACTACCTGGCCATCGTGACCCTCGGCTTCGGCGAGATCATCCGCCTGATCCTCAACAACTGGCTGTCCTTCACCGGCGGCCCGAACGGCATGCCGGTGCCCTCGCCGACCTTCTTCGGCCTGGAATTCGGTCGCCGGGCGAAGGAGGGCGGCACGCCAATCCACGAGTTCCTCGGCATCGATTACAACCAGAACCTCAAGTTCATCTTCATCTACGCCGTGCTCTTCCTGGTCGTGCTGCTGGTGCTCTACATCAAGCACCGCCTGGTGCGCATGCCGGTCGGCCGCGCCTGGGAAGCGCTGCGCGAAGATGAGATCGCCTGCCGCTCGCTGGGCTTGAACCACGTGCTGGTGAAGCTCTCGGCGTTCATGCTCGGCGCTTCCACCGCGGGCCTGGCCGGGGTGTTCTTCGCCAGCTACCAGGGCTTCGTCAACCCGTCCTCGTTCACCTTCTTCGAGTCGGCGCTGATCCTCGCCATCGTGGTGCTGGGCGGCATGGGTTCGACGGTCGGCGTGGTGCTCGCGGCCTTCGTGCTGACCGTGACGCCTGAGCTGCTGCGCAGCTTCGCCGACTACCGCGTGCTGCTGTTCGGCATCCTCATGGTGCTGATGATGATCTGGCGTCCGCGCGGGCTGATCCGCATCAACCGCCGCGGCTTCGCCGTACGCAAGGGGGTGGCGCCATGAGCGACAAGATCCTCAGTGTCGAGCACCTGATGATGCACTTCGGCGGCATCAAGGCGCTGAACGACGTCAACCTGGATGTGGAGCGCGGTTCGATCACCGCGCTGATCGGCCCCAACGGCGCCGGCAAGACCACCGTGTTCAACTGCCTGACCGGCTTCTACAAGGCCACCGGCGGCAAGATCCTGCTCAACACCCAGGGCTCGCCGACCGACGTGATCAAGGTGCTCGGCCAGCCGTTCGAGGGCGGCGACTTCGTAAATCCGGCGAAATTCGCCAACCGCCTGTACTACAAGATGTTCGGCGGCACCCACCTGGTGAACCGCGCAGGCCTGGCGCGTACCTTCCAGAACATCCGCCTGTTCCGCGACATGTCGGTGGTGGAGAACCTGCTGGTCGCGCAGCACATGTACGCCAACCGCAACCTCATCTCCGGCATCCTCAACACCCCCGGCTACCGCCGCGCGGAAAGCGAGGCGCTGGACCACGCCTTCTACTGGCTGGAGGTGGTCGACCTGGTGGACTGCGCCAACCGCCTGGCCGGCGAGATGTCCTACGGCCAGCAGCGCCGCCTGGAGATCGCCCGCGCCATGTGCACGCGCCCCGAGCTGATCTGCCTGGACGAACCGGCCGCCGGCCTCAACCCGGCCGAGACCCAGGCGCTGAGCCGCATCGTTCGTTACCTGCGCGATCACCACGGGATCACCGTGCTGCTCATCGAGCACGACATGGGCATGGTCATGAACATTTCCGACCACATCATCGTGCTCGACCACGGCGACGTGATCGCCCGTGGCCTGCCGGCAGAAATTCGCAGCAACGAGAAGGTTATCGCCGCCTACCTGGGCGCAGACGAAGAGGAGCTCGCATGACGGCGCCCATTCTGGAATTCCGTGATGTGGATGTGTTCTACGGGCCGATCCAGGCGCTGAAGAAGGTTTCCCTGACCGTCAACGAAGGCGAGACGGTGGCGCTGATCGGCGCCAACGGCGCCGGCAAGTCCACCCTGCTGATGTCGATCTTCGGCCAGCCGCGCGCGGCAGCCGGGCAGATCCTCTACCGCGGCGAGGACATCGCCAAGCGCTCTGCGCACTACGTGGCCTCCAACGGCATCGCGCAGTCGCCGGAAGGGCGCCGGGTGTTCCCCGACATGTCGGTGGAGGAAAACCTGCTGATGGGCACCATCCCCATCGGCATCGACCACGTGCAGGAAGACATGGAGCGCATGTTCGACCTCTTCCCGCGCCTGAAGGAGCGGCGCAACCAGCGCGCCATGACCATGTCCGGCGGCGAGCAGCAGATGCTCGCCATCGCCCGCGCGCTGATGAGCCGGCCCAAGGTGCTGCTGCTCGACGAACCCTCGCTGGGCCTCGCGCCCATCGTGGTCAAGCAGATCTTCCAGATCCTCCGCGAACTGGCGCAGAGCGGCATGACCCTGTTCCTCGTCGAGCAGAACGCCAACCACGCGCTCAAGCTGTCCGACCGCGGCTACGTGATGGTCAACGGCGAGATTCGCCTGACCGGCACCGGCGCCGAACTGCTCGGCAACCAGGACGTGCGCAACGCCTACCTGGGCGGGCACTGACGCGATAGTCGCTGGGTTCCCGCGTTCGCGGGAATGACGGTTTGGGGGGGCTCGGCATCCCTGGACCGTCTTCCCCGCGCACGCGGGGACCCAGTGAACCAGCCTTCACCGGAGTCCCCATGCAAGACGTTCGTTTCCTCACCAACGCCGACGTCGCCGCACGCCTGGCTTATCCACAACTGATCGAAGCGCTGCGCGAGGGCCTGGCCGGCCCCTGCGAGGCGCCAGTGCGCGGCTGCCACAACCTGCCGGACAACGCCTCGCTGCTGACCATGCCGGTGTGGCGGCCGGGACAGGACATCGGCGTGAAGCTGGTCACCGTGTTCCCCGGCAACGGCGCGCGCAACTTGCCGGCGGTAGCCGCGCTGTTCTGCCTGTTCGACGGCGAGAACGGCCGTCCGCTGGCGCTGCTCGAAGCCTCCGAACTGACCGCGCGGCGCACCGCCAGCACCTCGGCGCTGGCCGCCGACTACCTGGCGCGGCGCGATGCCCAGCGCCTGCTGATCGTTGGTAGCGGCACCCTGGCGGCGCATATGGTCCGCGCCCACAGCGTGGTGCGCAGTTACACCGATATCGCCATCTGGGGCCGGCAAGCGGAGAAGGTCGCCGCGCTGGTCGAACGCCTGAACGCCGAAGGCTACCCGGTGCGTGCCTGCACCGACCTCGCCGAAGGCGTAGCCCAGGCCGATACCGTCAGCTGCGTGACCACCTCGCGCGAGCCGATAGTGCGCGGCGAATGGCTGCGCCCCGGCACGCACCTCGACCTGGTCGGCGCCTTCCTGCCGAGCATGCGCGAGACCGACAGCGAAGCGGTGCGCCGTGCGCGCATCGTCGTCGACACCCGCGAAGGTGCGCTGGAGGAGGCGGGCGACCTGCTGATTCCGCTGGCCGAAGGGGTGATCGCCGCGTCGGCTATCCACACCCAGCTCAGCGACCTGTTGCAGGGCCAGGGCGGGCGCCGCGACGGCGAGGAGATCACCCTGTTCAAATCGGTCGGCTACGCCCTGGAAGACCTGATCGCCGCACGCCTGCTGGTGGAGCAGAACGGCTGAGGCGGTTGTCCAGAGAAACGCTGGACAAGATTGTGGATAACGCTGGGGCAGCTTCCCGCAAGGCCCGCCCCAGCAGCCTCCCAGCACCCTGCCGGTTTTTTCGCCAACTCCAGAAATTCCCTGGATATACAAACAGTTAGCTTGCACCGGTGGGGCTGCCGGCAGGTCCCCGGCTTGTCCACGGAAGCTGTTGGAATAACTGTGGACAAGCTCGGGACAGACTGCCCCGCGCCAGGCACCGCGCGGCCTGCGGCGGGTTGAGCGGTTTCTGTCCGATACCCGCCCTTGCTTGGCTACGTATCGGTTTATCCCCGGTGGCTGTTGAGCAGCCTGTGGAAAACGTGGGGGAAGACCGCTCCGGCCCCCGCCCTGCGGGGCCTCGCCGGGACTGGCTGATTTCTGCTCAGGTGGGGCTGCAGGCCGCACAATGCCTGATCCGGCATCGTGGATGCCGAGCACCGATCAAGTTGCAGCAAAGGGTGAAGAAGCTGTGGAAAACCCTGTGCAGAAACTGGGGGAGAATGCTGCTGGCGCCCAGCCTTGATGGCGCCGGCAACTGTGCGGGTTGCGTATCGCTTTTCTGTAGCGCTCCTGGTACGAGGCGGGCTGTTATCCTCGGGGGCCGACAGACCACCCGCGAGCCAGGCCGCACCTGGCCCAGAAGAGGAATTGCCCATGACCTCCAGCGTATTCATCACCGGCGCCACGTCCGGTTTCGGCGAAGCCTGCGCCCGCCGCTTCGCCCGCGAAGGCTGGTCGCTGATCATCAGCGGCCGTCGCGAGGATCGCCTGCAGGCGCTGGCCAAGGAGCTTTCGAGCCAGACCGAGGTGCTGCCGATCGTCCTCGACGTGCGCGATCGCGCCGCCGTGACCCGCGCCGTCGACAACCTGCCCGCCAAATTCGACAAGCTGACCGCGCTGATCAACAACGCAGGCCTCGCCCTGGGCGCGGACCCGGCGCAGAACTGCGACCTGGACGACTGGGACACCATGGTCGACACCAACATCAAGGGCCTGATGTATTGCACCCGCCTGCTGCTGCCGCGCCTGATCGCCCAGGGCCGCGGGGCGAGCATCCTCAACCTCGGCTCGGTGGCCGGCCAGTGGCCCTATCCCGGTAGCCACGTCTATGGCGCGACCAAGGCCTTCGTCGAGCAGTTCTCGCTGAGCCTGCGCTGCGACCTGCAAGGCACCGGCGTGCGCGTCAGCAACATCGAGCCAGGCCTGTGCGAGAGCGAGTTCTCCCTGGTGCGCTTCGGCGGCGACCAGGCGCGCTACGACAAGACCTACGCCGGCGCGGAAGCGCTGCAGCCGGAAGACATCGCCGAAACCATCTGGTGGATGATCAACCAGCCCGCGCACATCAACATCAACAGCCTGGAGATCATGCCGGTGAGCCAGGCCTGGGCCGGGTTCTCGGTGCATCGGAAGGAGTGATGCGGGGAAGCGGCGGTGCATAACCCCCACGGGGTTATGCACCCTACATGGGAGTCGATGTGCTCCCGTGGAATGCCGTTTTTTCGTAGGGCGAATAACCGCGAAGCGGTTATCCGCCATTGCCGATCATCAACCCGCCAGCAACCACACCCCGGCACCCGCCGAAGCCAGCCCGGCGATGCGCACCAGCGGCGCAGCGGCCTGCGGCAATACGCGAACCAGCGCATAACCCGCCGCATGCAGCGCGGCAGTCGCACCTACGAATCCAGCGGCATAGGTCCAGGGGCTCGACAGCTCCGGCAACTCCAGACCGTGCGCGATGCCGTGGGCCAGGGCGAACAGCGCGGTCACGCCCATCGCCAGCGGCAGCGGCGGACGCACCGCCCAGCGCCACGCACAGGCCCAGGGCGAGGACCGAAGCAGCGATGCCGGTTTCGATGAAGGGCAGTTGCACGCCGTCGAAGCCGAGCAGCCCTCCCAGCAACATCGTGCCGACGAAAGTGCAAGGCAGCGCCAGGCGCGCCGCGCCTTTCTGCTGTGCAGCCCAGAGCCCGACGGCGAACATCGCCAGCAGGTGGTCGAGGCCTGTCAGCGGGTGCAGCACGCCGGCTGCCAGGCCGTTGTCGCCGTGCCCGGGGTGAGCGAAGGCGATGGCCGGGGTGAGGAACAGCGCCAGGGCGTAGAGGCTTTTGCGCAGGGACATGTGGGACTCCTTGGTGATCTTGTTCGTACCCAGTAGAAGAAATGTCAGGCCGCCGTCAGCAGCCCCTGCCGTTCGATAAAGGCGATGATCTCGTCCAGCCCCAGGCCGGTCTTCTGGTTGCTGAACACGAAGGGGCGCTCGCCGCGCATCTTCCTGGCGTCGTGCTCCATCACTTCGAGGGACGCGCCCACCAGCGGCGCCAGGTCGATCTTGTTGATCACCAGCAGGTCGGACTTGCAGATGCCCGGCCCGCCCTTGCGCGGGATCTTGTCGCCGGCGGAAACGTCGATCACGTACAACGTCAGGTCCGACAGCTCCGGGCTGAAGGTGGCCGAGAGGTTGTCGCCGCCGGACTCCACCAGGATCAGCTCCAGGCCCGGGAAGCGGCGGTTGAGCTGGTCGACCGCTTCCAGGTTGATCGAGGCGTCTTCGCGGATCGCCGTGTGCGGGCAGCCGCCGGTTTCCACGCCGATGATCCGCTCCGGGTCGAGCGCCTCGTTGCGCACCAGGAACTGCGCGTCTTCCTGGGTGTAGATGTCGTTGGTCACCACCGCGAGGTTGTAGCGGTTGCGCAGGGCTCGGCACAGGGCGAGGGTCAGGGCGGTCTTGCCGGAGCCCACCGGGCCGCCGATGCCGACGCGCAGGGGTTGGGAGTTCATGGGCATTTCTCCTAGGAACGGAACAGACGGCTGTATTGCGATTCATGGGCCATGCTCGCCAGCGCCAGGCCGAAGGGCGCACTGCCGGGCGCCTCCTCGGCCAGCGCGGACGAGCAGGCCCGGTCTAGTTCGGGGAGCAGGCGCGAGGTGAGCTTCTGCGCGGCCAACTGGCCCAGCGGCAGCGCCTTCATCAGCACCGCGAGCTGGTTCTCCAGCCAGCTCCACAGCCAGGCGCCGAGGGCTTGCTCCACGCTCAGCCCCCACGCCCGAGCAGCTAGGGCCCAGGTGGCGGTCAGCGAAGGTTCGGATTGGGCGGCGAGCCAGGTGCGCGCGGCGTCATCCAACTCCGGCAGGGCGTCCAGCAGTTGCGCCAGGGAGAAGCCCATCTGCCGGCTCTCCTGGGCCAGCTCGCGGGTTTCGCGGCTGGCGCGATGGCGCTCGGCGGCGTCGGAAAGGGCGCTCCAGTCGGAGGCCAGCGCGGCGCGCAGCAGCTCCGCCAGCAAGGGGCCTTCGAAGCGGGCGAGGTTCAGGTGCAACTGATCGGCGAGCCAGGCGAAGGCGCTGTCGGCGTCCTTCACCAGGCCATGCTCCAGCGCCGCTTCCAGGCCTTGCGAATAGCTGTAACCGCCGATGGGCAGCTGCGGGCTGGCCAGGCGCAGCAGGCTCCAGAAGCCGGCTGCGATCACTTGCGTACTCCGAACTGGTGCAGCTTCGGCGCGTAGTTGAACTCCGCTTCGCCGTGGTGCGAATGGTGATGGCCGCCGCCGTAGGCGCCGTGCTCGGGCTGGAAGGGCGCCTCGATGCTTTCCACCGTGGCGCCGAGCTGGTCGAGCATGGCCTTGAGCACGTAATCGTCGAGCAACCGCAGCCAGCCTTCGCCGACCTGCAGGGCGACGTGGCGGTTGCCCAGGTGATAGGCCGCACGGTTCAGCTCGCGCGGGTTGGCGCAGGTCACATGCATCAACTGTTCGGGTGCCGCGCACACGCGCACCGCGCGGCCGTCGTTGGCCAGCAGGAAGTCGCCATCGGCAAGCGGCGGCTGGCCGCGTTCGAGGAACAGGCCGACATCCTCGCCGTCGCGGCTGAAGCAGCGCAGGCGGCTTTTGCTGCGGGCTTCGTAGTTCAGGTGCAGTTCGGCGTCCCAGCGCTCGCGGGGTTCTGTGCGTTGGTGGATGACCAGCATGGCGGTGTCCGTAGGCAGGCAATGGCGTAGCTACAGCAAGGGCCTTGCCAGGCTGCTCGCGACCAGCAATCACGGGCTGTCCGAACGATCAGGAATGGTGCGGGTGCGCGCTACTGGTGCGCACGCAAATGGTGCGCACCGTTCGGGGGCGTGAAGGGGTTCGGATTCGATTTCTCCTGCGTCATCCCCGCGAACGCGGGGACCCAGAGCACTGGGTAGGAGCGGATCTCATCCGCGAAAATCCCTGCGCCGATATCCCGTGTAGGAGCGCGCCATGCGCGCGATTCGCGGACAAGGTCCGCTCCTACAGGGCCGCGCGGCTTACCCGCGCGGGTCGATGCCCAGCCAGTGCTTCGCGCCGATCATGATGAAGCGCAGCTGCTGGGTGACCTTGGCTTCCGGAGTCAGGTGTGCCGGCAGCGTGTCGTGCGGCGGGTCGATCAGCTCGGGGAGGGTGGCGAACACCGTCTTCACCACCAGGTCGGCGATCACGTCGAGGTCCGCCGTCTTCAGGTGCGGCAGCTTGTTGAGCAGCGCGAGATCGGCGGCGAGGTCGTCGGTGATGCGCTGGCGCAGGGTGCCGATGGCCTGGCGGATCACCAGCGAGCCGCCGTACTGCTCGCGGGCGAGGAACAGGAACTGGGTGCGGTTGGCGGTGACTGCGTCGAGGAAGATGCGCACCGAGGCCTCGATCACCCCGCCCATCTCGAACTCGTTGTGGCGTACCACGCGCAGGGTCTGGCGGAAGGTCTCGTCGACGTCGGCGACCAGCGCCAGGCCCAGCGCGTCCATGTCGGCGAAGTGCCGGTAGAAGCCTGCCGGAACGATGCCGGCGGCGCGCGCCACCTCGCGCAGGCTCAGGGCGCTGAAACCGCGGCCGCTGTCCATCAGGCCGCGCGCGGCGTCCATCAGGGCCTGGCGGGTCTGCAGTTTCTGTTCGGCGCGGGGAGAGGACATGGAGGCTTCCGTGGCGGGGGCTGCGGCACTCTAGCAAATGACCAGGCAAAACGGTGAGCCGTGCCGGTCTTTTCAGTGAACGAATGTTGACTGAAAGAGGGCGGCATGCCAGTTTAGTGAACAAGTGTTTACTCTTCTGGTATCGGCATGTCCCTGCTTCCCCTGAACTGGCTGCGGCCCTTGCGCCCGCTGCTCGCCCCCTTGCGCGTGCTGGCGCGCGACGGCTGGCTGCGCGAGGCCGACGTCGACGCCGTGCTCGCCGCGCTCAATCCCGCCTGGGCACTGAACCGGGTGTTCGCCCGTGTCGAGGCGCGGCAATGGGTCGCCGACGACATGCTCGCGTTGCGCCTGCGAGCCAACGCCAACTGGCGCGGCGCGCGGCCCGGACAGCATCTGCAGCTGTTCATCGAGCACGACGGTGTGCGCCTGGGGCGCAGCTACAGCCTGATCGGTGAGAAGGACGGTTGCCAGGAGATCGCCGTGAAGCGGCAGCCGGACGGGCGCGTCTCGCCGCTGTTGGTGGGTCAGTTGTGCGTGGGCGATGTGCTCGAACTGGGCGCGCCCGGCGGCGATCTGCAGTGGCCGCAGGACGAACGCGGTGTGCTGCTGCTCGCTGCTGGCAGCGGCCTGACGCCACTGCTCGGGATGCTGCGCCAGGCATTGGCCGACGGCTATCACGGCCCGATCACGCTGCTGCATTACGTGCGCGAGCGCGGCCAGCGCGCCTTCCATGACCAGCTGCAGGCGCTCGCCGAGCAGTTCCCCAACTTCACTCCGCGCTGGGCCATCAGCGGCGCCGAAGCCGACGCCGGCGATCTGCACGGGCGCTTCCGCCACGAGCATCTGCAAGACCTGGCAGGTGAGCATGTGCTGGCCTGCGGCCCGGCCGGCTTCGTCGAGGCCGTGCGCGAATCGCTGGCCGAACGCGCGGCCAGTCTGCAATGGGAAGCCTTCAGCGCTCCCGCCTGGAGTGGCTATGAAACTCGGCACGAAGTGCGCCTGCACTTCGCCCGCAGCGGCCAGCAATCCCTCGGCGACAACCAACGCAGCCTGCTCGAACAGGCCGAAACCGCCGGCCTGCGCCCGGCCCACGGTTGCCGCCAGGGCATCTGCGCCAGCTGCACCTGCACCCTGCTTTCCGGCAGCGTGCGCGACCTGCGCAGCGGCGAGCTACACAGCGAGCCGCAACAGCCGATCCGCCTGTGCGTCAGCGCCCCGCAGGGCGACGTCAGCCTCGACCTCTAATTTCTTCCGGAACCTCTGCAATGCGCGAAGACCGCGACCTCACTCCGGCCGAACTGGCCGCCTTCGGCGCCGAACTTGATGCCCTGCGCCTGCGCACCCTGAACGACCTCGGCGAGAGCGACGCACGCTACATCCGCCGAGTGCGCGCTGCTGTGCGCGCCTGCTGCTGGAGCGGCCGCGTGCTGTTGATGTTCGGCTGGTTCCCGCCGACCTGGCTGCTCGGCAGCCTGCTCCTGGGGCTGGGCAAGATCCTCGAGAACATGGAGCTCGGCCACAACGTCATGCACGGCCAGTACGACTGGATGAACGATCCGGAACTCGCCGGCCGCCAGTACGAGTGGGATATCGTCGGCCCGGCCGATTTCTGGCGGCACACGCACAACCACATCCACCACACCTACACCAATGTGCTGGGCAAGGACGACGACGTTGGCTACGGCGTGGTGCGCCTCTTCCCCGAGCAGAAGTGGAAGCCCTTCTACCGCTGGCAGCCGCTGTGGGTGACGCTCCAGGCGGCGCTCTTCCAGTACGCCGTGGCGGTCCAGCACCTGCGCCTGGATAAGTACTTCAAGGGGCGGATGAGCAAGGACGAGCTGCGCCCGCTGCTGCGCCAGTTCAATGCAAAAGTGGGCCGCCAGTGGATCAAGGATTACCTGTTCTTCCCGCTGCTCGGCCTGTTTGGCGGCGGCTTCGGCGCGGTGCTGGGCGGCAACCTGCTGGCCAATCTGCTGCGCAACCTGTGGACCTTCACGGTGATCTTCTGCGGCCACTTCACCGAGAAGGCCGCGGTGTTCCCAGCGAGCGTGCTGGAGGGCGAAACCCGCGGGCACTGGTATCTGCGTCAGCTGCGTGGCTCCAGTAACTTCGAGGGCGGCAAGCTGCTGCACATCCTCACCGGCAACCTCAGCCACCAGATCGAGCATCACCTGTACCCCGACCTACCAGCCCGCCGCTACGCGGAACTTGCGCGCGAAGTACGCGAGATCGCCGCGCGCTACGGGCAGACCTACAACAGCGGCAGCTTCGCGCGGCAGTTCGGCACCGTGCTCAAGCGCATCTGGATCTACCGCCTGCCGTCGGAGCCCGTAACCCAGCCCTGACGAAACCGGGCGAGGGCGCGCAGGCCAAATCCGAATTGCCGCCGCCTTCGCCGCCGTCTGGTCTGCCAGCGGCCACGCCTTGTTGTAATCCCGCGCCCAGTCTTCGCCATTCGAGGGTTCGCCGGGATGAAAGCATCGTCTTGCCATTGGGCGCTTGCCGCCGCCTGCTTCGCCAATCTGGACACCCAGGCTGCGTCGCTCCCCGCGACACCGGGCGAGCGCGATTACCAGCACGAACGCCAGGAGCAACTGCTGCGCGAGCAGGAAAGGCGGCTGCTGGAGCTGCAGCAGCTACCCGGCGAGGCCGCGCCGCAATCGCCGGAAGAAAGCGCAGGCGATAGCCGCTGTGTGGTTGTCCGCAGCATCAACCTGCAAGGCGCCGAGCATCTCGACCTGTCCACCCGTGAGCGATTGCTGGCCGCCCATCGCGGCCAGTGTTTGAGCGCCCATCAGCTCGACGGGCTGCTTAAGGCGATCACCGATCACTACCTGGCGCGCGGCCTGGTCACCACGCGTGTCTACCTGCCGCAGCAGGACCTCTCCACAGGCGCGCTGCAGATCCGAGTGGTCGAAGGTCACCTGGAGGGCTTCGATAACTCCAGCCTCGCCAGCGACCGCGAACTGGGCATGGCCTTTCCCGGCCGCCCCGGCGAACTGCTCGACCTGCGCGAGCTGGAGCAATTGGTCGAGCACCTCAACCGCCTGCCTTCGCGCCAGGCGCAGCTGGAGCTGGTGCCCGGCCAGGAAATCGGCGGCAGCCGCGTGCGGGTAGCAGGCGAGCGTGACAAGCCCTGGCGCGTCTCCGCCTTCCGCGACAACAGCGGCGAACGCAGCAGCGGTGAGCAGCAGGCCGGCGTCGGTCTGGATTGGGACAGCCCGCTGGGCCTCGCCGACCAGCTTGCCCTGCGCGCCGGCCAGGATGTCGTGAGTGATCGCTGGAAAGCTTCCGATCACCAGGGGCTGTTCTACAGCTTGCCCTACGGCTGGTGGACCTTCAGCTACGGCTACCAGCGCAGCGCCTACCGCACCCGCAGCCAGGGCTATGGCTACGCCTTCACGCTGGATGGCGACAGCCAGGTGCAGCGCCTGGGCGGCGAGCGGGTGCTGCATCGCGACGCGGTGAGCAGGACATCGCTCAACCTTGGCCTGGCCTGGATGTCCTCGCGCACCTACATCGATGGCGAGGAGATAGGCATAGCCAGCAGCGAGATCACCGAGGCGCAGCTCGGGTTCGGCCACGGCCGGCGCATCGGCGGGGCCTTCATCAACTTCGATGCCGGCTGGCAGCAAGGCATTGGGGCGCTTGGCGCCCAGGCCGAGCGCGACCCGCAACCCGGCGAGCCGCACGCGCGTTACGACAAGTACACGCTGACCCTGAGCTACCTGCAGCCGTTCCAGCTGTGGGGCGAGCGCTTCAGCTTCGACGCACTGGCCACCGCGCAGCGTAGCGAAGACGTCCTGAACGGCCCGCAGCGCATCAGCCTCGGCGGGCTCAACTCGGTGCGCGGCTTTAAGGAGCAGAGCCTTGCCGGCGACTCCGGCTACTACTGGCGCAACCAGCTGCGCTGGCGCCGCCCTCTGGCGTGGGGGCCATGGCTGCAGGAGTACGGCGTGGGCTACGGCTACGACTTCGGTGCCATCGCCCACGGCCGCTACAACCCCGACCTGCATGGCCGCCTGAGCGGCCACGCGCTGGAGTTTCGCGCTCGCGGTCGCCACCTGGCGGCTGCGCTGAGTTTCGCCCGCTCGTTGGAGCGACCCGCCGTCATCGAGCGGCGCGAGCGCCCGGTGTACTTCCGCGCCGAGCTGTTTTTCTGAGCCAGCAACCGGTTGTCGGTCGCCGGCGGCAAGGCGGCTGCACAATCCCCAAAAGTGGAGTAGTGTATGTACACATGTAATTACGGTGAGTCCCATGTTCTTTGAATGGGACGAAGCCAAGAACCGGGCGAACATCCGCAAGCACGGCATCGACTTCAGCGACGTGCCGGACATGTTCCAGCATCCGATGCTGGTGCTGCGCGATGACCGGATCGACTACGGCGAGGAGCGCTGGATCGGCCTGGGCAGGCTGATGGCGCTGTTCGCGGTGGTCGTGTACTGCGAACGAAGCGGCGAGACGATTCGCATCATCTCCGCCCGCAAAGCCACTCGAGAAGAGGCCAGACGCTATGCCAAACGCATCGAAAACTGATTGGGACCGCCTGGCCAAACAGGCCGACAAGGACATCGACACCAGCGAAATCCCCGAGCTGGGCGACGCCTTCTTCGAGCAGGCCGAGCTGCACGTGCCGGCGAAACAGTCGGTGACCATCCGCCTGGACGCCGACGTGCTCGCCTGGTTCAAGGAGCAGGGCGCCGGTTACCAGACCCGCATCAACCAGCTGCTGCGCCAGTACATGCAGGCCCAGCTGAGCCGCAAGGGCCGCTGACGGCAAAGGGGGACGGAAGCATTCTTCCGTCCCCTTTCGTTCTGCCGGGGCAGGTGCTCCGGCGATTCATCACTCGGCCATCTGCAGTTCCGGCAGTTGCTCGCGGAACAGGCGGGTGGCGCTGAGCAGGCAGATGAAGCCCAGGGCCATCCAGCCGAAGCCGATCATGAAGGTCATGCCCGACAGGCTCGACCACAGCCAGATGGTGCTGAGGAAGCCCGCCGCCGGCAGTACGCCGTAGCTCAGGTAATCACGCAGGCCGCTGCGCTTCTCGTCGATCAGGTAATGCTTGATGACGGCCAGGTTCACCGCCGAGAAGGCGAAGAGCGCGCCGAAGCTGATCATGTTGGCGACCGTATCCAGGGTGACGAACAGCGCGATCAGCGAGAGCAGGCTGATGAGCATGATCGCCGTGGCGGGTACGCGCTTCTTCGACACCAGCTTGCCGAACACCCGGGGAATCGCCCCGTCCCGACCCATGGCGAACAGCACGCGCGACACACTGGCCTGGGACACCATCGCCGAAGCGAAGCAGCCGGCCACATAGGTCGCGGTGAAGAAGGTCACCAGGCCTTCGCCGCCGATGCGGCGCATGACGTCCAGCGCAGCGGAGTCGGCGTCGGTGAGGGCGCTCCATTCCGGGAAGACCAGCTGGCCGAAATAGGCTGGGACGATGAACAGCAGGCCGCCGATCAACGTCACCAGCATGATGGCTCGGGGAATCTGGCGCTTCGGGTTCGGCGTTTCCTCGGCCATGGTCGACACGGCATCGAAGCCGAGGAACGACAGGCAGAGCATGGCCGCGCCCGACATCACCAGCGAGAAGTCGAAGTGCTCGCCATAGATTGGCTTGAGCAGCGAAATCGGTTCGGCCTGGCCGTTCAGGTGGCTCACCGAAAGGGCGATGAACACCACGATGAATACGCCCTGGGCGACGATCAGAATCCAGTTCACGCGGGTGATGGACTCGATGCCGACGAGGTTGAGGAAGGTCACCAGCGCGATCGAGCCGAGGATCCAGGTTGCGGCGGGCACCGCCGGGAAGTACTCGGCCATGTAGATGCCGATCAGCAGGTAGCTGAGCAGCGGCAGGAAGATGTAGTCGAGCAGCAGCGTCCAGCCGGCCATGAAGCCGAAATAGGCGCCGAAGGTCTTGCGCGTGTAGGTGTAGACCGAGCCGGAGAACGGATGCGCCTGGACCATGCGCCCGTAGCTGTAGGCGGTGAGCAGCATCGCCGCCAGGGTGATCACATAGGCGGTGGATAAATGACCCATGGTCAGCCGGGTAACCAGGCCGTAGGTCGTGAAGACCGCCAGCGGCACCATGTACGCCAGCCCGAAGAGAACGAGCGCGGTGATGCCTAGGGATTTGCGAAACGCTCTGGGCGCGCTCGCATTGGAATGCGGTTGATGGGCAGGGATTGAGGTATCGGAAGCGTTTGTTGTTTTTTTCATTGCTGACTCGTGGAAGCTGAACGCAAGACCTTTCGGGGCGGGCGATGGTGCTTCAGCTTCCGGCCGAGGAAAATTATTAAAAATATGCTCGGGACCCATAAAAAAAATCGCCGAGCCGCAAAGCGAACCGATTGATTTCCAACGGCAAAGCGGCCTGGTCGGTCGAGATTGGCGGGCGTGAAAGGGACTGCTTTCCGCTCTGCAACGGGGCTTCGCGATCGCCTTGCAGCCGGTCCAATCCCGCCCCCGAATGCCCTTTCAGCGGGCCTGCATCAGCCTCGGCACGTTCTCCAGCGGCACCCACAATTCGCCCTGCCATTCGAGCAGCGTCATGCGTTGCTGCTGCAGGCTCATCACCACGCGGCGCGGCAGGTAGTCGTCGGCGCTGTGCAGGTCGCGCAGGGTGGGGATGACCTCGTGGCTGAGCCAGTGTTCGAGGCTGCGCAGCTCCGGGTGGCCGAAGCGGACCAGGGCTTTGTAGAGCGCGGGCTCGCTGAGCATGTCGACCGGCTCTTCGCGGCCGCTTTCGTATTGCAGAAGGACGTTGCGGGTTTCGTAGGGTTGGAAGCGCTGGTGGAAGCTGTGCGGGTACCTCACCGCGAGCAGTCGGGCGAGGTCGACGGCGGCGAACCAGGGTTGGTTGTCGATCATGGTCGCGCGCAGGGTGCGCAGGTGACGGGGGAAGAAAGTGGGGAGGTAGACGTCTTGCACTTCGGGGCTCCTTTTCCGATCAGGAACCGCCCCCATCCGGGTGTGGATGGAGGCGGACCGTGCAAGGGTGGAATCGCCGGAGTACACCAATCCGGTCGGGCTCGCGCCCGCCTTGCACGGTCCGCCATAGACTGCCAGGGCTCGGTCTGCGTAAGGCCGGCCGCGCTCTGCTACAGCGAACTGCAAGGTGTACTACCCAGGATTCCACTCCTGGCCACGGCAAATTCGTGGCGGGCGGAACCCTACGCAGAGGGCTTGTAGGATGGCAATGCAGTCGCAGTGTAGGACCTTTCCCAAATGCGCCGGCGGTTGTCGGGGCCGAGAAAATTTCTCCTACAGGCATCCGCGCCCATGCTCGCCGATTGGCGTTCGCAGCCGATCAGTCAGCGCGCCTCACGCGCCGGTTATCCACAGCGCCAGCAGCGGCACCAGGACGAACAGCAGCACGCCGATCTTGTAGATCGCCATGCCGGCGTAGTGCAGGGCGTCGAAGGTCTCCGGCGAAAGGCGGAACCATTGGCTGTGCAGGCGATAGAGCCAGTCGTGGGCGAAGCAGAACACGGCGAACCAGAGCAGCAGCACGGCGTAGTTGAGCAGCAGGTACCAGAGCAGGATTTCGCGATGGTCATGGAAGGGCATGGTCGTCTCCTTCAGCATTTTCCTACCTGTTGATTGAAGCATCCCGGGGCGGCCGGGTGTCGCGGCCAATGGCGGCACGCGGAGCGGGAGTGGATAATGCGCGGCTCCCGGCCTGCGCCTTGCGGCCTGGCCGTTCCGCGGTCATCGCGTTTTCTTCTTAGTCACTCTCGCTCGCCGCGCCCATCTGCGCGGCCAGGAAGCACCATGTTCAGCCCGCTCGTCACCTTCCCGGCGCTCTATACCGCCACCTTGCTCATGCTCGCCGGCTCCGGCCTGTTCACCACCTACATGGGCTTGCGCCTGACCGCCGAAGGCGCGGGTGACCTCTGGGTCGGCGGGCTGATGGCGGCCTACTACTTCGGCCTGGTCTGCGGCGGCAAGTTCGGCCACAAGCTGATCGCCAGCTTCGGCCACATCCGCTCCTACGTGGCCTGCGCCGGGATCGCCACCGTGGTGGTGCTGCTGCATGCGTTGGTCGACAGCCTGGCCATCTGGATCGTGCTGCGCTTCGTCCTGGGCGCGGTGATGATGAACCAGTACATGGTGATCGAGAGCTGGCTCAACGAGCAGGCCGAGAGCCACCAGCGCGGCAAGGTGTTCGCCGGCTACATGGTGGCGGTGGACCTGGGCCTGGTGGTCGGCCAGGGCCTGCTCGCCGCAAGCCCGGCGCTGGATTACAAGCCGTTGCTGCTGGTGGCGATCTGCTTCGCCTCCTGCCTGATCCCGCTGGCCATGACCCGCCGCGTGCACCCGGCCAAGCTGGTGGCGGCGCCGCTGGAGATCGGCTTCTTCTGGAAGCGCGTGCCGCAATCGCTGGGCACCATTTTCGTCGCCGGCCTGATGGTCGGCGCCTTCTACGGCCTGGCGCCGGTTTACGCCAACCGCAACGGCCTGGACACCGCGCAGTCGAGCCTGTTCGTCGGCATGTGCATCGTCGCCGGCTTCTGCGCGCAGTGGCCGCTGGGCTGGTTGTCGGACCGGGTCAACCGGGCCTGGCTGATTCGCGGCAATGCGCTGCTGCTGTGCGCCGCCGCCGTGCCGATGTGGGGGCTGATCCAGCTGCCGTACTGGGCGTTGCTGGCCAATGGTTTCGTCACCGGCATGCTGCTGTTCACCCTCTACCCGCTGGCGGTCGCGCTGGCCAACGACCACGTCGAGCAGCCGCGCCGCGTAGCGCTCTCGGCCATGCTGCTGACCACCTACGGCGTCGGCGCGTGCATCGGCCCGCTGTTCGCCGGTGCGCTGATGCATCGCTTCGGCCCGGGCATGTTCTACATGCTGGTGTCGGCCTACGCCGTGCTGCTGATCTTCTGGGTGCAGCCCAAGCGCGTGACCGGCCTGCACCGGGTCGACGAGGCGCCGCTGCATCACGTCGCCATGCCCGATACGGTCAGCCCGATGTCGGCGACTCTCGACCCGCGCGTGGAAGAAGTGCCGGAAGAGCTTGTGGTGGAGGCGCCACCGAACATCGGCCGCTCCGACGGTGCGCCGGACAAGGCAAGCTGAACCCTTCGCGGAAATGAGAAAGCCCGGCAGATGCCGGGCTTTTCTTTCACCTTGCGGTGTACTGCGTGAGGCTTACGCCTTGAGGTGGGCGTTGAAGACGATGTCGCCACCGGCTTCGGCTACGTTCATTTCGCCGTGCAGTTTGTCGATGGTTTGGCTGGATCCGTTCTCGGCTACGCCCAGTTGGCTGTGCAGACGGTCAACGGTTTGGCTGGAACCGTTTTCGGCTACGCCCAGTTGGCTGTGCAGTTTGTCGACGGTTTGGCTGGAACCGTTTTCGGCTACGCCCAGTTGGCTGTGCAGGCGGTCAACGGTTTGGCTGGAGCCGTTTTCGGCAACACCCAGTTGGCTGTGCAGGCGGTCAACGGTTTGGCTGGAGCCGTTTTCGGCAACACCCAGTTGGCTGTGCAGGCGGTCAACGGTTTGGCTGGAGCCGTTTTCGGCAACACCCAGTTGGCTGTGCAGGCGGTCAACGGTTTGGCTGGAGCCGTTTTCGGCAACACCCAGTTGGCTGTGCAGGCGGTCAACGGTTTGGCTGGAGCCGTTTTCGGCAACACCCAGTTGGCTGTGCAGGCGGTCAACGGTTTGGCTGGAGCCGTTTTCGGCAACACCCAGTTGGCTGTGCAGGCGGTCAACGGTTTGGCTGGAGCCGTTTTCGGCAACACCCAGTTGGCTGTGCAGGCGGTCAACGGTTTGGCTGGAGCCGTTTTCGGCAACACCCAGTTGGCTGTGCAGGCGGTCAACGGTTTGGCTGGAGCCGTTTTCGGCAACGCCCAGTTGGCTGTGCAGACGGTCAACGGTTTGGCTGGAACCGTTTTCGGCTACACCCAGTTGGCTGTGCAGTTTGTCGACGGTTTGGCTGGAACCGTTTTCGGCTACGCCCAGTTGGCTGTGCAGGCGGTCAACGGTCTGGCTGGAACCGTTTTCGGCTACACGGGCTGCGGCGGCATGGATGTGATCAGAGCCGTCCTGGGCGAAGGCGATGTTGGCGGCCAGGAGGGAGAGGGCAAGGCTGAGGGCGATTCGAGTTTTCATTTTGGTTAGCTCCGAAAGGGGTAGGGGCTGTTGATCCGGTACAGGTTCATTTTCCCTTCGGAGAAATCGATTTAAAAACGATGCTCCTCAATACAGAGGATCGACGAGCTCGATTATTTACCGGTCCGATTGCAACTATCGCTGTCGATGATTGCGTTCGTCGAAGGGCTCTGGATCGGGCGTTTGCGCGGGGTGTGGGGCGGGAAAGGTTGGTCGTGAGCATTCCCGGGTAAATCATTCGAGCGACGGAAATAAGAAAGCCCGGCAGATCAGCCGGGCTTTTCATTCACCTTGCGGTGTACTGCGTGGCGTTTAGGCCTTCAGGTGGGCGTTGAAGACGATGTCACCACCGGCTTCGGCAACGCTCATGTCGCTGTGCAGGCGGTCGATGGTTTTGCTGGAACCGTTCTCGGCAACGCTCATGTCGCTGTGCAGACGGTCGATGGTTTTGCTGGAACCGTTTTCAGCAACACCCATTTGTTGGTGCAGTTTGTCGACGGTCTGGCTGGTGCCGTTTTCGGCAACGCCCATTTGTTGGTGCAGCTTGTCGACGGTCTGGCTGGTGCCGTTCTCGGCGACGCCCATTTGCTCGTGCAGTTTGTCGACGGTGCGGCTGGAACCGTTTTCGGCGACGCGGGCTTCGCTACCCATTTCTTTGTGCAGACGGTCGATGCTGTGTTTGCTGCCGTTCTCGGCAACGCGGGCGTCGGCGGCCTGGCGTTGATGCAGTTTGTCGATGGTGCGATCCGAACCGTCCTGGGCGATTTGCGGCTGGGCGATGGCGGAAGCGCTGGTCGGCGCGGGGGCGGCGAAGGCCATGTTGGCGGCCAGCAGGGAGAGGGCAAGGCTGAGGGCGATTCGGGTTTTCATTTTGAGTAGCTCCGCAAGGGGGAAGAGGTTTTGATCCGGTACAGGCTTATTTTCCCTTCGGATAAATCGATTTAAAAACGATGCCCATCAATGCTGTAGATCAACGATGTCGATTATTTAGCCGGCTAATTTCTACTATCGCCATAAATGATGGAATGCGCCGAGGCGCTCTGGAGCGGGCGTTTCAGAGGGGATTTGGGGCAGGATGGGGCGGGCCGGGGCGACCCTGGATTATTCGATGTGGAATGGAGCGGGGCGGAACTAAGAAAGCCCGGCACTAACCGGGCTTTTCTTTCACCTTGCGGTGTACTGCGTGGCGCTTAGGCCTTCAGGTGGGTGTTGAAGACGATGTCGCCACCGGCTTCGGCAACACTCATGTCGCTATGCAGTTTGTCGATGGTCTGGCTGGAACCGTTCTCGGCTACGCCCAGTTGGCTGTGCAGACGGTCGACGGTCTGGCTCGAACCGTTTTCAGCGACACCCAGTTGGCTGTGCAGTTTGTCGACGGTCTGGCTGGAGCCGTTTTCGGCTACGCCCAGTTGGCTGTGCAGGCGGTCAACAGTCTGGCTGGAACCGTTTTCAGCGACACCCAGTTGGCTGTGCAGACGGTCAACAGTCTGGCTGGAGCCGTTTTCGGCTACGCCCAGTTGGCTGTGCAGGCGGTCAACAGTCTGGCTGGAGCCATTTTCCGCTACGCCCATTTGCTGGTGCAGTTGGTCGATGGTCTTGCTCGAACCGTTTTCAGCGAAGCGGGCTTTGGCGGCTTCGAGTTGCTTGTGCTGTTGGTCGAGGGTGCGTTCGCCGCCGTCTTGGGCCAGAACCTGGATCTGGGTGGCGTTCAGGACCGGGGTCTCTTGCTGCGAGCCAGCGAAAGCGGCATTAGCTGCAAGTACGGAGAGGGCAAAGCCAAGTACGAGAGTGCGTTTCATGATGTGGCTCCAGAAGAGAGTGGGGAGTTCGTTGGACACGGGGCTAGTATCTGTTCTGGAATATCGATTGAAAAACGAACCCGCTGCATAGTCGATATCGACAGCGTTGATTATGAATTTGTACTAATAAAAACAATAACTTGAGTTTAAAAAATGACTTCTATCAATGGCCTTGATGGGTGTTATTGGTCTAATTGCTTTTATCTAAATAGTTGATTTATTTTGAGCGAAACCGTGGGAATGGCTCTAGCCTGGGCTTTTCCGTCGATATCGATGTTTGTGAGGCGGTTGATCGATTGCTGCGCGAGCCGCGCGCCTTGGCCGATTGCCGGCGCAAGCGGGAGCATCCGCCCGCTCGGCGTGTCCAAGGCCACAATGGCCGGTGTCTGGCTTCGACCGGCGTGATTGCCCACACTGTCGGGCGGATGTGCCGGGGGCTGTCTTCCCGGCGCGGCGACAAGGAGTTCCGCATGACCCGCGGTCACAAGATCTGTCTGTTCGGCCTTGCCGGCCTGCTCGCCCTGGGAGGGGCGGCGCTGGTGTTCATCGCTACCTTCGACTGGAACGGCGTGCGGCCTTTGATCAACGAGAAGGTTTCCGCCGCGCTCGGCCGCCCCTTCGCCATCAATGGTGACTTGCAGGTGCTCTGGCAGCGCGAGCCGGAGCAGGGCGGCTGGCGCGCGCTGGTGCCGTGGCCGCATTTCAGCGCCAGCGACCTCACGTTGGGCAACCCCGACTGGACGCAGGGCAAGACCCGCGCCGCGCAGTTCGCCAGCCTGGAGCGCGTGGAGTTCCGCCTCTCGCCGCTGCCGCTGCTGTGGCATGAAGTGGTGATCCCGCAGGTCCGCCTGAGCAAACCGAGCGCCGATCTCCTGCGCCTGGCCGATGGCCGCGCCAACTGGGTCTTCACCCTGCCGGCGAAGGACGGCAGCGAGCAGCCTTCGCCGTGGACGCTGTCCATCGGCGAGATCGGCTTCGACCAGGGCCGGATCAACCTCGACGACCAGAGCCTGAAAACCCGCCTGGATCTGCAGGTGAACACCCTCGGCAAGCCGGTGCCCTTCGCCGAACTGGCCGGCAAGGGCGTGGGCGGCGAGTTGGCGCAGGCGACCCAGGACTATGTGTTCGGCTGGAAAGCTCAAGGCAGCTACAAGGGCCTGCCGCTGGAGGGCGCCGGCAAGGTCGGCGGCGTGCTGGCGCTGGAAGATGCCAGCCGGCCATTCCCGTTGCAGGCCGAGGTGAAGATCGGCGACACCCGCGCAAGCGTGGTCGGCACCCTCACCGATCCGTTGAACCTGGGCGCGCTCGACCTGCGCCTGAAGCTGGCCGGCAACAGCATGGCCAACCTCTATCCGCTGACCGGCGTGACCCTGCCGGACACTCCGGCCTACGCCACCGACGGGCGCCTGCAAGCGCAGCTGAAAGACCCGGCGGGCGCGCGTTTCGAGTACCAGAACTTCAACGGCAAGGTGGGCGAGAGCGACTTGCACGGCAGCCTGACCTTCATCAATGCCCAGCCGCGGCCCAAGCTCAGCGGCAAGCTCACTTCCGAGCAGCTGCGCATGGCCGACCTCGGCCCGCTGATCGGCGCCGACTCCAACTCGGCCAAGCAGGCGCGCGGGCAGACGACTCGCCAGCCGACGGACAAGCTGCTGCCGGTGGAGGCGTTCCGCACCGAGCGCTGGCGCGCGATGGACGCCGACGTGCAGTTCAGCGGCAAGCGCATCATCCACAGCGACAAGCTGCCGATCAGCGACCTGCAGACCCACCTGTTGCTCGAAGACGGCCTGTTGCGCCTGGACCCGCTGCGCTTCGGCGTCGCCGGCGGCAGCCTGAGCGCGCAGGCACAGCTGGATGGCGGCAAGACGCCGATGCAGAGCAAGCTGCAGTTGCAGATGCGCGCGCTCAAGCTCAAGCAGTTGTTCCCGAACGTCCAGCAGATGCAGACCAGCTACGGCGAGCTCAATGGCGACGCCAACCTGAACGGCACCGGCAACTCGGTGGCGACCATCCTGGGCGGCGCCAATGGGGACATGAGGCTGGTGATCAATGACGGGCGGATCAGCAAGGGGCTGATGGAGATCGCCGGGCTGAACGTCGGCAACTATGTCGTGGCCAAGCTGTTCGGCGACGACGACGTGAAGATCAATTGCGCGGTGGCCGACGTCGGCGTCACCAAGGGCCTGGCCGCGCCACGGCTGTTCGCCTTCGATACCGAGAACGCGATCATCAACGTCGAGGGCACCGCCAACTTCGCCAACGAGAAGCTGGACCTCGATGTGATTCCACACAGCAAGGGCGTGCGGCTGTTCTCGTTGCGCTCGCCTCTATACGTGCACGGCACCTTCAAGAACCCGCAGGCCGGCGTGCATACCGGGCCGCTGCTGGCGCGCGGCGCCGGCATGGTCGCGCTGGGCGTGGTGGCCGGGCCGGCGGCCGGGTTGCTGGCGCTGATCGCGCCGAGCAAGAGCGACGACAACGAGTGCGCGCCGCTGCTGGCGCAACTGAAGGCGCCAGCCAAGCACTGAGTCTCAGTAGACGGGGATGTACAGCTCGACCTCGGAGGCGGGGTCGTCCGGGCCTTTGAAGTGCTCGTCGTAGCGCTCGAAGGCCGGCGCCTGGCGCGGTTCGAGGCCGCGCAGGGCGAGCAGTTCGGAGTAGATGCGCTGGAAGCTGTCGGGCATCTCGTCGACGGTGCCGCGATGGACGAACACCGCGTACTTCTGCGCCGGCACGCGGATCTGCAACATGCCCGGCGGCACCTCGGCAGGCGACACCTGGGCGCCGGCGATATAGCGGAACTCGCCGCGTTCGTCGTGGGTGCACAGGCCATAGAGCACCTGGGCGTCGGTGCGGTTGGCGAGCTGCGGCGCCTGCGGCAGGAAGCGTTGCCACAGCGCGCGAATACTGCCGTCGCTGGCGGGCTTGAACTCCATGCCGACGAGATCGAAGGCGGGCAGCTCGAGGATCCGGTGTTTCATGGCGTCAGGCCTCCTTGGCCGATGGGTGGGCTTACTGCGCGGCTTTCTCGGCCTCGTCCCGGCGCTGCTGCTCCTGGGCGTTGGCCTGGTCGATCTGCTGTGTGACTTGCTGCATCTGCTGCTGCGCCTGGGCAGCCTGCTTGGCCTGCAGTTCGGCGGTGGCGGCGGTTTCGCCGAGGCCACAGCCGGCGAGCGGCAGGGCGAGGGTGAAGAGGAAGGCAATACGGAGTTGAGGCATCACGGGGCTCCTGGCGAGTGAGACAAGCCTAGCCAAGCCCGCGCTGGGTGCCTAGAACGTAGGGCGAATAACCGTTCGCGGTTATCCGCCGATTGGGGCTGCGGCGCATAACCCCCTTGGGGTTATGCACCCTACGTATAGGGTTGGGGTGAGTGGTGGCCTTGCTTTGTGTAGGGCGAATAACCGCGAAGCGGTTATCCGCCGCCGGGCATCAGCCGTAGCGCTTGAACGCCTCGATGGCCAGGCCGTTGCCGATGCCGCCAAAGCGGTCGCCGTCGACGTGGCGGGCGTTGGGCAGCATGGCCGCCACGCTCTGGCGCAGCGCCGGCACGCCGCTGGAGCCGCCGGTGAAGAACACGGTGTCGACCTTGGCCGGGTCCACATCGGCGTCGCCCAGCAGACGCATCACGCCGCCGCGCACACGTTCCAGCAGGGGCTCGATGGCGCCCTCGAAGAGCTCACGGGGCAGCTCGGCGACCAGCGCCGGCTCAATGCGGGCGAGGTCGATGTCGCGGCGCTGGCTGTCGCTCAGCTCGATCTTGCTGGCCTCAACCTGCATCGCCAGCCAGTGCCCGGCGCGCTGCTCGATCAGGCGGAACAGGCGGTCGATGCCGGTGGCATCGACGATGTCGTAGCGCATGTTCTTCAGCGCCAGCTGCGACTTCTGCGCGTAGACCGCGTTGATGGTGTGCCAGGTCGCCAGGTTCAGGTGGTAGCTGGTCGGCATCAGCGCGTCGCTCTTCATCTTGCTGCCGTAGCCGAACAGCGGCATCACGCCCTGCAGGCTGAGCTGCTTGTCGAAGTCGGTGCCGCCGATGTGCACGCCGCCGGTGGCGAGGATGTCGGCCTGGCGGTCGGCCACTTCGCGGCGTTCCGGCGCCAGGCGCACCAGCGAGAAGTCCGAGGTGCCGCCACCGATGTCGACGATCAGCACCAGCTCTTCGCGCGTGATGCTGCGTTCGTAGTCGAAGGCTGCGGCGAGAGGTTCGTACTGGAAGGAGATGTCCTTGAAGCCGAGCTTCTGCGCCACGGCGACCAGGGTGTCCTGGGCTTCGCGGTCGGCTTTTTCGTCGTCGTCGACGAAGAACACCGGGCGGCCCAGCACCACCGATTCGAATTCGTGGCCGGCGACGGCTTCGGCGCGCTTCTTCAGCTCGCCGAGGAACAGCCCGAGCAGGTCTTTGAACGGCAGCGCGCTGCCCAGCACGGTGGTTTCGCTCTTGAGCAGGGCCGAGCCCAGCAGGCTCTTGAGCGAGCGCATCAGGCGGCCTTCGTAGCCTTCGAGGTATTCGTGCAGGGCCAGGCGGCCGTACACCGGGCGGCGTTCTTCGGCGTTGAAGAAGATCACCGAGGGCAGGGTGATCTTGCCGTCTTCCAGCTCGATCAGCGGTTCCACCCCGTCGCGCCACCAGCCGACGGTGGAGTTGGAGGTGCCGAAGTCGATGCCCAGGGCGCGGGCGGCTTGGGAGTGAGGCATGGCGCAGGTCCGGAGAAAAAACGGCCGCGCACTATACGCGAGTGCGCGACGGGACGCTCGGTTATCGGCTCGCGCGCCGCTGGACGGTGGAAGCGCTAGAGTGCTTGGGAAGGTCTTGTAGTTTTGCTACATTTGGCGTCCCTGTAGTTTTGCTACACGAGTTTTCCGATTCCGTCGAAGTCCTTTTCCCACCCCAGATCGCAGTTGGATCCCGCCATGCACAGAGCCTCCCACCACGAGCTACGCCAGAGTTTCCGGGCGTTGCTGAACTCCTCCTCCTGCTATCACACCGCCTCGGTGTTCGATCCGATGTCCGCACGCATCGCCGGGGACCTGGGCTTTGAAGTCGGCATCCTGGGTGGTTCTGTAGCTTCGCTACAAGTTCTGGCTGCCCCCGACTTCGCACTCATCACCCTCAGCGAGTTCGTCGAGCAGGCCACCCGCATCGGTCGCGTTGCGCGCCTGCCGGTGATTGCCGACGCCGACCACGGCTACGGCAACGCGCTCAACGTGATGCGCACCATCGTCGAGCTGGAACGTGCCGGCGTCGCCGCGCTGACCATCGAGGACACGCTGTTGCCGGCGCAGTTCGGCCGCAAGTCCACCGACCTGATCAGCGTCGAAGAGGGCGTCGGCAAGATCCGTGCTGCGCTGGAAGCGCGGGTGGATCAGGAGATGGCGATCATCGCGCGGACCAACGCCGAGGTACTGGAAGTGGATGACGTGATCCGTCGTACCCTGGCCTACCAGGCCGCCGGCGCCGACGGCATCTGCATGGTCGGCATCCGCGACTTCGAGCACCTGGAGCAGATCGCCCGCCACCTGAGCGTGCCGCTGATGCTGGTGTCCTACGGCAACCCGGCGCTGCGCGACGACCAGCGCCTGGCCAAGCTCGGCGTGCGCATCGTGGTGGACGGCCATGCCGCCTACTTCGCCGCGATCAAGGCCACCTACGACTGCCTGCGCGAGCAGCGCGGCGTAGACGCTTCCGACCTGACCGCTTCGGAGCTGGCGAAGAAGTACACCCTGCCGGAGGAGTACCAGATCTTCGCCAGGGAATACATGGAAGTGAAGGAGTAAGCGCTCAGTCGTTCAGGCGCGCGAGCAGGTATTCCAGCTGCGCGTTGAACGGGTAGAGCAGGGTCGCAGACTCGTGCTCGCTCAGCCGCAGGTAACGCCAGTGGCTGCGCAGGGCCTCGTTCTCGGGGCTCGCAGGGAGCGCGGTCAATTGTTCCTCGATGCGCCCTTGCAGGCCGGCAATCGCTTCGCGCCGCGCCTGCTCGTCGCCGCCCAGCAGCTTCTGGTTGGCGCCCTGGGCCTCCAGTAGCGCCAGTTGCCGCAAGTTCTCCGTCAGCGTTGGCGGTGTTTCGTCCTGCACCACCGGCAGGAATCTTGGCAACAGATCGACGGCCTTGCCGGCTTGGCGCACCGCGTCCAGCAGTTGCGGACTGCCCGGCGCGTAATGCGCCCTGGCGTCTGCGACTGACTTCTGATGTAACAGCCAGACATTCCACAGCGACATGGCGGTGGCGCCCGGTTGGTCGGCGAGCTGCTTCTCGTAGCGTTCGGCCAGGCTCGGCAGCGAGCGGAGGAAGTGTTCGTCGCCGGTGGCGGCGAACAGCAGCAGGCAGCGCTGAGCATCCTGCAGGATGTAGGCGGTTTCATTGCCGGCGGCCAGGCTCAGGCCGGGTAGCGTCAGTGCAGCCAACAGCAAGTTGCGGAAGAGGGAGGACAGTCGGGTAGGCATGGTGGCAGGTCCGCTTGGGGGGCTCGTCAGTCGTCTGCCGGGAGGCAGGCGAGTGGAGCGAGCCCGCACTGCGGTCCCGGCGTACTTTCAGTGCGCCCGAGGGAGCGGCCGGTCCGGATTCCGCAAGCGGAAAAAGACGGCTCGCCCAGTGGGCGAGCACCAAAAGGAGTACATGCGCGAACCGGTGCCGGAGGGGCGGTCCCGGCTCGCGGGGGGCTGTCATTCTGCTCTCCGTTGGCTGTCGGAGATATCGGAAAAGTCTGATTCTCTCCGTACGAATCGAGTCAGCGCGCGTCCAGCTTGCCGAGCATGGCGTCGATCTGCGCGTTGAACGGGTAGGGCAGCAGCTTGCCGTTCTTCTGGCTGACCTGCAGGTAGTGCCAGCGGTTGCTCAGGTCGGCGTGCAGGGTCGGGTCGGCCTTCGCCAGCCCGTCGATTTGCTGCTGGATGCCGGCGTCCAGCGCCTTGATCTGCTCGGCCTCGGCGTCGGCCTGCTTCGGATCGGCGCTGCGCAGGTTGGCCTCGCGGGCGGCGAGCAGGGCGCGCAGGCGCAGGTTGTCGGCCAGGGTCGGCGTGGCCTGCGGATGCGCCTTGAGGTAGGCGGTGACGGGTTCTTCCAGCGCCAGGCTCTGGCTCATCTTCTGTTGGGCCGTGAGCTTCTGCGTGGCGAAGCTGCCGACCAGCTTGCGGCTGCCTTGCTGGAAGTTGCTCCACAGCTCGCGCAGCGCGGGGTCCTGGTTGGCGGCCAGGCTCGCGTCGAGGCGCTTGCCGGTGTTTTCCATGTAGGTCTGGAAGCGCTCGTCGCCGGTGGCGCTGAGCAGCAGCAGGTAGCGGTTGGCGTCGATCAGGCTGGCCTGGCTGCTGACGGGCGCGGCGGCCTGTGCCTGGGCGCCGAGCAGGGTGAGAAGAGCCAGCGGCAGCCAGCGGCGGAGATGGGTAGAGGGGATTCGCATCGAGAACGTCCAGAACGGCAAAGCGCGCTATTGTTCTCGTTGCGCGGCGCGCGGGGAAGCCCCATTCCAGAGCGGCGTGCGTTATCGCGCGAAAAAGCGCCGCGATGGGCGCCTCTTGCAATGCCGGCGCATGAGCGCCATATCTGCAGTCTGTACAAATTTTGATCGGAGGTTGCCATGGCCAGCGGTTGGGCGAACGACGGCGCCGTGCAGGAACAGATCGACAGCACCATCGAAGACGCCATCGCGCGCGCCCGCAGCCAGATGCCCACAGGCGAAAGCCTGACGCATTGCGAAGAGTGCGATGCAGTCATTCCCGAGGCGCGGCGTAAGGCCGTGCCCGGCGTGCACCTGTGCGTGAACTGCCAGGCCGCGCACGACAAGGAGCAGGCAGCCTATGCCGGTTACAACCGGCGCGGGAGCAAGGACAGCCAGCTGCGCTAGCTCGCTCCTGTACGGATTGATTGGCGGATAACCCCTTCGGGGTTATTCGCCCTACGGTCTGTCGTAGGAGCGGATCTCATCCGCGAAATCCTCGCAGCAATGCCCCTTGTAGGAGCGCGCCATGCGCGCGATTCGCGGCCATGGGCCGCTCCTACAGCTGTCCCGCGCACTCCCTCAGAACAGGAAATACCGCTGCGCCATTGGCAGCACGTCGGCCGGCTCGCACCAGAGCAACTGGCCGTCGGCGCGTACCTGGTAGTTCTGCGGGTCGACCTCGATGTGCGGCAGGTAGGCGTTGTGGATCAGGTCGGTCTTCTGCACCGTGCGGCAGCCCTGGACCACGCCGATGCGCTTCTGCAGGCCGAGTTGCTGCGGCAGGCCGGCCTCGAACGCGGCCTGGCTGATGAAGGTCAGGCTGGTGGCGTGGCGGCTGCCGGCGTAGCTGGCGAACATCGGCCGGTAGTGCACCGGCTGCGGGGTCGGGATGGAGGCGTTGGCGTCGCCCATCAGGCTTGCGGCGATGGCGCCGCCCTTGAGGATCAGGCTCGGCTTCACGCCGAAGAAGGCCGGGCGCCAGAGCACCAGGTCGGCCAGCTTGCCCACTTCGATGCTGCCCACTTCGTGGCTGACGCCGTGGGTGATCGCCGGGTTGATCGTGTACTTGGCGATGTAGCGCTTGGCGCGGAAGTTGTCGTTGCGCGCGCCGTCGCCGTCCAGGGCGCCGCGCTGCTTCTTCATCTTGTCGGCGGTCTGCCAGGTGCGCGTGATGACTTCGCCGACGCGGCCCATGGCCTGGCTGTCGGAGCTGATCATGCTGAAGGCGCCGAGGTCGTGGAGGATGTCCTCGGCGGCGATGGTCTCGCGGCGGATGCGCGACTCGGCGAAGGCCACGTCCTCGGCGATGCTCGGGTCGAGGTGGTGGCAGACCATGAGCATGTCCAGGTGTTCGTCGATGGTGTTGCGGGTGAACGGCCGGGTCGGGTTGGTCGAGCTGGGCAGCACGTTGGCGAAGCCGCAGGCCTTGATGATGTCCGGCGCGTGGCCGCCGCCGGCGCCCTCGGTGTGGTAGGTGTGGATGGTGCGGCCCTTGAAGGCGGCGAGGGTGGTTTCGACGAAGCCGGACTCGTTGAGGGTGTCGGTGTGGATCGCCACCTGCACGTCGAAGCGATCGGCCACGCCCAGGCAGTTGTCGATCGCCGCCGGTGTGGTGCCCCAGTCTTCGTGCAGCTTCAGGCCGATGGCACCGGCGCGCACCTGTTCCTCCAGTGGCAGCGGCAGGCTGGCGTTGCCCTTGCCGGTGAAGCCGAGGTTCATCGGGAAGGCGTCGGCGGCCTGGAGCATGCGCGCCATGTGCCAGGGCCCGGAGGTGCAGGTGGTGGCGTTGGTGCCGGTGGCCGGCCCGGTGCCGCCGCCGATCATGGTGGTCACCCCGCTCATCAGCGCCTCTTCGATCTGCTGCGGGCAGATGAAGTGGATGTGCGTGTCGATGCCGCCGGCGGTGAGGATCATGCCTTCGCCGGCGATGACTTCGGTGCTGGCGCCGAGGGCGATGGTGACGCCGGGCTGGATGTCCGGGTTGCCGGCCTTGCCGATGGCGGCGATGCGACCGTGCTTCAGGCCGACGTCGGCCTTCACGATGCCCCAGTGGTCGAGGATCAGCGCGTTGGTGATCACGGTGTCGACCACCTCTGCGGCCGGCAGCTGGCCCTGGCCCATGCCGTCGCGGATGACCTTGCCGCCGCCGAACTTCACCTCTTCGCCGTAGACGGTGAAGTCCTTCTCCACCTCGATCCACAGCTCGGTGTCGGCCAGGCGCACGCGGTCGCCGACGGTGGGGCCGAACATGTCGGCGTAGGCTTGTCTGCTGATCTTCATCCAGCGCTCCTTGATGATTGTCTGGGCGGGGCGTTCAGAGGTCGCCCATCACTCGTCCGGCAAATCCGTAAACCCGCCGCGCGCCAGCCAGTTCGACCAGCTCGACCTCGCGGCTCTGCCCGGGTTCGAAGCGCACCGCGGTGCCGGCGGGGATGTTCAGACGCATGCCGCGGGTGGCGGCGCGGTCGAATTGCAGGGCGTCGTTGGTCTCGAAGAAGTGGTAGTGCGAGCCGACCTGGATCGGTCGGTCGCCGCTGTTGGCCACCGTCAGCGCGAGGGTGCGGCGGCCGGCGTTGAGTTCGATCTCGCCGGGCTGGATGTCGTATTCGCCAGGGATCATGGGGCGCTCCTTGGGTCGAGGATCAGTTGCATGAAGGTCAGGTCGAGCCAGCGGCCGAACTTCTGGCCGACTTGCGGCATCTGCCCGGTGGTGACGAAACCGAGGCGCTCGTGCAGGCGGATCGAGGCGGCGTTGCCGCTCTCGATGGCGGCCACCATCACGTGCAGGCCCTGGGCGCGGGCGCGCTCGACCAGCGCTTGCAGGAGCACCACGCCGAGGCCTTTTCCGCGCTGGTCGGCGCGCACGTAGACCGAGTGCTCGACCGTCTCGCGGAAGCCGTCGAAGGCGCGCCAGGGGCCGTAGCTCGAATAGCCGACCACTTCGCCGCCGTCTTCGCAGACCAGCACCGGGAAGCCCTGCTGGGCGCGCAGTTCCAGCCAGGCGCGGCGGTTCTCCACGTCGATGGCGATCTCGTTCCAGATCGCGGTGGTGTTGAGCACGGCGTCGTTGTAGATGTCGCGCAGGGCTTCGAGGTCGGCGGGGGTGGCTTCGCGGATAAGCACTTGGATTCGTCCTTCAGGCAGGTTCAGTCGTGGGGTCGCCGGTCTGCGCCGGCTGTCAGGCGATAGGCTGGTGCACGGTGACCAGCTTGGTGCCGTCGGGGAAGGTGGCTTCCACCTGGATCTCCGGGATCATCTCCGGCACGCCTTCCATCACCTGTTCGCGGGTCAGCAGGGTGGTGCCGTAGTGCATCAGCTCGGCGACGGTGCGGCCGTCGCGCGCGCCTTCGAGCAGCGCGGCGGAGATCAGCGCCATGGCTTCCGGGTAGTTCAGCTTCAGGCCGCGGGCCAGGCGCCGCTCGGCGACCAGGCCGGCGGTGAAGATCAGCAGCTTGTCTTTCTCGCGGGGCGTGAGATCCATGGCGAGTCCTTCAGTCGTTCAGGTCAGTGCGTTGTGGTCTGGCGGCTTGTCAGGCAAGGCGCGTGCCGACGGGAAGGGTTGTTCCCTTTCCTAGGCGCGCAACGCAGCATGGCGAGTCGCCAGGCCGCAACCCGAAGGGCCGGTATTCAAGATCGTTCATGCTGTTCTCCAAATGAATTACAGGCGCGCTGATCGGAACGGCTGATGGCCTCGCCTACGTGCTCCAGATTCGGGGAGGTACGGCCTCGCGGCCGAGCAGCGCCGGCCGCAGCAGGCGCCAGAGTTCGATCAGCCAGGCGCGGGCGTGCAGCGCCTCGGCGGCCAGGCAGCGGGCGACCACCAGGCCGGGCAATTGGGTCAGGTTGCCGCGGCCCTGGCAAGGCAGCGCGCGGCAGGCTTCCAGCAGCTCGGCGTCGAGCTGCCCGCTGGCGATCAGGGTGGCCATCACCGGTTGGCCGGCGAGGCCGATGGGCGAGTCGAGCAGGCGGTCGCCGCCTTCGATGCGCTGGCGCTCGTGCCAGAGGCGGCGACCGTCGCGGCGGATGTCGAGGGCGGCGCTGAAGCGGCCCTGGTTGAAGCGTTCGCCGCTGGCCGGGCGGCCGAGGGCGACCACGTCCCAGTAGAACAGGCGGGCGTCGCCGGTGAGGTCGATCTCGGTGTGCAGCTCGGTCTGGGCGCCGGAGAAGACGATGGTTTCCTGCGGCAGCCATTCCAGGGTCGCGCCGGGTTCAACGCGAATGCGCAGCGATTGCCGCGCCGGGCAGGCCGCGCGATACCACTTGGCGGCGCCGGGGCTGGTGAGCTGCGCCCAGGCGTTCCCGCCAGCGTGGATATCTAGGTCGAGGGTGTCGCCGCCAGCGATTCCGCCGGGCGGGTGCACGACTATGTGCTGGCAGACCTCCGGGCCCTCGGCGTAGAGGTGCTTCTGCACCCGCAGCGGGCCGAGGTGGCGCCGCTTCACCGGCCGCGTGCCGTCGCCGAAGCGGGCATAGGCCAGCTCCAGCTCGGCGTGCCAGGCGGGGTGGAAGAGGTTGGCGGGGGCGTTCATGGGCATGGGCCGTGCGGGAGATAGCCGTGGTCAGAGCAATTGGCGTGCCTTCTGCGCCAGGATAGTGCGCGATCCCCGGAAGGCCTGGTTCTGCGCGGGGCGGCGGTTGTCCGATCGGTCAGCTATGGGCGCGGTTGCGGTGCGTGGTGTAATTGCCATGCACTACTCTGGTGCGGATGTGTTTCTGGGTCCCCGCGTTCGCGGGGAAGACGGGGTCAAGATCGTATTTCCCCAACGTCATTCCCGCGAACGCGGGAACCCAGAAGGCAGTGCTCTTCAGCATCAGATGGCCACGAGCCCGCGCACGCCCTCGCTTTCCATATCCGCCCCGCGCCCTTGCTGGACGATCTCGCCGCGCGCCATCACCAGGTACTGGTCGGCCAGTTCGGCGGCGAAGTCGTAGAACTGTTCCACCAGCAGGATGGCCATGTCGCCGCGCTGGGCGAGCTTCTTGATCACCGCGCCGATCTCCTTGATCACCGAGGGCTGGATGCCTTCGGTGGGTTCGTCGAGGATCAGCAGGCGCGGGCGGCTGGCCAAGGCGCGGCCGATGGCCAGTTGTTGCTGCTGGCCGCCGGAAAGGTCGCCGCCGCGGCGCTGCTTCATCTCGCGCAGCACCGGGAAGAGTTCGTAGATGAAGTCCGGCACCGCCTTGGCTTCCTTGGCGCTGAAGCGTGAGAGGCCCATCAGCAGGTTTTCCTCGACCGACAGGCGCGGGAAGATCTCGCGGCCCTGGGGTACGTAGGCGATGCCGGCGTGCACCCGCTGGTGCGGCTTGAAGCCGGTGATGGTCTTGCCTTCCCAGGCGACGCTGCCCTCGCGCGCCGGCACCAGGCCCATCAGGCAGCGCAGCAGGGTGGTCTTGCCGACGCCGTTGCGTCCGAGCAGGCAGGTGACTTCGCCGATCTTCGCGTCGAACGACAGGCCACGGAGGATGTGGCTGCCGCCGTAGTACTGGTGGAGTTTGTCGACTTGCAGCATGGGTTCTTCCCTGCGTTTGGCGGCGGATAAGGCGTAGCCTCATTCGCCCTACGGTTCCGGTTCTCGGGTGGGCGCCTCAACGCCCGAGGTAAACCTCGATGACCTGCTTGTTGGCCTGCACCTCGTCCAGCGAACCCTCGGCCAGCACGTGGCCCTGGTGCAGCACGCTGACGTGGTCGGCGATGCTGCCGACGAAGCCCATGTCGTGCTCCACCACCATCAGCGAGTGCTTGCCGGCGAGGGACTTGAACAGCTCGGCGGTGAACTCGGTCTCGGCGTCGGTCATGCCCGCCACCGGCTCGTCGAGCAGCAGCAGCTGCGGCTCCTGCACCAGCAGCATGCCGATCTCGAGGAACTGCTTCTGGCCATGGGAGAGCAGCCCGGCCGGGCGGTTGCGCGACTCGCGCAGGCGGATGGTGGTGAGCACTTCTTCGATGCGGTCCTTCTGCTCGCCGGTGAGCTTCGCCCGCAGGCTGGCCCACACGGACTTGTCGGCCTTCTGCGCCAGCTCCAGGTTCTCGAACACGCTGAGCGCCTCGAACACCGTGGGTTTCTGGAACTTGCGGCCGATACCGGCCTGGGCGATTTCCACTTCGCTCATGCGTGTGAGGTCGAGGGTTTCGCCGAAGTAGGCCTTGCCGCTGTCGGGGCGGGTCTTGCCGGTGATCACGTCCATCAACGTGGTCTTGCCGGCGCCGTTGGGGCCGATGATGCAGCGCAGTTCGCCGAGGCCGATGTACAGCGTCAGGTCGCGCAGGGCCTTGAAGCCGTCGAAGCTGACGTTGATGTCTTCCAGGGTCAGTACGGTGCCGTGGCGTACGTCGAGGCTGCCGTCGGCACTGGAGCCGAGGCCGACAGCGTCGCGGCTGGCGGCGCTGGGGTCGAAGGCCGGTTCGAGCATCAGGTGGGGCACGGCTCTCATTGCGCTTTCTCCCGCTTGATCAGCCCGAGGATGCCCCGGGGCAGGTACAGGGTGACGACGATGAACAGGGCGCCGAGGAAGAACAGCCAGTATTCCGGGAAGGCCACGGTGAACCAGCTCTTCGCGCCGTTTACCACGCCGGCGCCGAGCAGCGGGCCGATCAGGCTGCCGCGCCCGCCGAGGGCGACCCAGACGGCGGCCTCGATGGAGTTGGTCGGCGACATCTCGCTGGGGTTGATGATTCCTACTAGAGGCACGAATAGCGCGCCGGCCAGGCCGCAGATCACTGCTGACAGGGTCCAGACGAAGAGCTTGTAGCCGCGCGGGTCGTAGCCACAGAACATCAGGCGGTTCTCGGCATCGCGCAGGGCGGTGAGCACCCGGCCGAACTTGCTGCGCGCCAGGGCGAAGCCCAGCGCCAGGCTCGCCGCCAGCAGCAGGACGATGGCCAGGAACAGCGCGGCACGGGTGCCCGGCGCGGTGATCGGGAAGCCAAGGATGCTGCGGAAGTCGGTGAAGCCGTTGTTGCCGCCGAAGCCGGTCTCGTTGCGGAAGAACAGCAGCATGCCGGCGTAGGTCAGGGCCTGGGTCATGATCGAGAAGTACACGCCCTTGATCCGCGAGCGGAAGGCGAAGAAGCCGAACACGAAGGCCAGCAGTCCCGGCGCCAGGACCACCAGGCACAGCGCCCAGAGGAAGTGCTGGGTGCCTTGCCAGTACCAGGGCAGCTGCGTCCAGGAGAGGAAGGTCATGAACGCCGGCAGGCTGTCGCCCGAGGCTTCGCGCATCAGGTACATGCCCATGGCGTAGCCGCCCAGGGCGAAGAACAGGCCGTGGCCGAGGGACAGCAGGCCGGCATAGCCCCAGACCAGGTCCAGGGCCAGCGCGACTATGGCGTAGCAGAGGATCTTGCCGGTCAGCGTCAGGCCGTAGGCGGACAGGTGCAGCGCGCTGCCTTCCGGCAGCAGGTGCAGCAGCGGCAGCGCCAGGAACACGGCGAAGGCCAGCCCGGCGAGGCCGAGGGTCAGCTTCGGCCCGGCCTTCTGCGCGGCGCTGACGGTCAGTGGCTGGTTCATTCGACGAACCTCCCCTTGAGGGCGAAGAGGCCCTGCGGGCGCTTCTGGATGAACAGGATGATCAGCGCGAGGATCAGGATCTTGCCCAGCACCGCGCCGATCTGCGGTTCGAGGATCTTGTTCGCCACGCCCAGGCCGAAGGCGGCGCAGACGCTGCCGGCGAGCTGGCCAACGCCGCCGAGCACCACCACCAGGAAGGAGTCGATGATGTAGCTCTGGCCGAGGTCCGGGCCGACGTTGCCGACCTGCGACAGGGCCACGCCTCCCAGCCCGGCGATGCCCGAGCCGAGGCCGAAGGCGAGCATGTCCACGCGCCCGGTGGGCACGCCGCAGCAGGCCGCCATGTTGCGGTTCTGGGTCACCGCGCGGACGTTCAGGCCCAGCCGCGTGCGGTTGAGCAGCAGCCAGGTGAGCGCCAGCACGAAGAGCGCGAAGCCGATGATGACGATGCGGTTCCACGGCAGCACGAGGTTTGGCAGCACCTGGATGCCACCGGACAGCCAGGCCGGGTTGGCGACCTCGACGTTCTGCGCGCCGAACAGTGCGCGCACCAGTTGGATCAGCACCAGGCTGATGCCCCAGGTGGCGAGCAGGGTTTCCAGCGGGCGGCCATAGAGGTGGCGGATCACCGTGCGCTCCAGGGCCATGCCGATGGCGGCGGTGACCAGGAAGGCCACCGGCAGCGCGAGCAGCGGATAGAACTCAAGCAGGCCGGGCGCGAAGCGTTGCAACAGCGTCTGCACCACGTAGGTGGAGTAGGCGCCGAGCATCAGCATCTCGCCGTGGGCCATGTTGATCACCCCGAGCAGGCCGTAGGTGATCGCCAGGCCAAGCGCGGCGAGCAGCAGGATCGAGCCCAGCGACAGGCCGCTGAAGGCTTGGCCGAGGAGGTCGCCGACCATCAGCCGGCGTTTTACCTGGGCCAGGCTGGTGGCGGCGGCGGTGCGCACTTGGTCGTCGGCTTCGGCGGTCGGGTCGAGCAGGTTCTGCAGGCGAGTGAGGGCCAGCGGATCGCCGGATTCGCCGAGCAGGCGCACGGCGGAAAGGCGCACCTGCGGATCGCTGTCGGCCAGTTGCAGTTTGGCCAGGGCGAGCTGCAGGGCGGCCTTCACCGAGTCGTCCGGCTCCAGGCCGACGCGGTAGGCGAGCAGGTTGCGCTGCGCGGGCTTGGCGGTCTTCTGCAACTGGCGCGCGGCTTCCAGGCGCACGGCCGGGGCTTTCGCCACCAGTTGGTGGCTGGCCAGGGCGGTGTTGAGCAGGCCGCGCAGGCGGTTGTTCAGGCGCAGCTTGTCGGGCTCGCCGGCGGGCGCGGCATCGCCTTCGGCGGCGTGGTACTGCTTGTCGTCGCCGAGCAGGAAGGCGTGGTTCTGGCTGTCGACGGCGAACTTGCCGGCCAGCAGCGCTTCGAGCAGCGGCAGGCGGTCAGCTTCAGGGGCGGCGGCCCATTGTTCGAGCAGCTTGCCGCGCGCGTCGTTGTCGGCGGAGGCGAAGTCCTGGGCGGGGCCGGCGAGGGCCGACAGGGGTAGCAACGCGGCGAGGATCAGCGCGCAGCTGTGGATAAGGCGAGTGAGGGCAGTGGGCATGCGGTCATCCCGGTGCGGCGTAGGCGGAGGCCCAGGCCGCGCCTGCAGGGCAAGCGCGGCCTGGGGGCTGCGGCGTTACTTGCTGCGCACCGCGTAGTCCGGCTTCTTGTCGTTGCCCGGAATGAACGGGCTCCAGGGCTGGGCGCGGATCGGCTCGGCGGTCTTCCAGACCACGTTGAACTGACCGTCGTCCTGGATCTCGCCGATCATCACCGGCTTGTGCAGGTGGTGGTTGCTCTTGTCCATGGTCAGGGTGAAGCCCGATGGCGCCTTGAAGCTCTGCCCGGCCATGGCTTCGCGAACCTTGTCGACGTCGGTGGTGCCGGCCTTCTCCACGGCCTGCGCCCACATGTGGATGCCGACGTAGGTGGCCTCCATCGGGTCGTTGGTCACGGCGGTGCTGTAGTTCGGCAGGTTCTTCGCCTTGGCGTAGGCCTTCCAGGCGGCGACGAACTTCTCGTTCTCCGGGTTCTTCACTGACTCGAAGTAGTTCCAGGCCGCGAGGTTGCCCACCAGCGGCTTGGTGTCGATGCCGCGCAGCTCTTCCTCGCCGACCGAGAAGGCCACCACCGGCACTTCGGTGGCTTCCACGCCCTGGTTGGCCAGCTCCTTGTAGAAGGGCACGTTGGAGTCGCCGTTGACCGTGGAGATCACCGCGGTCTTGCCGCCGGCGGAGAACTTCTTGATGTCCGCGACGATGGTTTGGTAGTCGCTGTGGCCGAACGGCGTGTAGACCTCCTGGATGTCCTTGTCGGCCACGCCCTTGCTGTGCAGGAAGGCGCGCAGGATCTTGTTGGTGGTGCGCGGGTAGACGTAGTCGGTGCCGAGCAGGAAGAAGCGCTTGGCGCCGCCGCCGTCCTCGCTCATCAGGTATTCCACCGCCGGGATGGCTTGCTGGTTCGGCGCGGCGCCGGTGTAGAAGACGTTCGGCGAGAGCTCTTCACCCTCGTATTGCACCGGGTAGAAGAGTAGGCCGTTGAGTTCCTCGAACACCGGCAGCACGGATTTGCGCGACACGCTGGTCCAGCAGCCGAAGACCACCGCCACCTTGTCCTGGGTCAGCAGCTGGCGAGCCTTCTCGGCGAACAACGGCCAGTTGGAGGCCGGGTCGACCACCACCGGCTCCAGTTTCTTGCCGTTCACGCCGCCCTTGGCGTTGATCTCGTCGATGGTCATCAGCGCCATGTCTTTCAGCGAGGTCTCGGAGATCGCCATGGTGCCGGAGAGCGAATGCAGGATGCCGACCTTGATGGTGTCGGCGGCATGGGAACTGAAGGGGAACAGACCGGTGAGCATGAGCGCGCTCACTGCCAGAGCGCTTTTCAACAGGGGACGACGTTTCATCGCGGCAGCCTCCTTGGCTTCCTGACACGAGGAGGGCGCCGGGCGGCGTGTGCGCCGCCATCCGAGCAGCCTCCCGAAGTGGGTAGGGGACCCCTGCGGGTCGGGAGGGCTATCGCAGCATCCGTGCCAAGCAGCGCAAAGTCTTGTCGTAGAAGGCCTCGGCGGGAATTTCTGCCGGAATGGTCAGGGTTTTTGGTGCGCCGCTTTGGTGCGAACGGCGGCCATCGTCGCCGTTCGCACCCCATTCGGGCGCATCAGGTGGGCGGCAGGAAGTAGCCGCGCACGCCGGTCATGATGATCTGCGCGGCCAGTGCGCAGACGAACAGGCCCATCAGCCGGCTGACGATCTGCAGGCCCTGTTCGCCGAGGATCTTCTCGATCTTGTCGGAGAGGTAGAGGGTGACGCCGAGGGTGAGGCAGGCCACGAGGATGGCAGCGATGGCCAGCAGCTTGTCCTCCCATGGCTGGCCGACGCCCATCACCAGCAGTGCACCGATGGTGCCGGGGCCGACGGTGATGGGGATGGTCAGCGGGACGATGGTGACGTCTTGCTGCACGTTGTCGCTCTGCACCGCCGAGCGCCCTTGCGCCATGCCCAGCGCGGAGATGAACAGCACCGAGCCCGCGCCGATGCGGAAGGCGTCGGCGGTGATGCCGAAGAGGGTGAAGATGTAGCGGCCGAACAGGTACAGCAGCACGCTGGCGATCAGCGCGGCCAGGGCCACGCGCCAGGCCATGCGCTTGCGGTCGCGCGGGGCGAAGCCGCGGCTGAGGCTGATGAAGCAGGAAAGCACGAAGAAGGGGCTGTAGAGCACCAGCATCTTCAGGTACACGCTGAACAGCACATGCATGGGGGGCAACTCGTCCAGATGAGATGTCTCACGCGCGGCGGCGTGGCTGGGGCGCAAGCATAGCGGGCTCGGCGGGCGGGGTCATGGCCTGGTGCTAAATAGGCCAAGGGGGTGGCACTTTGTAGGAGCGGACCTTGTCCGCGATTGCTTGGGGTGCGGCGTCATTCGCGGATGAGATCCGCTCCTACAGGGGAAACTCCGTCGTCAGGACGGCAGCGCCTCGTCCTTCTGCTGGCGCTGGCGCTTGTCGCGCTCGCCGACCCAGTAGGTCACCAGGTCGCGCAGTTGGGAGAGCTCCACCGGCTTGGCCATGTGGCCGTCCATGCCGACCAGGCGGGCGCGTTCCTTGTGTTCGCTGAGGATGTGCGCGGTGAGGGCCACCACCGGGGTGTGCGGGCGGTGTTCGCTGGCTTCCCAGGCGCGCAGGCGTTCGGTGGCGGAGAAGCCGTCGAGCACCGGCATCTCGCAGTCCATCAGCACCAGGTCGTACTGCGTGGCCTTCATCGCGGCCAGGGCTTCCTCGCCGTTGCTGGCGGTATCCGGCTGCAGGTTGAGCTTGCCGAGCATGCCGCGGATGACCTTGGTGGAGATGCTGTTGTCCTCGGCGACCAGCACGCGGAAGTCGCCGGGAGGGGGTAGCGGCGTCGGTTCCGGCTCGCTCGGCGGCAGGTAGTTGCTGACGCCGCTGGGGCCGCGCTGGGCGAGTTCGTCGGCGAGGGTCGCCTTGAGCGTGTAGCCGGCCACCGGCTTGGCCAGGATGCGTTTGATCCCGGCGTTGCGCGCGATGATCTTGCTCGGCGCGTTGCTGATGCCGGTGAGCATGATCAGCAGGATGTCGTGGTTGAGGTTGGGGTCTTCCTGGATCTTGGTCGCCAGCTGCATGCCGGTCATGCCCGGCATGTCCTGGTCGAGCAGGACCACGTCGAAGTACTCGCGCAGGTGCGCCTTGGTGCGCAGCTGCGCCAGCGCTTCCTTGCCGGAGGCGGCGGCGCTGACGTTCATGCCCCAGGCGCTGCACTGCTGCACCACGACCTTGCGGCAGGTCTGGTTGTCGTCCACCACCAGCAGGCGCGCGCCTTGCAGCGGGCTGTCGAGGTCGGCGGTGGGGTGGTCGAGCATCTGCCGGTCCAGCGGCAGGCTGAACCACAGGGTATTGCCGGCTTCGCTGCCGCTGTCGGTGCCGCTCTCGATACCGAGCTTGCCGGCCATCAGGCTGATCAGCTGGCGCGCGATGATCAGGCCGAGGCGCCCGCTCAGGCGGGTGGCCGAGAGGAAGTCGCGGCTGTGCAGTTCGGTGGTCAGCAGCGCCTGGCGCTCGTTGGCATCCAGCGGCCGGCCGCTGTCCTGCACGGCGATGCGCAGGCGCGGCTCTGCCGGTGCGCCTTCGAGGGCGACGACCAGCAGGATCTCGCCTTCCTCGGTCTGCTTGAAGGCGTTGTCGAGCAGGCTCAGCAGCACCTGGCGCAGGCGCGTGGGGTCGCCGCTGATGACGCGCGGCACCTGCGGCTGGGTGAAGCTGATGAGCTCGATCTGCTGCTGTTCGGCGCGGCTGCGGAAGGTCGCCAGGCAATCCTCGAGCAGCGCGCCGAGGTCGAACTGCACTTCGTCCAGTTCGATCTGCCCGGACTCCAGCTTGGAGATGTCGAGGATTTCGTTGATCAGCGCCAGCAATTCGTTGCCGGCGCTGTGGATGGTTTGCACGTAGTCACGCTGCTTGGCCGAAAGCGGCGTGCCGAGGAGCAGTTCAGTCATGCCCTGCACGCCGTTCATGGGTGTGCGGATCTCGTGGCTGATCTTCGCCAGGAATTCGCCCTTGGCCTTGAGCTCGGCCAGGGTCGCGGCGCGGCGGCGGCTGGCGTCGAAGCTTTCTTCCTGGCGCAGGCGCTGGCGTTCGGCGAGCGCCAGGCTGAGCAGGAAACCGACCGCGGCGGTCAGCCCGAGCAGGCCGGTGCCGAGCCAGTCGCTGCGGGTCGCCACATAGCCGAGCAGGGCCGGCAGGCAGATCAGCCAGACCGCAAGGAACAGGCCGAAGGCCAAGGTCACCAGGCGCGCCGGGCGGTAGCCCTGGCGCAGGTGGTAGGCGGCGACCAGGAACAGGCCGATGGCGATCACTGCGACCAGGCCGTAGAGCACGTCGCTGGGCGCGAGCTCGAAGGTCCAGCGCAGCAGCAGGCCGAACAGCAGCAAGCCGGCGCTACCGCCGAACAGCAGGCGCTTGAGCGGCAGGTGCGGTGGCTGGCCACGGAAGAAGGCCGCGGTGAAGCCGAGCGCGCAGGCCAGCACCAGCAGCAGGGCCAGCTGTGCGGTCAGCGGTTGCCAGAGCTGGTGGGTGCCGTACCAGGGGCTGAGCAGGCCGAACAGGGTCAGGCAGGCGACCAGCAGGCCGAGGTGCATGCCGGCCAGCCAGAGGCCGCTGCGCACGCGGGAGTAGGCGAAGCGCACCAGGTTGTAGAGCAGCATGCCCAGGCAGCCGAGCAGCACGCCGAATTGCAGCTGGCGCTGTTGGCCGCCGGGATACTCGACGCTTTCCAGGGCGATGTTCGGTCGCAGGCTCTGCGAAGTGCTCAGGCGCACGTAAAGGTCCAGCGGCTGCGCGCTGTTGCGCAGGGGGAGCAGGATGTCGCTGTTGAGCAGCGGGCGCTGGCCGGGGAAGAGGTTGCCGGCCTGGCGCTCTTCGAGCAGTTGCGTGTCGTGCAGCAGGTAGAGCTGCAGGCTGTCCAGGCTCGGGGCGAAGAGGCGCAGCTGGCGCGGGGTGTCGCTGGGTTGCAGGCGATAGTGCAGCCAGGTGGCGCCGGGGCCGGCTGGGGCGTGCAGGTCTTCGATCGCGAGGGGACTGAACAGGGGGCGCAGGCGAGGGGAGATGACGTCCTGGAGTTGCAGCTGACCGTCGCGGTCCTGCAGTTGCGACCAGCCGCCAGCCTCCTGTGCCCAAGCCGGACTCGGGCCGGCGACCAGGGCGGTCAGCAGCAGGCAAACGAGGAGTCCTGTGGCAATCCAGAGCCGGCGCACGGCGAGGTCCCTTCGATGGTGAGTGGCCGGATTATAGCCAAGTGCTAGGTACGCCGTAATCCGTCCGTGCCCGCCGCCAATCGCACTCCGACTGCAGGTCGGCGGGGAGTGGGGGAGGCGGCCTTGCAACCGCCTCCCCACGCTCGGCTATCAGCCTTCGCCGCGTTCGCGGGCGATGGCGCGGTAGCCGATGTCCTTGCGGTAGAAGCAGCCGTTCCAGCGGATCTGCTCCGCCAGGCGGTAGGCCTGCTGCTGGGCCGAGGAGACGGTCGGGCCGATGGCGGTGGCGCAGAGCACGCGGCCGCCGCTGGTGACGACCTGGCCGTCCTTCAGCGCGGTACCGGCGTGGAACACCTTGCCGTCGAGCTCGGCGGCTGCGTCCAGGCCTTCGATGACGTCACCCTTGGCGTAGTCGCCCGGGTAGCCGCCAGCGGCCAGCACGACGCCCACGGTCGGACGCGGATCCCAGGTCGCCTCGACCTTGTCCAGCGCCTTGGCCAGGGCGGCCTCGACCAGCAGGACCAGGGAGCTTTCCAGGCGAACCATGATCGGCTGGGTTTCCGGGTCGCCGAAGCGGCAGTTGAACTCGATGACCTTGGGTGCGCCGCTCTTGTCGATCATCAGGCCGGCATAGAGGAAGCCGGTGTAGACGTTGCCTTCCTCGGCCATGCCGCGCACGGTCGGGTAGATGACTTCGTCCATCACGCGCTGGTGCACGTCCGGGGTCACGACCGGAGCGGGCGAGTAGGCACCCATGCCGCCGGTGTTCGGGCCGGTATCGGCGTCGCCGACGCGCTTGTGGTCCTGGCTGGTGGCCATGGGCAGCACGCTCTTGCCGTCGACCATGACGATGAAGCTGGCTTCCTCGCCGTCGAGGAACTCTTCGATCACCACGCGCGAACCGGCGTCACCGAAGGCGTTGCCGGCGAGCATGTCGCGCACGGCTTCCTCGGCTTCGGCCAGGGTCATGGCGACGATCACGCCCTTGCCCGCGGCCAGGCCGTCGGCCTTGATCACGATGGGCGCACCCTTCTCGCGCAGGTAGGCCAGCGCCGGCTCGACTTCGGTGAAGTTCTGGTAGTCGGCGGTGGGGATCTTGTGGCGCGCGAGGAAGTCCTTGGTGAAGGCCTTGGAGCCTTCCAGCTGGGCGGCGCCGGCGGTCGGTCCGAAGATGTCCAGGCCACGGCTGCGGAACAGGTCGACCACGCCTTTCACCAGCGGCGCTTCGGGGCCGACGATGGTCAGCTGCACGTTCTTCGCGGCGAAGTCGGCCAGTTGCTCCAGGGCCAGCACGTCGATGGCGACGTTCTCGCACTTGGCTTCGGTGGCGGTGCCGGCGTTGCCCGGGGCGACGAAGACCTTCTCGACGCGCGGGTCCTGGGCGACTTTCCAGGCCAGGGCGTGTTCACGGCCGCCGCTGCCGATGATGAGTACGTTCATTGGAATTCTCCTGAACAGTTCCGGACCAGCCGGATCGTTGGGTATCGCTTCGCTCCACCCAACCTACGAATTCTCACGATCAGTCCGCTCTTCACGAACTGATCTCAAGGGGCGCGATGAAGCTGGTAGATGCAAGGCGCCCGAGCGTTCACCAAGCGGAGTTGCCTTCTGGCAATGAGCATTGGGGAACGTTCGGGCAACGCCGCAGATGCCTGCTTCAGCGCGTCCGATCCACCTTAGTGGCGGAAGTGACGCATACCGGTGAATACCATCGCGATGCCGGCTTCGTCGGCTGCCGCGATCACCTCGTTGTCACGCATCGAACCGCCCGGCTGGATCACCGCGGTGATGCCGGCCTTGGCCGCATTGTCGATGCCGTCGCGGAACGGGAAGAAGGCGTCCGAGGCCATGACCGCGCCTTTGACTTCCAGGCCAGCGTGCTCGGCCTTGATGGCGGCGATGCGGGCGGAGTTGACGCGGCTCATCTGGCCGGCGCCGACACCGACGGTCTGGCGGTTCTTGGCGTAGACGATGGCGTTGGACTTGACGAACTTGGCCACTTTCCAGGCGAAGATCAGGTCGTGGATTTCCTGCTCGCTCGGCGCGCGCTGGGTGACGATCTTCAGGTCGGCCTCGGTGATCATGCCGATGTCGCGGCTCTGTACCAGCAGGCCGCCGTTGACGCGCTTGAAGTCCCAGCCAGCGGCGCGTTCGGCCGGCCATTCGCCGCACTCGAGCAGGCGCACGTTGGCCTTCGCAGCGACCACTTCACGGGCAGCGGCGGAGACTTTCGGGGCGATGATGACTTCGACGAACTGGCGCTCGACGATGGCCTTGGCGGTCTCGCCGTCCAGCTCGCGGTTGAAGGCGATGATGCCGCCGAAGGCCGACTCGGTGTCGGTGGCGTAGGCCAGGTCGTAGGCCTTGCGGATGCCGCCTTCGTTTTCCGGAACCACGGCCACGCCGCACGGGTTGGCGTGCTTGACGATGACGCAGGCCGGCTTGACGAAACTCTTCACGCACTCCAGCGCGGCGTCGGTGTCGGCCACGTTGTTGAACGACAGTTCCTTGCCCTGCAGCTGGATCGCGGTGGAGACGCTGGCCTCGCCCTTCTTCGCCTCGACGTAGAAGGCCGCGCTCTGGTGCGGGTTCTCGCCGTAGCGCATTTCCTGCGCCTTGATGAACTGGCTGTTGAAGGTACGCGGGAAGGCGCCGCGGCCTTCGGTGGACAGGGTGTCGCGCGCCTGGTCGATGGTGCCCAGGTAGTTGGCGATCATGCCGTCGTAGGCCGAGGTGTGCTCGAAGGCCTTCAGGGCCAGGTCGAAGCGCTGGGCGTAGGTCAGGCCGCCGGCTTTCAGGGCCGCGACGACGCCGGCGTAGTCACCGGCATTGACCACGATGGCAACGTCCTTGTGGTTCTTCGCCGCGCTGCGGACCATGGTCGGGCCGCCGATGTCGATGTTCTCGATGGCGGTCGGCAGGTCGCAGTCCGGCTTGGCCACGGTGGCCTCGAACGGGTACAGGTTGACCGCCACCAGGTCGATCGGCTTGATGCCGTGCTCTTCCATCACCGCGCCGTCGATGTCGCGACGACCGAGGATGCCGCCGTGCACTTTCGGGTGCAGGGTCTTCACGCGGCCGTCCATCATTTCCGGGAAGCCGGTGTAGTCGGCCACTTCCACGGCGGCGATGGCGTTGTCCTTGAGCAGCTTGTAGGTGCCGCCGGTGGAGAGGATTTCCACGCCGAGGGCGGCCAGTTCGCGGGCGAAGTCGACGACGCCGGTCTTGTCGGAAACGCTGATCAGCGCGCGGCGGATGGGCAGGCGGGTGGTTTGGTCGGTCATCTGAGAGCCATCGTCCAGAGAGAAAGATCAGGGAGGAGTCGCGTGCCCCGGGCCAGAAGCTCGAAGCCGGGTTCGACCCCGGCTTCGGATGACCACGGGCGAGTGCGGCTCGTTAGAGCAGATCGTATTGCTTGAGTTTCTTGCGCAGCGTGCCGCGGTTCAGGCCGAGCAGCTCGGAGGCCTTGGTCTGGTTACCCTTCACGTAATTCATGACGGTTTCCAGCAGCGGTGCTTCCACTTCGCAGAGCACCATGTTGTATACGTCCGTGACCGGCTGCCCTTCGAGATGGGCAAAATAGTTGTGCAGTGCCTTTTCCACGCTGTCGCGGAGGGTCTGCCCTTCCTGCGTCGGTGTGGTCAGGTGCTGTTTGAGGTTCGCGTTGTCGCTCACGGGTGTCATTCCACTCACTAATGTCTCGGTCATCGTTGTCATGCGGCCACCCCTTCTCCGTTATTGTGGCGCTCGGCGAAGAACTGCCTGACGCTGGCGCTCTGTGCATCCGTGTTCTGCAAACGATTGAACTGGGCGCGGAACTCCGCCGCCCCCGGTAACGTCGCCAGGTACCAGCCCACATGCTTGCGGGCAATACGAACACCCAGCTCTTCCCCATAGAACGCGTGCAATGCGGCGAGGTGCTCAAGCAAGATGCTTTCCACTTCGCCCAAGGATGGCGCCGGCAATCTCTCGCCGGTGCTCAGGTAATGATCGATCTCGCGGAATATCCAAGGCCGTCCCTGGGCGGCACGGCCGATCAGCAGGGCATCCACCCCGGTCAGCGCGAGCACGCGTTCGGCCTTTTCCGGCGAGTCGATGTCACCATTGGCGAAGACCGGAATGGAAACCGCCTGCTTGATCGCAGCGATGGTTTCGTATTCGGCTTCGCCGGTGTAGAGGTCGGCGCGGGTACGGCCATGCACGGCCAGCGCCTGGATACCGGACTGCTCGGCAATGCGCGCGATGGTCACGCCATTGCGGTTGTCGCGGTCCCAGCCGGTGCGAATCTTCAGGGTCACCGGCACCTCGACGGCGGCCACCACGGCTTCGAGGATCTCGGCCACCAGGACCTCATCCTTGAGCAGGGCAGAACCTGCCGCTTTGTTGCATACCTTCTTCGCCGGGCAGCCCATGTTGATGTCGATGATCTGCGCGCCCAACTCGACGTTGGCGCGCGCGGCATCGGCGAGCATCTGCGGGTCGCCCCCGGCTATCTGCACCGAGCGCGGCTGATCCTCGCCGTCGTGCACCAGGCGCAGGCGCGACTTGCGGGTGTTCCACAGGCGCACGTCGCTGGTGACCATCTCCGATACCACCATGCCGGCGCCGAGACGACGGCACAGCTGGCGGAACGGGCGATCGGTCACGCCAGCCATGGGCGCCAGGATCAGTCTGTTGGGCAGTGTGTAAGAGCCGATGCGAACCACCGACATCGCTTCCCTGTTATGGGGCGCAATCGCCAGCCGCTCCCGCGGGTCAACTACTCGGGGAGGCGACGGTGAAGAGCCACCGGTGCATGCAAAAAAGGGAGGGCATGATACCCGCTCTCGATGACCGGATAAAGGCGAATTTGGATAAATTCTGAACAGCAGATTGCTTATTGCCGACGGTTGGAAGACGAGCGGAACTGGCGCCGCATCGCCTTCTGCGCTAGGTGCGCGCTTACTCCGGGGAGTGGAAGCTGAGGCTGTAATTGACCGCCTTGGGACCGGGGTCGAGGATGTCGAGCGAGATGTGAATCGGCGTCTGCGGCGGCATCTCGGTCTGACCGGCCAGTTCTCCGCCCAGGTACTCGCTGGGTTTGAAGCTGCGGCTGGCGAGAAGCTGGCCGTTGATGTCGGCGAAACGCAGCTCCAGCAGCGGGAAAGGCTGCGAGAAGCTGGCACGGTTGTAGATGATCGCGTCCACCACCAGCGCGCCGCTGAAGTCCGGATGGCTGCGCACCACCAGGTTGCTGCTGCGGATCTGCTCGACGTCGACCTTCGACGGCAGGCTGCAGCCGATCTGCGGGCAGAATTCGGCGAACCAGGGACGATAGGCGTCCTCGCGGGCCAGTTCGTCGAAGTGATAGACCACGTACTGCGCGCCCAGGCCGCCGGCGGCCAGCAGGATCAGCAGCGTCCAGAGCAGGCGACGGCCCCAGCGACCCTTGGGCTTTTGCCAGTCCAGCTGCAGCGGCTCGTCGCTCAGCTCGCGCAGGCTCTCGTCGCGCAGGGCCGGTTCGTTGCGTATCGATTGCACAACGTGCGGCTTTTCGTCTTCGTCAGGCTCGTCGTTGGCCTCGATCGTCGGTTCGCGCCCTTCGTCGTCTTCGTCCAGCGGCTCGGCGATTTCGTCGTCGTCGCGTCGGGCGCTCAACGCAGGCAGGGGCTCGTCGTCCTCTTCGGGCTCGCTTTCGCTGGTGACGACGGGCTCGGGTTCGATCGGCTGTGGGGCTTCTGGCAGCTCCTCGGGTTCCGCTTCGGGGGTGCCCAGGCTCGGCTCCTGGCGCGCGCCGGGGGCGTGACGTTCGTCTTCCAGCAGGGCTTCGGCCCAGCGCTCGTCGTGCGGATCGCGCGGCTTGTGCTGCGCGCCGAGCAGGGCGTCGGCGGGCTTGGGCGCGGCCTTCAGCTCGCGGAATTCCTGGGAGAGCTCGAATTCGTCGAGCTTGGCCAGTTCCTCGTCGAGGTTGAGGCTGTCCAGGTCGAGGTCGTCGTGGATCCACAGCGTCTCGTCGACGAGCTTGGTCGGGATGCTGGTAGTTGCGTCAGGTGCAGGTGCAGGTGCAGGTGCAGGTGCAGGCTCGGCGGCATTGCTGTCGGCTGCCGGGCGCGCGCTGTGCGGAGCCAGCGGCCAACCCAGGGTGGCGCCGACGGGCGGGCTGACTGGCGTAGCCGGAGCAACGGGGCGCGGAGCTGGCGGCTGCGGTGCAGGCTGTGGCGGGGCGCTGACAGCCGGCTGCGCGACGCGTTCGGGGGCAGGTACGGGAACCGGCGCCGGAATGGGCGCGGGCGCCTGGCCGGCGGGGCGCTGCATGTGCTGCAGCGCGTTGAACACCTTGAGGCAGGAGCCGCAGCGCACAGCGCCATTGGCCGCACCCAACTGCGCCTGATTGACGCGGAAGCTGGTGTGGCAATGCGGGCACTGTGTGATGAAACTATCGCTCATGCGGCGGTCCGGCTCGAAATCAGTCGCTTAGTCTACCTCAAGGCCTGCAGGGCAGGCAGATGGCCAGTTCGCGAACTCAGCGGCGACGGCCGCTGATGCGAATCCAGCCATCGCGCTCGGCAGTCGGGTCGAGGTCGAAGGCGTCCGCGTAGGCAGCGCGCACTTCCTCGGCCTGCTCGGCGAGGATGCCGGACAGTGCCAGGCGGCCGCCGGGCTTGACCAGCGAGGTCAGCTGGCCTGCCAGTGAGACCAGCGGGCCGGCCAGAATGTTCGCCACCACCACGTCGGCCGGCTGCTGCGGCAGGTCGGCGGGCAGGTAGACGGGGAATTTTGCCGGGTCGATGCCGTTGCGCGTGGCGTTGTCGCGCGATGCTTCCAGGGCCTGCGGGTCGATATCGGTGCCCAGCGCCTGCTCGGCGCCGAGCAGCAGTGCGGCGATGGCGAGAATGCCGGAGCCGCAGCCGAAGTCGAGCACGGTATCGCCGGCCAGCTCCTGGCCGTCCAGCCATTCCAGGCACAGTGCGGTGGTCGGATGGGTGCCAGTGCCGAAGGCCAGGCCCGGGTCGAGCAGCAGGTTCACCGCGTCCGGCTCTGGCGCCTCATGCCAACTCGGCACGATCCACAGGCGGCGGCCGAAACGCATCGGCTGGAAGTTGTCCATCCAGCTGCGCTCCCAGTCCTGGTCCTCGACGCGCTCGATCTCGTGCTGTGGCAGGTCACCGCCGGTCAGCAGCTGCAGATGGGCGACCAGCGCGGCTTCGTCGGTGCCGTCTTCGAACAGCGCGAGCAGGTGGGTGTGGCTCCACAGCGGGGTGGTGCCCAGGTCGGGTTCGAAGATCGGCTGGTCCTCGGCATCCATGAAGGTCACCGATACGGCGCCGACTTCGAGCAGGGCGTCTTCGTAGGTTTCTGCCTGATCCGGGGTGATGGCGAGGCGGACTTGAACCCAGGGCATGTGTGATCTCCGGAATTTCCAGGCGGTAGAAATGCGAAGGAGCGGCCAGGCCGCTCCTTCGGGGGTGCACATGATAGCGCCGTCCGGGCCTCAGTGCTTATCCATACCCAGCTTCTTCTCCAGGTAATGGATGTTCACGCCGCCCTTGCAGAACTCCTTGTCGCGGACCAGCTCCTTGTGCAGCTCGGTGTTGGTCTTGATACCGTCGACGATCAGCTCGTCCAGGGCATTGCGCATCCGCGCCAGGGCTTCGTCACGATCCTTGCCGTAGGCAATGATCTTGCCCACCAGCGAATCGTAGTTCGGCGGTACGGCATAGCCGCTGTACAGGTGCGAATCGACGCGCACGCCGTTGCCGCCCGGGGCGTGGAAGTGCTTGACCTTGCCGGGGCTGGGCAGGAAGGTCTTCGGGTCCTCGGCGTTGATCCGGCATTCCAGTGCATGGCCACGGATGACCACGTCTTCCTGCTTGAACGACAGCTTGTTGCCCGAGGCGATGCTGAGCATCTCCTTGACGATATCGATACCGGTGACCATCTCCGACACCGGGTGCTCCACCTGTACGCGGGTGTTCATCTCGATGAAGTAGAAGCGGCCGTTCTCGTAGAGGAACTCGAAGGTGCCGGCGCCGCGATAGCCGATCTCGATGCACGCGCGAACGCAGCGCTCGAGGACTTCCTGGCGGGCCTTCTCGTCGATGCCCGGAGCAGGCGCTTCTTCGAGAACCTTCTGGTGACGACGCTGCAGCGAGCAGTCGCGGTCGCCCAGGTGGATGGCATTGCCTTGGCCGTCGGAGAGGACCTGAACTTCCACGTGACGCGGGTTGGTCAGGAACTTCTCCAGATAGACCATGGAGTTGCCGAAGGCAGCGCCCGCTTCGGTGCGGGTCAGCTTGGCCGACTTGATCAGGTCTTCCTCGCTGTGCACCACGCGCATGCCGCGACCACCACCGCCACCGGCGGCCTTGATGATCACCGGGTAGCCGACCTCGCGGGCGATCGCCAGGGCGGTCTCCTCGTCTTCGGGCAGCGGGCCGTCGGAGCCCGGTACGGTCGGGACGCCGGCTTTCTTCATGGCGTCCTTGGCCGAGACCTTGTCGCCCATCAGGCGGATCACGTCGGCGTTCGGGCCGATGAAGGTGAAGCCGGAACGCTCCACTTGCTCGGCGAAGTCGGCGTTCTCGGCGAGGAAGCCGTAGCCCGGGTGAATGCCGTTGGCGCCGGTGACTTCGGCGGCGGCGATGATTGCCGGGATGTGCAGGTACGACTGGCCGGCCGGGGCCGGGCCGATGCAGACGGCTTCGTCGGCCAGCGACAGGTGCATCAGCTCACGGTCGGCGGTGGAGTGCACCGCGACCGTCTTGATGCCCAGTTCCTTGCAGGCGCGCAGGATCCGCAGGGCGATTTCGCCGCGGTTGGCGATCAGTACTTTTTCCAACATCGCAGGGCTCCCCGCGGCTTAGACGATGGTGAACAGCGGCTGGTCGTACTCGACCGGCTGGCCGCTTTCGACCAGGACTTCGCCGATGGTGCCGCTGGTTTCCGCCTCGATGTGGTTCATCATCTTCATGGCTTCGACGATGCACAGGATGTCGCCTTTCTTCACGCTCTGGCCGACTTCCACGAAGGGAGCGGCGGTCGGCGACGGCGAACGGTAGAAGGTGCCGACCATCGGCGAACGGACCACGTTGCCGTTCAGCTTGGCGGCTGCCGGAGCAGCTTCAGCGGCCGGGGCGGCAGCGGCGGCAACCGGGGCCGGAGCAGCGGCCGGAGCGGCGTAGGCCGGGGCGGCGGCGTAGATCGGCTGAGCGGCGGTCTTGCTGTGGCGGCTGATGCGTACCGACTCTTCGCCTTCTTTGATTTCCAGCTCGTCGATACCGGATTCTTCGAGCAGTTCGATCAGTTTTTTGACTTTACGGATGTCCATTAGCGTTCGCACTCCCAGGTAATGGTCACGGGCGTTCAAGTTGTTCGAGGGCGGACTCCAGGGCCAGGCGGTAGCCTGTGGCTCCCAGGCCGCAGATCACCCCTACCGCTACGTCGGAGAAGTAGGAGTGATGCCGGAAAGGTTCGCGTTTGTGCACGTTGGACAGGTGCACTTCGATGAATGGGATGCTCACTGCGAGCAATGCGTCACGTAGCGCGACACTTGTATGCGTGAAAGCCGCCGGATTGATGATGATGAAGTCCACACCTTCGCTGCGCGCGGCATGGATGCGGTCGATCAGTTCGTACTCGGCATTGCTCTGCAGGTACATCAGGTGATGGCCGGCTTCGCGGGCGCGGCGCTCCAGGTCCAGGTTGATCTGCTCGAGGGTGACCGAGCCGTAGACCCCGGGTTCGCGGGTGCCCAGCAGGTTGAGGTTGGGCCCGTGCAATACCAGTAAGGTGGCCATCTGGGTCTTGTTCTCTCGTTCGGACGGGGTAGGAATAGGCCGGGACTATGCCGGAAAGCCGGCGTGACTGTCCAGTCATGCCGGTTTTGCTGTAGATGTCGGCATGTTGCCTGATGATTGCTGCAGAAATATGAGGCGCGGATCAGCGCGAAGCGGCCTCGCGCAGACGCTTGGAGAGGGTGGTCGCGTCGGTTTCGCCGATGATCCGCAGATCGCTGTGCTCCCGTCCGTCGGCGGCGAACAGCAGGATCGCCGGCGGGCCGAAGAGGTTGTAGCGATCCAGCAGCGCGCGCTGTTCCTCGGTGCTGGCGGTCATGTCGAAGCGCAGTAGCTGGTATTTGCCGAGTTGGCTCTGGACTTCCTCGGCGGGCAGCACCTGGCGCTCGATGATCTTGCAGCTGATGCACCAGTCGGCGTACCAGTCGAGCAGCACCGGCCGACCGGCGGCGCGCGCCGCGTCCAGCGCCGCGGCGAGTTGTGCGGGGGTGGTGAGGTTCTGCCATTGGCCGGGCACGGAGCTGGGTGGGCCGGCATGCGCGGAGGGTTCGAAGCGGCCCAGGGGGTGCGTCGGGTCCGACTCGCCGCGCAGGGCGCCGGTCCAGGCGGCCAGGGCGTAGACCAGGAACATCAGGCCGACGAGCTGCGCGGCGCGCTGCAGCGGGGTCTTCTTGACCAGCTCCAGGGTGCCCATGGCCAGGGCGATGCCGCCGGCCAGCGCACCCCACAGGGCCAGGCTCACCGGGCCGGAGAGCACGCGCTCGAGCAGCCAGATGGCCACCGCCAGCAACAGCACGCCGAAGAAGTTGCGCACGTGGGTCATCCACGCGCCGCTTTTTGGCAGCACGGCGCCGCCACCGGCGCCGAAGATCACCAGCGGCGTGCCCATGCCCAGGCCCAGGGCGAACAGCAGCAGGCCGCCGCCAAGGGCGTCACCGGTGCTGCCGATATAAAGAAGCAGGCCCGCCAGCGGCGCCGAGACGCAGGGCGAGACCAGCAGGCTGGAAAGCACGCCGAGGGTTGCGGCACCGGCGATGGAGCCGCCGCGGGTGTCGGCCGCCATGCGGTCCAGGCGTTCGCGCAGGAAGCCCGGCAGGCGCAGTTCGAAGACACCGAACATGGCCACGGCGAAGGCCACGAAGAAGGCGGCGAAGGGTACCAGTACCCAGGGCGACTGCAGCATCGCCTGCAGGTTGAGCTTGGCGCCAAACAGGCCCATCAGCGCGCCGAGCACGGCGTAGCAGACGGCCATCGGCAGCACGTAGGCCAGCGACAGGGTGAAGCCGCGCATGCCGCCGGGGCGGCCGCGCAGGACCACGCCGGAAAGAATCGGCAGCATCGGCAGCACGCAGGGCGTGAAGGTCAGGGTGAGGCCGGCGAGGAAGGCGATCAGCAGGCCACGGCCGAGCTTGTGGACCTTGCCGTTGCCTTCGCCCTTGAGCATCGCCAGCAGGTCGTCGACCACGCCAGGCTCGCCCGAAGGCGCGGCCGCGCTGGCTTGCGGGGCGGGGGCGGTCTTGCCGGCGAGGCGCGCCTGGCCGTCGGCAGAGACATCCACGTGAGCGGTTTCCGGCGCGTAGCACAGTCCCTTGTCGGCGCAGCCCTGGTAGCTGACGGTCAGGCGGAACGGCAGTTTCTGAGGGTTGTTCACCGGCACCTTGACGTCGGTGATCGCGTAATAGACCTGGGAATCGCCGAAGTACTCGTCGTGGTGCGCCTTGCCCGCGGGCAGTTGCACGTCGCCTAGCGTCACCGAGGCCGGTTCGACCTGGAACTTCATGCGGTGGCGGTAGAGGTAGTAGCCCTCGGCGTTGATGAAGCGCAGTTGCACCTGCTGGCTGTCGCTGTCCTCGACGCTCAGGCGGAAGGCCTCGGCCACCGGCAGGAACTTGCCTTCGGCTGGCGCCGAGACGCTGAAGCCGCCGCTGCTCGGGGCGGGCTTGTCGAACAGGCCGGCGCTGGCGGGCAGGGCAAGGAGGAGCAGGAGAAGAGGCAACAGGCGGCGCATGGACATCTCGCGGTCTTTCCGGGTGGCGGCATGATAGCCGAATGCGCCCGGGCCCTGGCCAGCCCGGCGAGGCGCGGGTGTGTCAGGGAGTGGGCGGCGGCAGTGCGACAGGCGTTGGCGCCTCGGGGTTCCCCAGCCGCGTCATTCCGCCGCGCCGGGCTCGACGCCGAAGGTTGCGCAGAGGTCTTCGACGAACGCGCGCTCGGCCGCATCGGCTTGTCGTCCGCGGTGCCGGGTGAGGCTGAAGGACACGCGGAAATCCAGCTCGCCCGGACGCAGCGCGCGCAACAGTCCGCGTTCGACCCAGGGCGCGGCGACGTGCACCGGTAGGTAGCCGATGTGCTGGCCCGAGAGGATGAAGGCCAGGCAGCCGTCCACCTGTTCGCTGCGCGCGCTGCTCAGGCGGGCCTGCAGCGGCTCGGCGGCGGCGACGAAGCGGTAGGGGTGGCGGACCATGTCGGCTTCGGCGATCAACTCGGGCGCCGGCTCATCCTGCTCGAACAGCGGATGGCCTTTGCCGCAGTACAGAGACTGCTGTTCGACGAATAGCGGCTGGTGCTGCAGCGCGCCCTGGTAGCCGGAGAAATAGCCGATGGCCAGGTGCAGGCGCCCCTGCAGCAGCAGGCGTTCGAGCTCAGCCGGCATGCCGCTAAGAAGCTCCAGGGTTACCGCTTGGTCGCGCTGGCGGAATACGCGGATGGCCTCGGAGACCTTCAGCAGCACGCTGGCGTCCAGCCCTTCGGAGATGCCGATGCGCACCTCGCCGAGGAGTTTCTCGGCGACGCCCTGGGCCTCGCTTCGAAAACCTTCGATGGCGACGAACAGTCGTCGCGTGGCCTGCAGCAGGCTTTCGCCCTTGGTGGTCAGGCGGAAGCCGCCCTTGCCGCGTTCGCACAGGCGGTAGCCCAGGCGTGTCTCCAGCTTGGCCATCTGGATGCTGATGCTCGGCTGGCTCAGCCCAAGCTCGCCCTGGGCGGCGCTGAAGCCGCCGCATTCGACGACGGTGACGAAGAGGCGCAGCAGCTGCAGGTCGAGGTCGCGCACTTGGCTGAGCATGGCGGGATTCCAATCATTGGCTTGGCGAAATGCCAAATTTATTAACTTTGTATTTTTGCAAAGTAAAGCGCCGGGCATCTTGTCCCCAAGGCCCGCTTCGACGGAAGCCCCTATTCGAAATGACTGCCTAGCTGAGGAATCCCATGGACCAGGCCCACGAAAACGACCAGGCGCTCACCCGCGACAGCCTCTACGGCACCGCTGCGGAATCCACCTATGCCGGCATCACCAGCTTCATGCGCCGGCGCTACAGCCGCGACCTGCGCGGCGTCGACCTGGTGGTCAGCGGCGTGCCCTTCGACACCGCCACCACCAACCGTCCGGGCAGCCGTTTCGGACCGCGGGCGATTCGTGCGGCTTCGGTGCAGATGGCCTGGGCCCGGCATTATCCCTGGGAGTTCGATCCCTTCGATCACCTTGCAGTGATCGACTACGGCGACTGTGCCTTCGACCACGGCACCCCGCAGGACACCCCGGCGGCCATCCAGGCTCACGCCGCGCGCATCCTCGACGCCGGCTGCGGCCTGCTGACCCTGGGCGGCGACCATTTCATCAGCTATCCGCTGCTCAAGGCCCACGCCGCCAAGCACGGCCCGCTGTCGCTGATCCACTTCGATGCGCACAGCGATACCTGGCCGGACGAGGAAGTGCAGCGCATCGACCACGGCACCATGTTCTATCACGCGGCCCGCGAGGGATTGGTCGACCCGTCCCGCTCGGTGCAGGTGGGGCTGCGCACCACCAACGATGACGTGATGGGCTTCCAGGTGCTGGATGCGCGCCAGGTGCATCGCCAGGGCCCCGAGCAGATCGCCGAGCTGATCCGCGCGCGGGTCGGTGACAACCCGGTGTACCTGACCTTCGACATCGACTGCCTGGACCCGGCCTTCGCCCCCGGTACCGGCACGCCGGTGTGCGGCGGCCTGACTTCGAGCCAGGCGCTGGAGATCCTCCGCGGCCTGCGCGGCATCAACGTGGTGGGCATGGATGTGGTCGAAGTGGCGCCGCCTTACGACAACGCCGAGATCACCGCGCTGGCCGGTGCGACCCTGGCGATGGAGATGGTTTGCCTGTACGCGGCGCGGCACAAGCTGGGCGAGCGCACCTGATAGACGACGGCGTAAAGCCGCAAATGGCGGGCTCTTCGTAGGAGCGAGCTGGCTCGCGAACCGATTCCGCAGCGAGGCCCGTTCGCGAGCAAGCTCGCTCCTACAGGTGTTCGAACAGCTCCACCCGGTTGCGCCCGCCGTGCTTGGCGCGGTACAGCGCCTCGTCGGCGCGCTTGGCCAGGGTGGTGACGTCCATCGGGTCGATCAGTTGGGCGATGCCGCAGCTGAAGGTGCAGGTCAGGTCGTTGGGGTGTGCCGGGTAGCGGATCTCGGCGAAGCGCTGGCGGATTTCCTCCAGCACCCGTACCGCGGACTCTGCGTCGGTGTCCGGCAGCACCACGGCGAACTCCTCGCCGCCATAGCGGCCGATGTGGTCGGTCTTGCGCAGCCGTTGCTTGAGGAACAGCGCCAGGCTCTTGATCACGCGGTCGCCCATGGGGTGGCCGTAGGTGTCGTTGACCTTCTTGAAGTGGTCGATATCGAGCATGGCGAAGGTCAGCGGCTGGCCTTCGCGGCGCGAGCGATAGCAGGCGTCGTCGAGCAGCTGCAGGGTGTGGGTGTGGTTGAACAGCCCGGTGAGGCTGTCGCGCACCATCCGCGCCTTCAGGCTGCGGGCGCGCGCCGCGCGGTTGCGCACGGTGGCGATCAGGTGGCGCGGCTTGATCGGCTTGGTGAGGAAGTCGTCGCCGCCTTCGCTCATGGCGTCCAGCTGCTTGTCCAGGTCGTCCTCGGCCGACAGGTAGATGATCGGCACGCTGACGTAGCGCTCGTGCTGGCGGATCACCTTGGCCAGCTCGGTGCCCAGGCACTCGGGCATGTACATGTCGAGGATGATCAGGTCGGGCTGGAACTCGGCGAGTTCGGCCATCACCGACAGCGGCGCGGTGAGGGCGCGGGTGACGATACCGGCGCCGTTGAGGACCATTTCCGTGTGCGTGGCCTGGGCCCGCGAGTCATCGACGATGAGTACGCGGAACGGGTCGTAGTGGGCGACGCGGGTCAGGGTCTCGATCTTCTCCAGGACCCCAGAAGCGTCCAGGGTGCCGCTGAAGAAGTCCTGGCCGCCGGCGCGCGCGGCTGCCAGGCGGGTCGGCGTGTCGGTCTCGGTGTGGCTGAAGAACAGCACCGGCAGTTTATGCGCCAGGCCTGCCTGGACTTCCTCGGCCAGGCCCAGGCCGTTGCCGGCGCCAGCGAAGTCGATGTCCATCACCAGCGCGGCGGGATGCCGTTCGGCCATGGCCGAGCGGAAGGCGTTGGCGCTGTCGCAGGGCTGCGCGTGCAGGCCGAAGAACTCCAGCTGCTGGCTCAGGCGCTCAGCGCGTTCGACGTCCTGCAGCGCCAGGTAGACCGGCTTGCGCAGGGGCGGCAGCTGGGTCTGTTCGAGCTGGTCGCCATGCCGCAGCCCGGTGCGCGAGAGGCGCTGCATCAGGCGGTTGAATTCGCTGATCAGCTCGCTGGTCAGGCGGCCGCGGTTGTCCTGCACCGCATCCAGGCAAGCGCATACCGATGCTGCCAGCTGCGCGTGCTCGGCCTGCTCGAAGCGCTCGGCGTGGCGCTGCAGGCGCAGGGCGGCCTCGCGCAGGTCGGCCATGCCGGCGCTGTTCCATTCCGAGCGCGAGAGGTTCTGCCAGATCTCCAGCAGGTGTCGGGCCTGGTGAATCACGCGTTGGGCGAAATGGTGCTTCAAACGGTCGCGGCTGGGATCGTCGTGCTCGGTCATGGCGCGCTTCTTATAAAATGGCGCGGCCGTCGGGGAAACGGCCGCTATGATGGCATCATGCTACCAGTTGGCGCGGGCAATGCCAGTGATGTCGGTCAAGGATCGTCACACAGGCCATGCAGAGGGTAGGCTGCCCTTCGGGAGCCGAGTGCGGCATCCTAGTGGCCCCTGGATCGCCGGGCGTCGTGGGCAACCGCTGGCGCGATGCGTGGTCCAACCCTTTCCGTTATTCGATACGCAAGGACTTTGCCATGTGGAACTGGAAGAATCGCCGCAGCTCGGTGCGCGAACAGGTCGACGACAGGGTTGACGATGTGCGCGCCTATTTCGGCGGCCCCTGGCTGACCCGAGTGCTCGGCGGCCTGCTGGGCGCCTACCTGGTCGCCGCCGGCCTGGTCGGCTGGTACTGGAGCCGCGAGCCGGATCTCTTCCCCGTGCAGCAGCATGCGCAGCAGGCGGCCGAGCGTGCCAGCCGGCAGATGGTGGTGGGCTACACCACCGTGGAAACCCTTAAGGAAGTGGTCACGGTCCTGCTGAACAAGCCGGGCGGCTACCTCTCCAACGACATCTTCCCGCCGGGCCTGTGGCTGGACAACATGCCCAGCTGGGAATACGGCGTGCTGGTCCAGGTGCGCGACTTCTCCCGCGCCTTGCGCAAGGACTTCGCCCGTTCGCAGTCGCAGTCCACCGAGGACGCTGACCTCGCGCGCGCCGAACCGCGCTTCAACTTCGACAACAAGAGCTGGGCGCTGCCGTCTTCCGAGTCGGAGTACGGCGAAGGCGTCAAATCGCTCGATCGGTACCTCGTGCGGCTTTCCGCGCAAGAGCCCAAGGCGCAGTTCTATGCTCGCGCCGACAGCCTGAACAACTGGCTGGGCGACGTTTCCACCCGTCTGGGCTCGATGTCGCAGCGGCTCTCGGCCAGCGTCGGCCGGGTCAAGCTGAACACCAACATCAAGCCCACCACGCCGCTGGCTCCCGGCCAGGCGCCGCAAGTCGACGAAGAGCTGCAGGAAACCCCGTGGCTGCAGATCGACAACGTCTTCTACGAAGCGCGCGGCCAGGCCTGGGCGCTGTCGCACCTGCTGCGCGCCATCGAGGTCGACTTCGCCGACGTGCTGGCGAAGAAGAACGCCACCGTCAGCGTGCGCCAGATCATCCGCGAACTGGAGGCGACCCAGGAGCCGCTGTGGAGCCCGATGGTGCTCAATGGCAGTGGCTTCGGCGTGCTGGCCAACCACTCGCTGGTGATGGCGAACTACATCTCCCGCGCCAACGCCGCGATCATCGATCTGCGGCAACTGCTGGCGCAGGGTTGATGGACCTCATCAGCGCTGCCGAGGCCGCCCATCGCGCGGCCTCGGACCGCGAGCAGATCGCCTGGGTCGACGAGCGTGACCAACTGCTCGGTTCGCTGCCGCGCGCCGAGCTGCGCGAACGCGGGCTGATCGGCCGTGGCACCTTCATCCTGCTGTTCAATTCCGCCGGGCAGCTCTGCGTGCACCGGCGCAGCCTGAGCAAGGCGGTGTACCCGGGCTACTGGGACGCCGCCGCCGGCGGCATGGTGCAGGCCGACGAAAGCTACGCGCTGTCGGCCAGCCGCGAGCTGGAAGAGGAGCTGGGTGTGAGTGGCGTCGAGCTGCGCGAGCACGGCACCTTCCTCTTCGACGAGCCGGGCAACCGCCTGTGGTGCGCGGTGTTCTCCGCGGTCTGGGACGGTCCGCTGCGGCTGCAGCCGGAAGAAGTGCTGGAGGCGAAGTTCATCGAACCGCGGCTGGCCCTCGCCGAAGCCGAGGCCGGTGCGCTCTACTGCCCGGACTCGCTGCAATCGCTGCGGCTTTATCTGTCGCAGGTCTGAATTCTCTAGAGCGCCTCTCCCGCTCGCGGGAGAGGGCGTTTTCGGACATGTCGCCAAATCACCGATCAATGACGCATTTCTGCCCTTAGCAATCGGCCGCAATGCTGGTACATTGCGCGACCTTTCCGCCCGGGTCCTCCGGCGGGAATAGCGCAGCCCCTGCCTGAGTGGGGCGTCGCGGTCGGCGCCAGCCGATCATTCGTTGACCTGGCCCTTAGAGGCCAATCCTGGGGAAACGCCCGGTGGTCAAGAAAGCTTCCTCCCTGTCCGCCCTTGGCGGGCTCGTCTACTCCACTGATTCCGGCCGGCATTGCCCGGACTGCAATCAGCCCATTGCTGCGTGCATCTGCAAGCAGGCCGTGATCCCGGCCGGCGACGGCATTGCCCGCGTGCGCCGTGAAACCAAGGGCCGCGGTGGCAAGACCGTGACCACGGTGAGCGGCGTGCCGCTGGCCGAAGACGCCCTGAAGGACCTGGCCACCGCCCTGAAGAAACGCTGCGGAACGGGTGGCGCGCTGAAGGACGGCATCATCGAGATCCAGGGCGACCACGTCGAACTGCTCCTCGAAGAGCTGACCAAGCGCGGGCTCAAGGCGAAGAAATCCGGCGGCTGATCCGCCTCTCCCCTGCAGGGAACGGGTTAGGTGTCGTGGCTTTTGTCGCGCACACCGGCCAGCCCGTTCCCTAGATGGGAGATGCGTCGCGCTCGCGAGTTCGTCGCGCTTTCCTAAACTACCGCCAGTGGTGGTGGTCAACACGGCAACGTCATACCCGACGTTTAGGCTTATCGGTGCCCGCGCACATCCCGCCGGGCGCCCGACCTTTTTTGAGGAGACACGCGCGCATGGCCGCTAGACGGACCCGCAAAGACGACGGCAGCAACTGGACTGTGGCGGACAGCCGCAGCATGTATGGAATTCGCCATTGGGGCGCTGGCTACTTCGCGATCAACGAAGCCGGCAATGTCGAGGTGCGCCCGCAGGGCTCCGACTCCCAGCCGATCGATCTTCACGCGCTGGTCGGCCAGTTGCGTGAGGCGGGCCTGTCGCTGCCGCTGCTGGTGCGCTTCCCCGACATCCTGCAGGACCGCGTGCGCAAGCTGACCGGCGCCTTCGACGCCAACATCGCGCGCCTGGAGTACAGCAGCCGCTACACCGCGCTGTACCCGATCAAGGTCAACCAGCAGGAAGCGGTGGTGGAAAGCATCATCGCCACGCAGAACGTCTCCATCGGCCTGGAAGCCGGCTCCAAGCCGGAGCTCATGGCGGTGCTGGCGCTGGCGCCCAAGGGCGGCACCATCGTTTGCAACGGCTACAAGGACCGCGAGTTCATCAAGCTGGCGCTGATGGGGCAGAAGCTCGGGCACAACGTCTTCATCGTCATCGAGAAGGAGTCCGAGGTTCAGCTGGTGATCGAGGAAGCCGAGCACATCGGCGTGCTGCCGCAGGTTGGCCTGCGCGTGCGGCTGTCCTCGCTGGCGTCCTCGAAATGGGCCGATACCGGTGGCGAGAAGGCCAAGTTCGGTCTTTCCGCCGCGCAGCTGCTGTCGGTGGTCGAGCGCTTCCGCGCGGCCGGCCTGGACCAGGGCGTGCGCCTGCTGCACTTCCACATGGGCTCGCAGATCGCCAACCTGGCCGACTACCAGCACGGCTTCAAGGAAGCCATCCGCTACTACGGCGAACTGCGTGCCCTCGGCCTGCCGGTGGACCACGTGGACGTCGGCGGCGGCCTGGGCGTGGACTACGACGGCACCCACTCGCGCAATGCCAGCTCGATCAACTACGACATCGACGACTACGCCGGTGTGGTGGTCGGCATGCTCAAGGAGTTCTGCGACGCGCAGGGCCTGCCGCATCCGCACATCTTCTCCGAAAGCGGCCGCGCGCTGACCGCGCACCACGCGGTGCTGATCACCCAGGTCACCGACGTCGAGCGGCACAACGACGAGCAACCCAAGATCAGCGATCTCGCCGAACAGCCGGAAATCGTCCAGTGGCTGGCCGACCTGCTCGGCCCGACCGACGCCGAGATGGTCACCGAGACCTACTGGCGCGCCACCCACTACATGAGCGATGCCGCCGCGCAGTACGCCGAGGGCAAGATCAACCTGGCGCAGAAGGCCCTGGCCGAGCAGTGCTACTTCGCCATCTGCCGGCGCCTGCACAACCAGCTCAAGGCCCGCCAGCGCTCGCACCGCCAGGTGATCGACGAGCTCAACGACAAGCTCGCCGACAAGTACATCTGCAACTTCTCGGTGTTCCAGAGCCTGCCGGACACCTGGGCGATCGGGCAGGTGCTGCCGATCCTGCCGATCCATCGCCTGGACGAGGAGCCGCTGCGCCGCGCGGTGCTGCAGGACCTGACCTGCGACTCCGACGGCAAGATCACCCAGTACGTCGACGAGCAGAGCATCGAGACCAGCCTGCCGGTGCACGACGTGAAGGAAGGCGAGGACTACATGATCGGCGTGTTCCTGGTCGGCGCCTACCAGGAGATCCTCGGCGACATGCACAACCTGTTCGGCGACACCGACTCGGTGAACGTCTACCAGAACGCCGACGGCAGCTTCTCCCACGCCGGCATCGAGACCCACGACACCATCGAGGACATGCTGCGCTACGTGCACCTGTCGCCCGAGGAGCTGATGACCCACTACCGCGACAAGGTGGCCGGGGCCAAGCTCACCGCGCGCGAACGCACGCAGTTCCTCGACGCGCTGCGCCTGGGCCTGACCCGTTCGGCGTACCTGTCGTCCTGATGAAAAAGCCCCGCCTCGGCGGGGCCTTTCCTTTGCGGCGCGGCTCTTGCTCTTCGTAGGAGCGAGCTTGCTCGCGAACCGAGCTCCGCGAAGGAGCCGTTCGCGAGCAAGCTCGCTCCTACATTTCCATCACCTCCGCCACGCGCTTGGCCAGTTCGGCCGCTTCCGGCGCGCTTTTCACGTTCGTGAAGCTCATCACCAGCGCCGGCTCGCGGCGGGCCTCCACGCACCAGCTGTTCAGCGCCTGCAGGCCGAGGCCGGCGGCGTGGGCGCGTTGGGCGATGGCGCGGTCGTCGCCTCCGATTCGGCCGATCAGGTGCAGGCCGCCTGGGAGATCGTCGAAGTGCATGGCTTCGCCCAGGCGCTGTTCCAGGGCGCTGCGCAGCATCTGCCGGCGTTCGGCGTAGAGCGTCCGGGTGCGTTTCAGGTGGCGGGAGAAATGGCCTTCGACGAAGAAGTCGCAGAGTGTCGCCTGCAGCAGCTCCGAGCAGCCCGAGGCGAACACCTGCTGGCTGCGCACGAAGTCTGGCAGCAGGTCCTTCGGCACCACCAGGTAGCCCAGGCGCAGGGCCGGAAACAGCACCTTGCTGAAGGTGCCGGTGTAGAGCACGCGGCCCTGGCGGTCGAGGCTCTTCAGGGCTGGCAGGGGGAAGCTGGCATAGCGGTACTCGCTGTCGTAGTCGTCCTCGACGATCCAGGCGCCGCTGCGCTCGGCCCAGTCCAGCAGTGCCAGGCGGCGTGGCAGGCTCAGCGCTACACCGGTGGGGCTCTGCTGTGACGGCGTGACCAGCGCGAAGCGCGCCTGCGGGGCGCGACGTTCGCCTTCCGATACGCACAGCCCATCGTTATCCACCGGCACCGGCACCAGCGTTGCGCCCGCCGCCGCCATCAATTGGCGGCCTCGTGGATAGCCGGGGTCTTCGTGCCAGACGGCGTCGCCCGGTTGCAGAAGGGTGCGAGTGATCAGGTCCAGCGCGCCCTGGTAGCCGGCGCAGATCAGCACCTGCGCCGGTTCGCAGGCGATCCCGCGGGAGACGCTGAGATAGCCGGCCAGCGCCTCGCGCAGCGGGCCGAAGCCGCATGGGTCGGGATACGCCAGCTCGCCCGGCAGGGTGTGGCGCAAGCGCCGGCCGGCGAGGCGCGACCAGAGGGCGCGGGGGAAGGCATCCAGTGCCGGCAGGCCGAGCTGGAAGGGGCGGATGCCGGGGCCATGGGCGATCAGGCCGGGCAACGCCGGTGCAGTCGGCGGTGCCTTGTGTGGCGAGGGCGTGGTATCGCGCCCGCTCAGTTGCGGGGAGACCACCGTGCCGGCCGGCCCGCGCGCCAGCAGGTAGCCCTCGCTGGTCAGCAGCTGGTAGGCCAGTTCCACGGTGCCGCGCGCCACGCCCAGCTCGCCGGCCAGGCCGCGCACCGGCGGCACGCGCTCGCCAGGGCGCAGGGTGCCGCGGGCAATGGCTTCCTTGAAGCGCTCGTAGATCTGCCGGTAGATCGGCTGCGCCAGGCTCGGGTCGAGGCGCAGGGCGAGGGGCTCTGACATGGCCTTGCTCGATGTCTGGAATGTGGGGGATCGACTATGCCATGACCTGCGTCAGTCGTCCCGGCTGCACAGCTGAACTCCTAGCGACTAGGCTTGCCATTCCAGACCCGGGAGCGAAGGCGATGGAGTTCAAGGACTACTATGCGGCGCTGGGCGTGGCCCCGGACGCTGATGAAAAGACGATCAAGAGCGCCTACCGCAAGCTGGCGCGCAAATATCACCCGGACGTCAGCAAGGAAGCCAACGCGGAAGAGCGCTTTAAGGAAGTCGCCGAGGCCTATGAAGTCCTGAAGAGCCCGGAGAAGCGCGCCGAATACGACCAGCTGCGCCAATACGGCAACCGCGAGAAGTTCGAGGCACCGCCAGGCTGGCAGCCGTCCGGCGGGTTCGAGGGCGCCGAGCATTTCCAGGAGCGCGACTTCTCCGATTTCTTCGAGTCGATCTTCGGCGCGCGGGCCGGCGCCCAGGGGCAACAGCGCCCCCGCGAGCGGCGCGGCCGCGACATCGAGCTGGAGGTGCCACTGTTCCTCGAGGAACTGCAGTCCGGCGAGCCGCACCCGGTCAGCTTCGGCTTTCCCGCCCCCCACGAATACGGCCGGCGCCAGCCGGACGTGGAGAAGCACCTGAAGGTGCGCATCCCGCCGGGTGCGGTGGATGGCGAGCGCATCCGCCTGAAGGGGCAGGGCGGCGCAGGCGCAAACGGCGGTCCGGCGGGCGACCTCTACCTGATCATTCGCCTGGCGCCACACCCGCTGTTCGACGTCGACGGCCGCGACCTGTTGGTCAGCGTGCCGCTGGCGCCCTGGGAAGCGGCGCTGGGGGCAAAGGTCGAAGTGCCGACCCTGGCCGGCCGCATCGCCCTCAGCGTGCCGCCGGGCAGCCAGGCCGGGCAGCGCTTGCGCATCCGCGGCAAGGGCTTGGCGGGTAAGGGCGGCGATGCCGCGGGCGATCTCTACGCGGTGCTGAAGATCGTCATGCCCAAGGGTGCCGCTGAAGGCGATACACGCAAACTGTGGGAGGAACTGGCCGCCAAGGCGGCCTTCGACCCGCGTCGCGAATGGAGTAAACGGCCATGACCGAAGTCCTGTTCACCCTGGAGTTCGATGAGCTCTGCGAATGCGCCAGGCTGCCGCGCGAGACGCTGCTGGAAATCATCGAGGTCGGCATCGTCGAGCCGCAGGAAAGACGCGGCGAAACCTGGTTGTTCGCCGCCGAGTCGGTGCTCGTTTTGCGTCGTGCGGCACGCCTGCAGCGCGAACTCGAGCTGGACTGGCCGGCCATTGCCCTGGCCCTGCGTCTGCTCGACGAGGTGGAGGCGCTGCGCGCGGAGAACGAACGGCTGCGCCGGCGGCTGTCGCGGTACGAGCAAGAGTGAGGGGCTTGTGTAGGAGCGAGCTTGCTCGCGAACCGACTCCGCTGCGGGGCTGTTCACGAGCAATGACTGGGCGTCCCCCTCGCTCCTACGAAGAGCAACGCCTTACGCCCCGGCGATCTTCTCCACCCAGGCGGCGTAGCTGTTGATGATGGTCTGCAGGAACGGCTTGACCTGGTCGTTCGGCTGCCCGGCGTCATCGAAGAAGCTGCCGGCGCCGCCCAGGTAGGTTTCCGGCTGCTGCATGCAGGGCACGTCGAGGAACACCAGCGACTGGCGCAGGTGGTGGTTGGCGCCAAAGCCGCCGATGGCCCCCGGCGAGGCGCTGACCACCGCACCCGGCTTGCCGCCCCAGGCGCTCTTTCCGTAGGGCCGCGAGCCGACGTCGATGGCGTTCTTCATCGGTGCCGGCACCGAGCGGTTGTATTCCGGGGTGACGAAGAGCAGCGCGTCGGCGCGGCGGATGCGCTCGCGGAACGCGGTGTAGGCCGCCGGCGGGTTGTCGCCGTCGATATCTTCGCTGTACAGCGGCAGGTCGCCGATCTCGACGATCTCCAGCTTCAGGCTCGGCGGCGCGAGGGCGGCCAGGGCCAGCGCCACCTTGCGATTGAGGGATTGCTTGCGCAGGCTGCCGACCACTACGGCGACGTCGAAGACTTTGCTCATGGGGCGTTTCCTCGTTGCGGGACGAATCGGAACTTTTGGTTATAGACGACAAAGTTCGGCCTAGAGCGGCTGCATGTCGGTGAGTGCCCTATGTCCTAGTCATCCGTACGATTCTTGGCTCTGTGGACTGAGTCATGGCTGACCTAGAGTGGCGACCATCCACCACTTTCCAGTCGAGGTCGAACATGTGCGCGAAAGTCTTCTTTGCCGGTGCCAGTGGCGCCGTTGGCCGGCGTCTGCTGCCGCTGTTGCTGGCGCGCGGCTATCGGGTACTGGCGATCAGTCGTGACGAGCAACGGGCCGCCGCGCTGCGCGCAGCCGGCGCCGAGGCGCAGGTGCTGGACGTCTTCGACGGTGAAGCGCTGACCCGCGCCATGCTCGATTTCCAGCCGCAGTGGGTGATGCACCAGCTCACCGACCTGCCGCCCGGCCTGGACCCGACAGAAATGGCCGAGGCCACGGTGCGCAATGCTCGGATACGCCGCGAAGGCACCGCCAATCTGGTCGCCGCTGCGCGCGCTGCGGGCGCGCAGCGCCTGGTGGCGCAGAGCATCGCCTGGGCCTACGCGCCGGGTGAGTTGCCGCACCGCGAAGAGCAGCCGCTCGACCTCTCTGCCGAGGGCGCCCGTGCCATCACCGTGGGGGGCGTCGCCGCGCTTGAGAACACCGTGCTCCGCGCCGACCCTGTGCAAGGCGTGGTGCTGCGTTATGGCCGGCTTTATGGCCCGGGCACAGGCTTCGATATCCCCGATCCGCGCCCGGCACTGCACGTCGATGATGCCGCGCGCGCGGCCCTGCTGGCCCTGGAATGGGGCACGCCGGGGGCCTACAACCTGGTCGAGCAGGACCTCGACGCCAGCGCCGCGCTGGCCCGCTACCGGCTCGGCTGGCAGCCGGGCTTCCGTCTGCAGGAGGCCTGAGCCATGAACACTGCCGCTTTGCAGCGCTCGGCGAGCCTCTGGCCGCTGGCGCTGCTCGCTGTGCTGGCGCTGGGTACGGCCTTGCTGCCGCCGCTGCAGCAGGCCGAGAGTTCGGCGGAGGAAGCCGGAGCGCGGCCGCAGACGAAGGTGACCGTGCTGTCCTGCGAGCCGCTGGCAGAAGTTCCCGGCAAGGTGATGACCAGCGTGCTCGTCGACTTCCCGCCCGGCGCCTACACCCCAGCGCATCGTCATCCCGGCGCGCTGACCGCCTACGTGCTGCGCGGCCAGGTGCGCTCGCGCATGGAGGGCGAGCCGCCGCACACCTATGGTGTCGGCCAGACCTGGTTCGAGCCGCGCGGTGCGCTGCACCTGTTCGCCGAAAATGCGAGCCGCGATGAGCCGGCGCAGCTATTGGCGACCTTCGTCACCGACGAAGGCTGTGGCCCGCTGACGATTCCCGAAGACCACCCCCATTCCCCATGAGCAGGGAGAGCCCCATGACCCCCTTCGATCCTTTCACGCCCGAGCAATTGCAGGCCTGCCTTCTGCGCCTCGGTTTGCCACTCCAGGCGTTTCCCGCAACGCGCGAAAGTCTCGACCGCCTGATAGACGCATCGCTGCACCAATTGCCGTTCGAGAACCTCAGCGTGCTGCTGGAGCGGCCGGTGCAGATCGACCCCGACGCGGTGTTCGCCAAGGTCATCGAGGGTTGGCGTGGCGGATACTGCTTCGAGCTGAACAGCCTGTTTGCGCGCCTGCTGGTCAGCCTCGGCTTCGACGTGCGCCTGCTGGTCGCGCGGGTGCGCTGGGGGCTGCCGGCGGATGCCGAACGTACCCAGCAGAGCCACCTGTTGCTGCGTGTCGAACTGGAGGAGGGGCCTTGCCTGGTGGATGTCGGCTTTGGCGGGGCCAACCCGCCGCGGGCCCTGCCGCTGCGCATCGGCGAGGAGCAGCCCGGTGGCTGGCGCGTTGCCGTGCACGAGGGCGACGAGCTGGAGTTGGCCCTGCGCACGTCCAGCGGCTGGGCGGGGCTCTACCGCTTCACCCTGCAGGAACAGCACTGGCTCGATTACCAGCCGCGCAACTGGTTCACCTCGACCCATCCGCAGAGCGTATTTCGCCGTTCGCTGAAGGTCGCGATCAGCGAGGAGGACCGCCGTCTGACGCTGCTCGACGGCGTATTCGGGGTGCGCAGCGCCGACGGTCGCACGACGCAGCGGGTGATTACCGATGTCGACGAACTGATCGAATTGTTGCGCTCGCGCTTCCGCCTCGGCCTGCCGCCGGCCGATGCCGAACTGCTGCGCGAGCGCCTGCTGCCGTTGCTGCGGGGCTAGTTGGCGATGACGCCGATGCCGTGGGCCATCAGGCTGGCCAGCAGGGCGAGGACCAGCATGGCCAGCAGTTCCACGCGGATCACCATGGTCACGCGCTTGCCCTGCGCGGCGCTGACTTCCGGCACCTGGCCGGCCTGCAGCGCGTGGCGCCAGTTGAGGAAGGTCAGGGTCGGGTAGATCGACAGCAGCGCCACCACCACGAAGAGCCCGACCAGGGCATGGAAGGCGGCGTTGTGCAGGTAGTAGTCCAGGCCCTTGGCGAACCACACCGCGCGGGCGATGCCGCTGAGCAGTACGACGCCGGCGCTGGCGCCGTAGGCCAGGTCGATGATCACCAGGCTGCGCGCGCGCTGGGTATCCAGCGGCAGCTTGAACAGACGGTGCTCCAGCACCAGCAGGGCGAACATCACGAACAGCGAGAGAAAGTGCAGGTAGGCAACCAGGGCTGCGGCCATGTTGGGCGTTCCTTGTCGTGGGGGATGACGCAGGTTAGTCGATGGCGGTGAATTCCACGCGGTCGCGGCCGCCGTGCTTGGCCCGGTAGAGCGCGCCGTCGGCACGCTTGAGGCCGGCATCGAGCGTCTCCTGCGGGCGGGCCAGCGTACAACCCAGGCTGAGGGTCACCGGCAACGGGCCGCTGTCCAGTGCGAAAGGCTTGCCGCCGATGGCCACGCGCATGCGCTCGGCAATGCGCTGCAGCTCGGCGGCGTCCTGCACGCGCAGCAGGGCGACGAATTCCTCGCCGCCCTGGCGCACCAGCAGGTCGTCCGGGCGCAGCGCGGCACGCAGCCGACGCGCGGATTCGCAGAGCACGGCATCGCCGGTGTCGTGGCCGAAGCGGTCGTTGATCGACTTGAAGTGGTCGAGGTCGGCATAGATGACACCCAGCTGCTGTTGCCGCTCCTGCGCCATGGCGGACTCGCGCGGGTGCAGCAGGGCCAGGGCGCTGCGGTTCCACAGCTGGGTCAGCGAGTCGAGCAGGGCGCGGCGCTGTTCGCGATCCACCGCCTGGCGCAGGGCCTGGTTGCGCTGCAGCAGTGCGCGCAGCTGCAGGTAGCCTTCGGCGAGAGTGGCGAGCTGCTGGAAGTGGGCCATCTCGCTCTCGCGCAACGTGCGCGGCTGTGGGTCGAGCATGCACAGGGTACCGATGGGCTGGCCGTTGGCGGCGTGCAGCGGCTGGCCGGCATAGAAGCGGATGAAAGGCGGGCCGAGCACCAGCGGGTTGTCGGCGAAGCGCTCGTCCTGGCGGGCGTCGGGCACCACCAGCGGGTCCGTGCTGAGGATGGCGTGGCCGCAAAAGGAGATGTCGCGGCGCGTCTCGCTGGCGTCCAGGCCGACGCGGGCCTTGAACCACTGGCGATCCTGGTCGATCAGGCTGATCAGCACGGTCTGTACGCGGGACAGGTCCTGGGTCAGCTGCACCAGGGTATCCAGGTAGTGCTCGGCCGGCGTATCGAGCACGGCCATCTCTTCCAGCGCCTGCAGGCGGCAGCTTTCATCGGCGGGCATGGGGCAAGCGAGCATCGTTCCTCCGGGGCAGGTGGATGGCAGGCCGATCCAGGCATCCCGGCGCGTCAGGCGCCAGGCGTAGCCGGCGAGGATCAGACCGCGCAGCAACATGAAGCATAGAAAAGCCAGCCAGAGACCGTGGTTGCCCAGTCCCTGCAGCAGCCAGCCCAGCGGCAGGCTGACGACGCAGGCCAGGAGCATGGCATTGCGCATTTCGCGGGCGCGGGTCGCGCCGATGAACAGGCCGTCGAGCAGGTAGCTCCACATGCCGATCAGCGGCAGCACGGCGAGGTAGGGCAGGTACTGGTCGGCCACCGCGCGGACTTCCGCAATATCGCTCTGCAAGGCGATGAACAGATGCCCGGCGGCGCCGAAGAAAGCCACGAAGCCGAGGCTCGCGAGCAGCGACCAGCCACAGGCGACAATCAGCGAGCGGCGCAGGGACTGGCGGGGGCCCCCCCCCATCCACTGCATGGGCCAGGCCGTCGAGGGCGTAGGAGGTGATCATCAAGCCGTTGAGCAGCAGCGCGTTGGCCGCCACCGTGGCGTCGCCCAGGCGCGCACCCTGCACGGTCACCAGGAAGAACACGCCCTGCAGCGCCAGGCTGCGGATGAAGATGTCGCGGTTGACCATCAGCAGCGGCGCCCAGCTCAGCCACTGGCGCAGGCGGCTCCATTGCGGCACGCCGGGGAAGTGCCGCAGCGCATCGCGAGCCAGCCACAGGCCGAGCAGCGCGCCGCTCCATTCGGCGATCACCGAGGCCTTGGCGGCACCCGCCACGCCCCAGCCGAGGCCGAGGACGAAGAGCAGCTCGAGGGCGACGTTCACCAGGTTGGTGGTCAGCAGGATGGCCAGCGGCCCGCGGGCGTTCTGCGTACCCAGCAGCCAGCCGATCAGCGCGTAGCTGGCCAGCGCCGCGGGCAGGCCGAACAGGCGGATGTGGAAGAACTGCCGGGCAAGGCTGTCGAGCTCCGGCGAGGTGTTCATCAGGTCCATCGCCAGTGGCGTCAGCGGAATCGCCAGCAGGCCCAGCAGCAACGCCAGGCCCATCGCCAGCAGCAGGCCCTGGCCGAGGATCAGGCGCAGCGCGCCGCCGTCGTTACGGCCGGCGGCCTGGGCGGCGAAGCCGGTGGTGCCCATGCGCAGGAAACCGAGGATGCCCACCAGCAGCGTGTAGAGGCTGCCGCCCACCGCCACCGCGCCCAGTTGATGCGCATGCGGCAGGTGGCCGATGACCGCGCTGTCGACCAGCGTGACCAGCGGGACCGAGACGTTGGAGAGGATCATCGGCGCGGCCAGGGCCCAGACCCGGCTGTGGGTCGGTCGGTCGCGCCAGGCGTCGCTCAGTGGGTTCATGCGGGGCTCCTGGACAGCGCCGCAGTATAGCGAGGCGGGATGTGCCGGTGCCGGAACAGTCGCACGGCAAATGCACCATGCAGAAACGCGAAGGCCCGCGTTGGCGGGCCGTCGGTGGGCGTCAGGGGCGCTTCTTGCGGTACGCGCAGTAGCCCGGACGCGGGCCGACCTGCGGGTGGTTGCGGCAGGTGTCCGGGCGCTTGGCGTAGACGGTGCACAGGCGCGTTTTCGGGTCCAGGTATACGCAGTCACCGCGGCTGGAGCGCGCGAGGGTGAAGATGCCGCTCTTCTGGTTGAAGCGGTCGATGAGGCCTTCCTTGGTCAGGCGCTTGGCGATGTTCTTGGCCGGCTCGTCGCGTTCGAATTCGTCCACCACGCCCAGGCGGATCAGGTCGCCGATGCGCACTTCCGCCGGCATGGTGCAGCAGGTGGCGTTGCAGTCGCTGCACAGGCCCGAGGTGTACTTGGCCCAGGTTTCCAGGCGGTCGAGCTCGGCATCGGCGACCAGCGGCGGTTTTCTCATGGTGGTTCGGCACGGTAGGTGGAAAGGCGCGCAATCATAGTGACCTTGCCGGCGGATTGCGCGCCCTTTCGACGAACTGAGCGCTTCAGGCGTGCTCGATCACCAGCTTGCCGAACGGCCGGCCCGTGGCCATGCGCTCGTAGGCCGCCGGCGCCTGGTCGAAGGCATGGCGGCTGTCGATCAGCGGTTTCAGATGGTGCTGGACGATGGCCCGGTTCATCGCCAGGAAGCTTTCCCGGTGGCCGACCGAAAGCGCCTGCACCCGCGCGTGCTTGGCCAGCATCGGCAGTACCAGTTCGGTGCTGGCGCCGAAGCCGCCGAGGAAGCCGATCACCGCTACGCCGCCTTGCGGGCGGATTGCCTGGAGCGACTGCAGCAGGCTGCTCGAACCGCCCAGCTCAAGCACCATGTCGACTCCGCCGCCGCTGGCCTGGAACACCTGCGCGCCCCAGTCGGCGCGGCCGTCGAACACGCGGCTGGCGCCCAGCTCGCGCAGGCGATCGGTCTTCTCCGGCGAACCGGTGGTCATCCACACCTCGGCGCCGCGCAGGCGGGCGAACTGCAGGGCGAACAGGGCAACGCCGCCGCTGCCTTGCAGAAGCACGATCTCGCCGGGGCGCGGGGCGAAGGTCTCCAGCACGTTCCAGGCGGTCAGCGCGGCGATGGGCAGAGTCGCCGCCTCGGCGTCGGTAAGGTGCGCTGGGGTGGCTACGACGGCGTGCTGGTCGAACACCGCGTACTCGCGCAACAAGCCGTCGCGCGGGCCGCCCGGACGGCTGTCGACGTAGTGGGCGAGGAAGCGCCCGGACTGCCAGGCGGGGGTGTAGTGGCTGGTGACGCGGTCGCCGACACGCCACTGGTCAACGCCCGCGCCGAGCGCCACCACTTCGCCGGCGGCATCGGACAGCGGTACCAACGGGCGCGGCAGTTGCGGCAGGTACTGGCGGCGGGCGATGGCCAGGTCGCGGTAGTTCAGGCTGCTGGCGCCCAGGTGCACGAGCACCTGGCCGGGGCCCGGTTCGGGCATCGCGAGTTCGACGGGTTGCAGGCTGGCGAGGTCGTCGCCGGTGAGCTGGAAGGCGCGCATGGCTGGCTCCTGGATCGTGGGAGCGGCCAGTATGGAAGTGCACGGAATCGGGATAAATTACGCGCTAATCATTTGATTGCTGCGTTTAGGACATCAATGCGAAGCCATGACCGCTACAGCGAAATCCTCGCCTTCGTTGCCGTAGCCCGGCGCGGCAGCTTCATCCAGGCCGCCGAGGACCTCGGCATGACCGCCTCGGCGCTGTCGCGCAAGCTGCAGGCGCTGGAGCAGCGCGTCGGTGTGCGCCTGCTTCAGCGCACCACACGGCGGGGCAGCCTGACCGAGGCCGGCGCGCTCTATCTGGAGCGTGGCCGTCGCTGGCTGGAGGATCTCGAGGATGCCGACCAGGCCCTGGCGGATCTGGCCGGCAACGTGCGCGGCCGCCTGCGGGTCAGCTTGCCGATGCATTTCGGCCGCCTGCACGTGGTGCCGGCGCTGCCGGAACTGTTGGCGCGGCATCCGCAACTGGACCTCGACCTGGACCTGAGCGACCGCCAGCACGACCTGGTGGCCGACGGCTTCGACTGCGCCATGCGCATCGGCCAACTGGTCGATTCCAGCCTGGTGGCGCGGCGCCTGGCGGAGAACCGGCGGGTGCTGGTGGCCAGTCCGGAATACTTGGAGCGGGCCGGAATGCCGCAGCACCCCAACGAGCTGACGCAGCACAGTTGCCTGCATTTCTCGCTGTTCCGCGAGGGGGATGTCTGGCACCTGCTGCGCGGCGACGAGCGCTGCGAAGTACCGGTGCACGGCCGTATCCGCGCCAACTACGGCGGCGCTTTAGTGGAGGCTGCGCTGGCCGGCCTGGGTATCACCCTGACGGCGACCTTCATCGCCGGACCAGCCTTGCGCCGGGGGGAACTGGTGCAGGTGCTGCCGGAGTGGCAACTGCCGCCGATGCACATCTGGATGCTCTATCCGAGCGGGCGCTTCCTCGCACCCAAGGTGCGCGCCTTCAGCGACTTCTTCGCCGAGCGCTTCGCTGGCGTGCCCTATTGGGAGCCGGAAGCGCTGGGCGGCTGAAAGGCTCAGCCCTTGCGGATCATCCAGATGCCGAAGGCGATGGCGGCCAGGCCGACCAGCTTCATGGCGCTGACCGGGTTCTCCTTGAAGCCGGCCCAGCCGAAGTGGTCCAGCGCCATGGCCATGCCCAGCTGGCCGGCCAGCACCAGCACCATGAACATCAGTGCGCCGACGCGCGGTGCAGCGAAGGCCGCGATGAAGATGAAGAACATACCGAGGAAGCCGCCGCACCACTGCCACCATTGCAGCCCGCGCAGGGCTTGCAGGGTCGGCATCTCGCGGTTGGCCAGGGTCAGCGCGAGCAGGCCGAGCATGCCGACGCAGAAGGAAATCAGTGCGGCGGCCAGCACGCTGGACACTTGCTTGGCCAACTGACCGTTGATGCCCGCCTGCAACGGCAGGCAGGCGCCGGCGATCAGCGGCAGGACGAACAGCCACCAGGGGGGCGTGGGCATGGGGAACTCCTTGGCAAGCGAAGCGGGAAAAAGCAGCCGGCAAGTATGCACCAAGTCGGAGCGTGCAGGCCGACACTGGGGTGCGGCTTACAACCGCTTGCCGTCGAACCGGGCTTGCCGGCAACGCCGAAGTCGAGCCCGTGCGCGGTTGTACGCCGTTCGACCGAGGCATCCGCCGACCGCGGATTCGAACCGAGGGCCTTCTGCAGTCCCTACGCCACCGCCTGCAGCCGTGGGATCGGCGGGTGCGGTTGCTGGCTGACCTGCCAGAGGTCGTAGGCCGCCTGCATGGCCAGCCAATGGCGGGCACTGGACAGCCCGGCCTGTTCGAGGCGCCAGGCCAGGTCGGCGCTGACGGGCGCGCGGCCATTGAGCACCTTGGACAAGTGGGGGCGGCTGAAGCCCAGGTGATTGGCCAGGGCGGTCACCGACAGGCGCAGCTCCGGCAGCACGTCCTCGCGCAGGATGTCGCCTGGATGGGGCGGGTTATGCATGGCCATGGTGCGGCTCTCCGGTCAGTGGTAGTCGAGGTAGTCCAGCAGCTCGGCGTCGATGCCTTCGAAGCGGAAGATCACCCGCCAGTTGCCCGAGACACTGACCGCCCAAAATCCCTGCAGCGAACCTTTCAGCGCATGCAGGCGGTAGCCGGGCAGGTCCATCTCCTTCGGGTTTCGGGCGGTGTCCAGGGCGGCGAGGATACGTTGCAACCTGGGCACGTGATCGGCTCGCACGCCGCGATGATCCCCATGTTGGTAGAGGGCTCGCAGGCCCTTGTGGCGGATGCTCTTGATCATCGCTGGACTGTAATCTAACAGATTACAGTGATGCGGCCGAGATGCGAGTAGGAAATGGCTGGGACGATGCTGCTTTTCGCAGGAGCGCGCTTGCTTGCGAACAGCCCTGGCGCAAGAGCTTTCGCGAGCAAGCTCGCTCCTACGGGAAATGCGGATTCACAGGCGTGCAGCGAGCTCCGCGCCCTCGCGGATCGCGCGCTTGGCATCCAGCTCGCGGGCCAGGCGGGCGCCGCCGATCACGTGGTGGCGCAGGTTCTCCGCCGCCTGCGTCGGTTGCAGCTCCAGCAGCGGCTCCTGGCCGACGCAGATCACCACGTTGTCCACCGCCAGGCACAGTTCATGGCTGTCCAGGCGGATGTGCAGGCCGGCGTCGTCGATGCGCAGGTATTCCACGCCGCCGTGCATGCGGACCTGGTGACGTTTCAGGTGCGCGCGGTGCACCCAGCCGCTGGTCTTGCCCAGGCTGGCGCCGGGCGTGCCGTTCTTGCGCTGCAGCAGCCAGAGCTGGCGTCGGGGAGTGACCGGTCGGGCTTCGCGCAGGCCGCCGGGCGTGGCGTTGTCGAGGTCGATGCCCCATTCGCCAAGCCAGTCGCCCAGCGCTTGCGCGCCGTCGCGCTCGGCGAGCAGGAAGCTGGCGACGTCGAAGCCGATGCCGCCGGCGCCGATCAGCGCCACCTTCTCGCCCACCGGAGCACCGCGCAGCACGTCGAGATAGCTGAGCACCTTGGGATGCTCGATGCCCGGCAATTGCAGGCGGCGCGGGCGGATGCCGGTGGCGACTATCACCTCGTCGAACTGCCCCAGCAGCTCGCCGCGTTCGATGCGCCGGTTCAGCTGCAGGTCGACGCCCAGCTCGGCAAGGCGCACGGCGAAGTAGCGCAGCGTTTCATGGAATTCCTCCTTGCCGGGGACGCGCTTGGCCAGGTTGAACTGCCCGCCGATCTCGTCGCTGGCCTCGAACAGGCTGACCCGGTGGCCGCGCTCCGCTGCCACGCAGGCAGCCGAAAGCCCGGCCGGGCCCGCACCTATCACGGCGATGCGCTTGGGCTGGCGGGTCTTGCGGTAGCGCAGTTCGGTTTCGTAGGCGGCGCGCGGGTTGACCAGGCAGCTGGCGCGGCGGTTGGCGAAGGCGTGGTCGAGGCAGGCCTGGTTGCAGGCGATGCAGGTGTTGATGCGCTCGGGCTGGCCGGCCGCGGCCTTCTGCACGAACTGCGGGTCGGCCAGCAGCGGGCGGGCCATGGACACCAGGTCGGCCTGGCCCTCGGCGAGCAGGCGTTCGGCGACTTCCGGCGTGTTGATGCGGTTGCTGGCGATCAGCGGAATGCGCAGCTCGCGGCGCAGGCGCGCGCAGACTTCGGCGAAGGCCGCCCGTGGCACCGAGGTGACGATGGTCGGCACCCTCGACTCGTGCCAGCCGATGCCGCTGTCGAGCAGGTCGATGCCGGCGTCCTGCAGGGCCAGCGCCACCTGGCGTACCTCGTCCCAGGTGTTGCCGCCTTCCACCAGGTCGAGCAGCGACAGGCGGTAGCTGATGACGAACGGCTCTCCCACCGTGCGCCGTACGCGGTGGACGATCTCCAGCGGCAGGCGCATGCGGTTTTCCAGGTTGCCGCCCCAGCGGTCGCGTCGCTGGTTGGTGCGTGGGCAGAGGAACTGGTTCAGCAGGTAGCCCTCGCTGCCCATGATCTCCACGCCGTCGTAGCCGGCGGCCTTGGCCAGGCGCGCGCAGCGGCTGAAGGCGGCGATGGTGCGGGCGATGCCGCGCTCGGACAGCTCGCGCGGGGCGAACCAGCTGATCGGCGATTTCAGCGGCGAGGCCGAGACCACCAGCGGGTGATAGCCGTAGCGCCCGGCGTGGAGGATCTGCAGCAGGATGCGCCCGCCCTCGCGCTGCACCGCCTGGGTCAGGCGGCGGTGCGCCGGCACCTGCAGGGCGCTGGTCAGGTCGCTGCCCAGCGGCAGCAGCCAGCCCTCGCGGTTGGGTGCGAAGCCGCCGGTGATGATCAGGCCGACGCCGCCGCGCGCGCGTTCGCGGTAGTAGGCGGCGAGCTTGCCGAAGTCCCACAGGCGGTCTTCCAGGCCGGTGTGCATGGAGCCCATGACCACCCGGTTGCGCAGGCGGATCGGCCCCAGGTCGAGCGGGGCCAGCAGGTGGGGGTAGGGGGTGGTGTCTGGGCTGCGCATGGTCGCTTCATCGGTAGGGCGATGGCTGCACCATAGGCATTCGCAGGAAGCCGGTGAACGGCCCGGCTGACGCGCCCTGCGGGCATTTGGGCCAAGCCGCGCGGTGCTTGACAGCGGGTGTGGCGGGCACACACTAAAAAACAAGGGGCGGCTGCTTTCGCCGTCCCGGTTCGTTGACGCGCTTTCCGCTGGAGGGAGTCATGAACATCAGGCGAAGAAAGCATCTGCACCATTACCGCCACTATCTTCTGGCTCTAGTCATCGGGCTGTTGCTGCTCGGCCTGCACGAGACAATCACCCAGGACCTCTCGCCCACCTGCCTGGGCGACGATGGCGACCCCGCCTGCTTCTTCCCGGACACCGCCAACCTGAGTGTGCTGCCGACCTTCCGCTGATTTCCCGTGAACTGACCGAGGTCAGGGAATCTTCTCCTGCATTCAGGGCACATTCCGTCCGATGAACGGGATGTGCCTGGCACGTGATGGCAAGTTGGCTATCTTTCATACAGAGACGTCCGGCCACGTCCCGGTCGTCCTTTGCCTGATCAGGAGACGCACGATGGACATGAACCGTCGGCAATTCTTCAAGGTCTGCGCCGTCGGCCTTGGAGGATCGAGCCTGGCGGCTCTCGGCATGGCGCCACCGGAAGCCTTCGCCGAGCAGATCCGCCACTTCAAGCTGGAACGCACGACCGAGACCCGCAACACCTGCCCGTATTGCTCGGTGGGTTGCGGCATCCTCATGTACAGCCAGGGCGACGGCGCGAAGAACGTCGCGCAGAACGTCATCCACATCGAAGGCGACCCGGACCACCCGGTGAACCGCGGCACGCTCTGCCCGAAAGGCGCCGGCCTGCTGGACTTCGTGCACAGCCCGAACCGCCTCAAGTACCCCGAGATCCGCGAGGCCGGTTCCAGCGAGTGGAAGCGCATCGAGTGGGATGACGCGCTCGACCGCATCGCCAAGCTGATGAAGGAAGACCGCGACGCCAACTTCATCGAGAAGAACGCCCAGGGGCAGACGGTGAACCGCTGGCTGACCACCGGTTTCCTCGCTGCCTCGGCGTCCTCCAACGAAGCGGGCTACATCACCCACAAGGTGGTGCGCTCCCTCGGCATCCTGGGATTCGATAACCAAGCGCGTGTCTGACACGGCCCGACGGTGGCAAGTCTTGCCCCGACGTTTGGCCGTGGAGCCATGACCAACCACTGGACCGACATCAAGAATGCCGATCTGGTCCTGATCATGGGCGGCAACGCCGCCGAAGCGCACCCGTGCGGCTTCAAGTGGGTCACCGAGGCGAAAGCGCACAACAAGGCGCGTTTGCTGGTGGTGGACCCGCGCTTCACCCGTTCGGCTTCCGTGGCCGACTACTACGCGCCGATCCGCACCGGGACCGACATCGCCTTCCTCGGCGGGCTGATCAGCTATCTGATCGAGAACGGCAAGTACCAGAAGGAATACGTCGAGCACTACACCGACGCGGCCTTCATCGTGAAGGAAGGCTTTGGCTTCGAGGACGGCCTGTTCAATGGCTACGACGCCGAGAAACGCACCTACCCGGACAAGTCCTCCTGGGGCTACGAACTGGGCGAGGACGGCTTCGCCAAGGTCGACCCGACGCTGCAGCACCCGCGCTGCGTGTTCAACCTGATGAAGCAGCACTACAGCCGCTACACGCCGGACGTGGTGAGCAACATCTGCGGCACGCCCAAGGACATGATGCTCAAGGTATGGGCCGAGATCGCCGAGACCTCGGCGCCCGGCAAGGTCATGACCATCATGTACGCCCTGGGCTGGACCCAGCACTCGGTGGGCGCGCAGATGATCCGCACCGGCGCCATGGTGCAGCTGCTGCTGGGCAACATCGGCATGCCCGGCGGCGGCATGAACGCCCTGCGCGGCCACTCCAACATCCAGGGCCTGACCGACCTCGGGTTGCTGTCCAACTCGCTGCCCGGCTACCTGACCCTGGCCATGGACGCCGAGCAGGACTACCCCGCCTACATCGCCAAGCGCGCCAGCAAGCCGCTGCGCCCGGGGCAGCTGTCGTACTGGCAGAACTACGGCAAGTTCCACGTCAGCCTGATGAAGGCCTGGTTCGGCAAGGCGGCCACGGCGGAGAACAATTGGTGCTACGACTGGCTGCCCAAGCTCGACGTGCCCGGCTATGACGTACTGCGCTACTTCGACCTGATGTACCAGGGCAAGGTCAACGGCTACTTCTGCCAGGGCTTCAACCCCATCGCCTCCTTCCCCAACAAGGCCAAGGTTGGCGGCGCGCTGGCCAAGCTCAAGTGGCTGGTGGTGATGGACCCGCTGGCCACCGAGACCTCGGAGTTCTGGCGCAACGCCGGCGACTTCAACAACGTCGACACCAAGGCCATCCAGACCACGGTGTTCCGCCTGCCGGTGACCTGCTTCGCCGAGGAAGACGGCTCCATCGTCAACTCCGGGCGCTGGCTGCAGTGGCACTGGAAGGGCGCGCAGCCGCCGGGCGAGGCGCGCACCGACATCGCCATCATGTCCGGGCTGTACCACCGCCTGCGGGCGATGTACGCGAAGGACGGCGGCAAGTTCCCCGACCCGATCCTCGGCCTGGACTGGAGCTACAAGGTGCCCGACGAGCCCAGCCCCGAGGAGCTGGCCATGGAGTACAACGGCAAGGCGCTGGCCGACCTGGTCGATCCGAAGACCAACCTGCTGCTGGCCAAGGCTGGCGAGCAGTTGCCGGGCTTCGCCCTGCTGCGCGACGACGGCAGCACCGCCAGCGGTTGCTGGATCTTCTCCGGCTCCTGGACCCAGCTCGGCAACCAGATGGCCCGTCGCGACAACAGCGACCCCTACGCCATGGGCCAGACCCTTGGCTGGGCCTGGGCCTGGCCGGCCAACCGGCGGATCCTCTACAACCGCGCTTCGGCCGATGTCAGCGGCAAGCCGTGGGACCCGGAGAAGAAACGCCTGGTGTGGTGGAACGGCAAGGCCTGGGGCGGCACCGACGTGCCCGACTACAAGCCCGACGTGCCGCCGGAAGCGGGGATGAACCCGTTCATCATGAACCCCGAGGGCGTGGCGCGTTTCTTCGCCGTCGACAAGATGGCCGAGGGCCCGTTCCCCGAGCACTACGAGCCGTTCGAGACGCCCATCGGCATCAACCCGCTGCACAAGGACAACCCCAAGGCCACCAGCAACCCGGCGGCGCGGGTGTTCAAGAACGACATGGAACTGTTCGGCACGGCCAAGGAGTTCCCCTACGCGGCCACCACCTACCGGCTCACCGAGCACTTCCACTTCTGGACCAAGCATTGCCGCCTCAACGCGATCACCCAGCCGGAACAGTTCGTCGAGATCGGCGAGGTGCTGGCCAAGGAACTGGGCATCGTTGCCGGCGACCGCGTGAAGGTCTCCTCCAACCGCGGCTACATCAAGGCGGTGGCGGTGGTGACCAAGCGCATCCGCCCGCTGCAGGTGAACGGCCAGACCGTGCACCACGTCGGCATCCCGCTGCACTGGGGCTTCTCCGGCGTCGCGCGCAACGGCTACCTGACCAACACGCTGACGCCCTTCGTCGGCGACGGGAATACGCAGACGCCGGAGTTCAAGTCGTTCCTGGTCAACGTCGAGAAAATCGCGGGAGGTGAGGCATGAGCAGCCAGGATATCCATGCCCGTTCGGCCACCACCACGCCGATGCCTTCGGTGCGGCAGCAGGAGGAAGTGGCCAAGCTCATCGACGTCTCCAAGTGCATCGGTTGCAAGGCCTGCCAGGTGGCGTGCTCGGAATGGAATGAGCTGCGCGACGAGGTCGGCCACAACCATGGCGTGTACGACAACCCCATCGACCTGACGGCCGAATCCTGGACGGTGATGCGATTCACCGAACACGAGAACGCCGCCGGCAACCTCGAATGGCTGATCCGCAAGGACGGCTGCATGCACTGCGACGAGCCGGGTTGCCTGAAGGCCTGCCCGAGCCCGGGGGCGATCGTGAAGTACGCCAACGGCATCGTCGACTTCAACCAGGACCACTGCATCGGCTGCGGCTACTGCATCACCGGCTGCCCGTTCAACATCCCGCGCATCTCGCAGAAGGACCACAAGGCCTACAAGTGCACCCTGTGCTCCGACCGCGTCAGCGCCGGGATGGAGCCCGCCTGCGTGAAGACCTGCCCGACCGGCGCCATCGTCTTCGGCACCAAGGAGGCGATGAAGGAACACGCCGCCGAGCGCATCGAGGACCTCAAGTCGCGCGGTTTCGAGCACGCCGGGCTGTATGACCCCGAAGGCGTCGGCGGCACCCACGTAATGTACGTGCTGCACCACAACGACAAGCCCTCGCTGTACGCCGGCCTGCCCGATGCGCCGGCCATCAGCCCGCTGGTCAGCCTGTGGAAGGGCCTCACCAAACCGTTCGGCCTGCTGGCCATGGGCGCGGTGGTGCTGGCCGGGTTCTTCCACTACACGCGCACCGGGCCGAACCGCACCGAAGAGGACGAAGAGCCCGGACCGGGCCCGGAATCGCCGGTGCACAAGGTCGACCCGTCGGTCCACGGCTATGACCCGCGCGAGCGGAAATGACGCCGGGAGAGCGAGATGAAAAGAGACATCCAACGCTATACCGCCAACGAACGCAGCAACCACTGGATGGTGGCGCTGTTCTTCATCCTCGCCGGGCTGTCGGGGCTGGCGCTGTTCCACCCGGCGCTGTTCTGGCTCAGCTACCTGTTCGGCGGCGGCCCCTGGACGCGGATCCTGCACCCCTTCCTGGGGTTGGCGATGTTCGTGTTCTTCCTCGGTCTGGTCATCCGCTTCGCCAGCCACAACCTGCTCGAGAAAAGCGACGTGCAGTGGCTGAAGCAATGGCGCGACGTGGTCGCCAACCGCGAGGAGAAGCTGCCCGAAGTCGGGCGCTACAACGCTGGCCAGAAGCTGCTGTTCTGGACCCTGCTGCTGTGCATGCTGGCGCTGCTGGTGACCGGCATCGTGATCTGGCGGCAATACTTCAGCGCCTGGTTCGGCATCGGCGTGATCCGCCTCTCGGTGCTGCTGCACGCCTTCGCCGCCTTCGTGCTGATCTGCAGCATCCTCGTGCACATCTACGCCGGCATCTGGGTCAAGGGCTCCATGGGCGCCATGCTCTACGGCTGGGTCAGCCGCGCCTGGGCGCGCAAGCACCACGGCGCCTGGCTGAAGAGCGTGGACAAGGGGAAGGGGCACTGAAAGCGGAGCTGAACCTGTAGGAGCGAGCTTGCTCGCGAACCAACCCCGCGGCGGGGTCCTTCGCGAGCAAGCTCGCTCCTACGAAAAGCCATTCTTCGCCGGGGCCATGCTCCGAATCGAATCCTCGACACAAGGAGTCCTGCGTGCCAGGCCAAATCCTCGAACCCGGCCAGATCGAAGCCGCCGCCAACATCCCGCCCTTCCTCAAGCTGCCGTCGCACGACCTCTTCACCCGTCGCGCCGCACGCTTGCGCCAGCTCGCCGAAGGCAACCCGTTGGGCGGCTACCTCAACCTTGTGGCCGAACTCTGCGATACCCAGCAACGCCTTCTCGACACCCAGCCCGCGCTGCCCATGCCCGACGAAGCCGCCCTGCGTCGCAGCATCGAGCACGGCATGCCGCCGCTGGCCTTCGAGACGCTGGTGCGCGAAGGCGCCTGGCTGGCGCTGCTCGAACCGTTGCTCGATGCCTTCGAAGTCGCCCCAAGCCCCATAGCCGATGCTCTGCAGCGGTTGCGCACAGCCGATGCCGGCCAGCGCAAGGCCTGGGCGCTGGGGCTGCTCAACGGCCAGTACGAGCTACTGCCGGCGGCGCTGGTGCCCTTCCTCGGCGCGACCCTGCAGGTCGCCTTCAGTCACTGGCTGCTGCGTCTGCCCGAGGGCCTGCTGCAGGAGAGCGAGGAGCAGACGTTGTGCCCGGCCTGCGGCTCACCGCCGGTGGCCGGCGTCATCCACCATCGCGGCAAATACAGCACCCTGCGTTACCTCGCCTGCTCGCTGTGCTCCTGCGAATGGCACTACGTGCGGGTCAAATGCAGCCACTGCCGCGAGAGCAAGGGGCTGACCTACCTGTCGCTGCACAGCGACGCCCACGAGGCCGCCCGCGCGCCCATCCGCGCCGAAGTCTGCCCCGGCTGCCAGGGCTATCTGAAACAGTTCTACATGGAGCGCGACGAAGCCGCCGAACCGCAGGCCGACGACCTCGCCAGCCTGGCCCTGGACATTCGCCTGGCCGAGGAAGGCTACCTGCGCCGCGCGCCGAACCTGCTGCTGGCGCCGGGCGAATCGGACTGACCTAAACTCCATCCGGACCCTCGAACCGCGCGTTCAACCGGCGCGCTGGTGCGCCCGTGGCACCCGTCTTCCGAACCCTGCAAAGGACCGCCGATGACCTCCGCCCGCCTGCCCTCCATCGACCGCCTGCTGCGCAGCCCGGCCTGCGCGCCGCTGCAGCAGCGCTACGGTCGTGAAGCTTTGCTCGCCACCCTGCGCGACCTGCTCGACGAACTGCGCGAACCGGCCCGCCACGGCCAGCTCGCCGCCGTGGAGCTCAGCGAAGCCGTGCTCGCCGGCCGCGCCGGAGAACGCCTCGCCGCGCACCACGCCAGCCGCGTGCGCCGGGTCTTCAACCTGACCGGCACCGTGCTGCACACCAACCTCGGCCGCGCGCTGCTGCCGGAAGAAGCCATCGAGGCGATCACCACGGCCGCGCGCTATCCGCTCAACCTCGAATTCGACCTGGCCACCGGCAAGCGCGGCGACCGCGACGACCTCATCACCGGGCTGATCCGCGAGCTGACCGGCGCCGAGGCGGTCACAGTGGTCAACAACAACGCCGCCGCCGTGCTGCTGGCGCTCAACAGCCTGGGCGCGCGCAAGGAAGGCATCATCTCGCGCGGCGAGCTGATCGAGATCGGCGGCGCCTTCCGCATCCCCGACATCATGGCTCGCGCCGGCGTGAAGCTGGTCGAGGTCGGCACCACCAACCGCACCCATGCGAAGGACTACGAAGCTGCCATCGGCCCGCGCTCGGGCCTGCTGATGCGCGTGCACACCAGCAACTACAGCGTGCAGGGCTTCACCGCCAGCGTCGCCACCCGCGACCTCGCCGACATCGCCCACGCCCACGGCCTGCCGCTGCTGGAAGACCTCGGCAGCGGCACGCTGGTCGACCTCACGCGCTGGGGCCTGCCCAAGGAGCCAACGGTGCAGGAGGCGCTGAAAGACGGCGCCGACATCGTTACCTTCAGCGGCGACAAGCTGCTCGGCGGACCGCAGGCCGGGCTGATCCTCGGCAGCAAGGAGCTGATCGGGCGGATCAAGAAGAACCCGCTCAAGCGCGCCCTGCGCGTCGACAAGCTGACCCTCGCGGCGCTGGAAGCGGTGCTCAACCTCTACCGCGACCCAGATCGCCTCGCCGAACGCCTGACCACGCTGCGCCTGCTGAGCCGCCCGCAGACCGATATCCAGTCCCAGGCCGAGCGCCTCGCGCCTCTGCTCGCCGCGCATTTAGGCGAAGGCTGGACCGTCAGCGCCGAAGCGGCCCTCGGCATGATCGGCAGCGGCGCCCAGCCGGTAGCTCGATTGCCCAGCGCTGCGCTGTGCCTGCGACCACAAAGCAACAAGCGCCTTCGCGGTCGCGTCCTGCGTGAGCTGGAAGAGCGCCTTCGCAGCCTGCCGATCCCGGTGCTCGGCCGCATCGACGATGACGCCCTATGGCTCGATCTCCGCCAGCTCGACGACGAGCCGGCGTTCCTCGCGCAGCTGCCGCACCTCGCCGAGGGCGTCGCGTGATCGTTGGAACCGCCGGCCACATCGACCACGGCAAGACCGCCCTGCTGCGCGCCCTCACCGGCGCGGAAGGCGACCGCCGCCCGGCCGAGCGCGAACGCGGTATCACCATCGACCTCGGCTACGTCTACGCCGACCTTGGCGACGGCGAACTCACTGGCTTCATCGACGTGCCCGGCCACGAGCGCTTCGTCCACAACATGCTGGCCGGCGCCAGCGGCATCGACCTGGTGCTGCTGGCGGGAGGCGCCGGAGCACCTCGCCATCGTCCAGTTGCTCGGCATTCCCCGCGCGCTGGTGGCGCTGACCAAGATTGACCGCGCCAGCCCCCAACGCGTCGCTGAGGCCCGCGCCGAGATCGAGACGCTGCTGGCGTCCGGACCTTATGCGAAAGCGCCCATCTATCCCGTCGCCAGCCTGACGGGGGAGGGTGTGGACGCATTGCGTGGAGCACTCGCCGAAGCTGCGCGAGAAGTCCATGCACGTTCGACACAGGGCGGCTTCCGCCTCGCCGTGGACCGCGCCTTCAGCGTCAGCGGCGCCGGGCTGGTGGTCACCGGAACGGCCTTCTCCGGCAGCGTGCAGGTGGGCGACGAACTGCTGCTCGGCAGCGCCGGCCGCAAGGTGCGCGTACGCGGCCTGCATGCGCAGAACCGCGCCGCCGAACAGGCCCACGCCGGCCAGCGCGTGGCACTGAACATCGTCGGAGATCGCCTCACGGCGGAGCAGGTGAAGCGCGGCGACTGGCTGCTCGCACCTGAGCTGCACGCGCCAACCACGCGCATAGACATCGACCTGCAGCTGCTGCCCAGCGAAACCCGCGCCCTCGCACACTGGACGCCGCTGCACATCCACCTCGGCGCGCAGGACGTCACCGGCCGCGTGGCGCTGCTCGAGGACGAACGCCTGGCCCCCGGCGAGCGTGCTTTCGCCCAGCTCGTGCTGAACGCCCCCGTGCAAGCCGTACACGGCGACCGCTTGGTGCTGCGCGACCAATCCGCCCAGCGGACTATTGGTGGCGGTCGGGTCCTCGATCCCTTCGCCCCGGCTCGCAACCGTCGTTCCGAAGCACGCCTCGCACAGCTGCAAGCCCTGCGCGGCGACAGCCTGGAACAGGCCCTGCCGGTGCTGCTGCAACACGCTGACAACGGCCTCGATCCGGTGCTGCTGGCGCGCCAGTTCAACCGCCCGCGCGCTAGCTGGCAGCTCGACGAAGCGATGCTGGAAATCGCCACGCGTGGCGGCCCGCGCCTGTTCACCGCAAAGCGCTGGGCCGACCTGGACGAGTCCCTGCGCCAGGGCCTGGCCCGCTTCCACGCAGAACAACCCGACGAACTCGGCCCCGACCGCGACCGCCTGCGCCGCTACGCCATGCCGCAACTGGAGCGCCCGATCTTCATCGCGTTGCTGGAACAGGCCCTCGCCAGCAGGACCGTGGAAACCAGCGGCCCCTGGCTGCACCTGCCGGACCACCGCGTGCAACTGGGCGAAGCAGACGAAGCCCTGCGCGAGCGAATCTGGCCCCTGCTGCTCGCCGGCGTCTTCGACCCACCCTGGACCCGCGACCTCGCCCGCGAACTGCAAGTCGACGAAGCCGCCATGCGCCTGCTCCTGCGCAAACTCGCGAGATTGGGCCAACTCCACCAGGTGGTGAAAGACCTGTTCTACCCCGACGAGACGATCCACCGACTGGCGCAAATCGCCCTGCAACTAAGAGACGAACAAGGCCTGATCCGCGCGGCGGCGTTCCGCGACCGCATCGCCATCGGCCGCAAACGCAGCATCCAATTGCTGGAGTACTTCGACCGCATAGGCTTCACCCGCCGCTTCGGCAACGAGCGGCGGGTTCGCGGGGGTATTCGCGAGGATTCGGCGTTGGCGTTACAGGCACTGGCCTGATTGCCACCGGAAGAGGAGGGTACGAGCGGCAGAAAGCCTGCCACTTTCGACACGATGGCTGTCGTGGGCGAAAGCTCACCCTGGTTGAATCCACCTGCGTGGGTTCGCGACTAGAGTTTCCAAGGGCCGACGCTGTTGAAACCCGGTCGGCGTCCTTCGGACATCAGGAAGACGGCAATGCCAGATCCGCACACTAGAACCGATTCCGACGATGACTTGGCCCATCTGGTCATAGGTCATGGGCCCTGCACCTATCTGTTGCTGCTCCTGCTTGGCCTGATCCTTCTGTTTCCTTTCCTTGAAGAGGGGATACATGCGCGTACGCTGCTCGGCATCCTGTTTTCAAGCGTGCTGCTGGTGGGCGCCTTCGCCACCCGACAGTCCCGCCCGGGGTTCATCCTCAAGCTGGGCCTGGCATTGCTTGGGGTGGGCGTTCAATGGGTGGCATTGTGGGTGGAGAGCGTCGCGATGCTGGAGCTTGCCGGGAGCATCTTCACGTTGTCGCTTCTCGTCTCGATCAGCGGGGTCCTTCGCTATGTCCTCGAGCGAGGGCCCATCACTGCCGACAAGCTGCATGGTGCTCTTGCCGGCTACATCCTGCTGGCCTTCGCCTGGGCTTTCCTCTATGCGCTGATCGAGATATCCAGCGCAGGCTCATACGGCCCCGGTCGCCTTGACTTCGCACAGCCCGGCACCTTTTTCAAACTGATCTACTTCAGCTTCACGACGCTTACCACCACCGGTTTTGGCGATGTTCTGCCATTGACCAACCACGCCCGTTCACTGGTAATGATCGAAGAGTTCTCAGGGGTCTTTTACGTCGGTGTCCTGATTGCGCGTCTCGCCGGCGTCTATCCGCCGACTGCGGCCCGGTGACTCGTGAATAAGCGCCTAGGCTTGTCTGCGTGTCCGGCCTCTCGCTTGCTGCGACATAGCTTCGCTAGTCTCGTGATGGCGGACGGTGGCAACATCCCGTCGCTGCAACTGACGTTCGAACAGTCGACACTCTTCGACATTCCGCCAGGGGCGGTGCTGAAAGCTGGCGAAAAAGCCCTGCAGGTCAATATGGAAGGCAATCACGCCCGGTGGCGTGGCCGGGCTTCAAACCCGGTGGGGGACGGCAGCCGTTCCTGGGTGAGTTCGACTCTCACTGCCTTCCGCCACTTCTCTTCCGTTCACTCCTATCCGTTACCGGCCGCATCCTCCAAGACGCTGAGCGATTGGATGTCATTCCAGAACAACTCGTCGGGGAATCGCTGCGGCTCGGCGGGATCGCGGGTCAGGAAGTACGGTTGCTCGTCCTCCAGCGTGAGTGCTACGCCGACGATGCGGACGCGGTAGATGAGGGGGCGAGGGTCTTCGGACCAATGCAGTTCTACCTGCACGTTTTTGCCGAGAAGGGATAGAGCGTTCGCTGTGTCGAATGAGGGCATGGTGGTTCCGTCCGTGGGTTAGAAGAGTCGCGTTGCTTTTATGCGTATGACCATTGCTGCACTATGTAGCGTTCTGTGTGGAACGCGCGCGAGCGCCTGCCAAGGTAATTATTACCTTCTGGCGATTATTCACGCCTTCTCTGCTCGCGTCAATAGTTACCTTGAATGGATTGCTCAACACTGATGGAAAGCTCAGCAGATCGAGCCAGGTTCTTAATCAAGAAGGTCGGCCCCAAGAAGCTCAGCCAAATGAGCAACACGGACCACAGCCGCTGGCTGAACGTAAGCAAGGGGGCGGTGCGGGTCAGTTCCGAGGAGATCGACGTGCTGGTCAGCGTCTTTCCTCAATATGCGTTGTGGATAGCCAGTGGGCAGACCATCCCGGAGAGTGGGCAGACGAGCCCCGAGTTCGATGCTGCTAATGGAGAGGGTTCAAAGTAGGCCCAGGTCCTTGGGCTGAGCATGCTCGGATTTGCTTACCCAAGGGAGTTTTCGATGTCTCGTAGCATGGTAGCCAGAGCCCTCCACCTGCTGGAGCAAACCAGCCTGAAGGACCTGGCCGAGGTAAACAGCAAGGATTACGTCCGCTGGCAGAGCATCAAGCGCGGACGCGCCCGCATGGGGGTAGAGGAGCTGGAGCGGCTTGCGGAGCTTTATCCCCAGTACCGTTGGTGGCTGCTGACGGGGGAAGGCTTGCCTTCTGCTGATCAGAAGAGCCTCGACGAAGAGACGTAGGATGGCGTTGAGCGAAGCGAAACCCATCTCGTTGGCAGCATGGGTTTCGCCTGGGCTCAACCCATCCTACGGGCTTGGTTTAGTCGCCTTCTGTCATCCAGGCCGGGATGTCCTGCATGGCGTGGAGCACCCGCCAGACGTCGATGTGGTCTGCGCGCACGACGTAGAAGATCAGGTACGGGTAGCGCTTCAGCGGCCAGCTGCGCAGGCCGGGCAGGTCGAGTTCGTGGGCGTAGCGGCTTGAGCCGCTCTCCGGGTGCCTGGCGAGTAGGCCGAAGACTTTTTCCAGTTCATCGATCAGGCCGAGCGCCGCTTTCTCGGCGTCCTCGTTCAGGTAGTGCTCGACCGCCGACTCGATGTCTTGCCGGGCAACGGCCCGGGGGATGACGGGGCGGCCCTTCACCGGCGGTTATCCGTTACCCGTTTGCGCAGTGATTCGAAGTAGCCCTCATCGGCAGGCTGTGTCGGCGCGGATTCGGCGCCGGCCAGCAACAGGTTGCGCAGGCGCTGGCGGTCCTGGTCCTTGCGGATCAACTCGCGGACGTACTCGCTGCTGGTGCCGAAACCCCGTTGGTTGACCTGTTCGTCGACAAAAACCTTCAAGGTCTCCGGCAGGGAAATGTTCATGGTGCTCATGGGCGGCGAACTCCCGAATGGCAAAATTTGCCATCGGATAGTACGCCGAAGCAGCAGCGATGTCGTTGGATTCCGACAGGTGCGAAGCTGGCGTCAGTGCATCACGCCCTGCAGCACCTGGTAGATGATCCCCGTCGCAATGGTCACCAGGACCAGGTCGGTGCCGACCTGCTGCCATTCGTAGCCGTCGTAGTGCGGCAGCTGGCCGACCAGGCGGCCGTCGAGTTTCTTGGCGATGCCGGGCGGGAGCGGTTTGCCGCGGGCGAGGTTCTTCTGGATGCCGGGCGGCAGGTTGCTGGCGGGGCTCCAGTAGTCGCGGTTGTCGTTGAGGATCACGCGCACGCCGCCGATGTCGATGCTCGGGCCGCCGCCTTGATAACCCTGTTCGTTCTGCTTGCCGTGGTCTTTGTGCGGGTTGCCTTTGCCATTGCCGTTCCCATTGCCGTTGCCGGCGAGCGCGGCGGCGGAGCCGGTCAGCAGGGTGAGGCTGGTGAGCAGGGCTATTGCCGTGCGGGTGGCTTTCATCTTCGTGGCTCTCCATGCGCTGTTCCGATCGTCCCGAGCATAGCCCCGGGGTTGCCGCTACTGCTGGTCGGAGCCTCTGCAATTCATCGGGAGTCCACGAACCGCGCGGGCTGTGGGGCGGTCACTAGGGCATATCCGCAAGTGCCTTTCGGAGGCCCCATGTTCAAACAAAAGAAGACTTTCATCGCCGCCATAGCCACGTGCGCGTTCATGCTCGGCTCGGCGGTCCTGCTCCCCAGTGACCTGTCCCCCATGGGTTCTGCCTATGCCCGCGGCAATGGCGGCGGCGGTGGCGGTGGTGGCGGCGGTAACGGGGGCGGTGGTGGTCACGGCGGCGGCAATGGCGGTGGTAACGGTGGCGGGCACGGTAGCAGCCACGGCGACAGCGGCGGTGGCCACTCGTCCAACGGCAAGGGTGCTGGCCTGAGCAGCGACCATGAGGGCAAGGCGACCCGCGACCGCGGCGAAAGCGGCAATCATTATGGCCGGGACTCCAGCAAATCGACCGACGGCCATGCGTCCAAAGGCAAGGCGACCCGCGACCACGGTATCAACGGCAAGCACTCCGGGCAGGCCAAGAACGACAGCCAGGGCCATGGCAGCACCACTTCCGCAGTGGCTCACTCCAAGGACACCACCGGGTTGGGCAAGGCCTCCGCCATCTCCGGCACCACGCCGGGCACCCACAATGACAAGGGCCTGGGCAACGCGGCCACTTCGTCGAGCAAGCACGACAGCGATAGCGACAGCAGTAGCGGCGACGACGGCGCCGACGACTGATACCCCCTTTCCAGCAGCCGTGCTTGATGGCGCGGCTGCCGGAACCTCTCTTCGCAGCGGCATCGCAGGATGGCGTTGCATGCAACGAATCCCTCCCTCCTGCTCAGGTTCGCGAGCAAGCTCGCTCCTACGAAGAGCCTTTCACTTCAGCGGAAAATCGAAGTACGTCTGCGGATACGGTTCCTGCTTCAGCGTGTAGTGCCACCACTCGTTGGCGTAGGGCTCGAAGCCGTGGCGTTGCATGGCGCTGCGCAGGGTTTCGCGGTTGCGGGTCTGTTGCACGGTTATCAGGCTGCTGCCGTGGTGGGAGATGGGGCCGAAGAAGTCGAAGCGGCTGCCCATGTCCAGCTCCTTGCCGGTCTTGCTGTCGATCAGCGTCAAATCCACCGTGCTGCCGCGCGAGTGCCCCGAGTGCTGGGCGATGTAGCCGTCCTTGAACAGCTCGGTCTTCTTCATCTGCGGGTAGTAGCTGGCCTGGGTGCGGGTGTCGTTGAGGTCGGCCGCCCAGCGTTTGAAGTGTTCAACCGCGCGTTGCGGGCGGTAGCCGTCGAAGATCTTCAGTTCCTGGCCGCTCAGCGACAGGTCGCTTTCCACTTCGGCGAGGGCCTTGGCGGCGGGCTGGGTGAGGATGATCCGGCCGCTTTCGTAGCCGTCGATGCGGGTGCCGACGAAGTTGTCGCCGCTGTAGTAGCGCGCGTCGTACTGCGCGCCCTTGAGCACCTGGTCGAGATAGACGAAGCCGGGTTGCGCGGGTTGGTCCGCGCGCAGCGAAGCGGCCTGCAAGAACAGCAGGCCGCTCAGCAGCAGGGAAATCCAGTGGCGCATCGCGCCTCCGCATCGGTTGGGCCGGGGGTGTTCTAACCCTAGCAGCCCGCGCGTGCGGCGGCGTGCTGGGTCACGGTTGCATCAGCATCTGTTGTTGCTGGGCGGAGAAATCGCTCTGGCCCTGGAACTGCGAGCTATGGCTCGGCTGGCGTTCGAGGTTGTCGATGCCGAAGGATTCCTTCACCGGCGACTCGATGCCGTTGAAGCTGGAGCCGAGGTTGTAGCTCGATTGCGCAGCGCAGCCGCCGAGGGCGGACAGGGCGGCGAGGGAGAGGGCGAACGCGACGGGCTTGAGCATCAGAGGAACTCCTTCTTCGTGGGGAGTTTGGCGATTGCAGCAGACTGGCAGCGGAACATTAGCGCTGCATTAAGCTCAGTCGCGGCGTAGCGCCTGGACCTGCTCGCCGTCGGGGTCGAAGGCGTCGAGGCGCATGCGCTCGGCGAAGGCGTCCAGCGCGGCCTGGCCACTGACGAAGCGACCGCGTGCGGCGGCCCAGTCGTCCGGGCGCAGGCGCACCATCCAGCCTGCGCCGTAGCAGTCGCGATTGATCAGGCCGGGTTGCCGCACCACCGCGTCGTTGCTGACCAGCAGGGTGCCGGCCAGCGGGCTGCGCGCCGAGGAGGCCGCCTTGGCGAACTCCACCACGCCGAAACTGCGTTCTTCCTCGATGTGCCAGCCGTCGCGCTTGGGGGTGAAGGCGAAGATCTCGCCGTAGAGCGCGCAGCCGTAGGCGGTCAGGCCCAGGGTCACCGCGCCGTCGGCTTCTTCGCGCAGCCAGAGGTTGTGCTCCGGCGCGTAGAGGCGGTCGTCGGGAAACTCCAGGCCGTGCAGCCTCACAGGGTCAGCACCCGGTCGTACTCGAGGATCATCCGAGCCAGTTCGCCGCCGCTGGCGATTTCGTCGATCTCGGCGATCAGCGCGCTTTCGTCGATCGGCACGCCCGGTGCGCGGCACATCAGCAGGCGTGCGCCGGCTTCCTTGGCCTGCTGGATGAAATGGCTGACCGGCTCGCCGCCCGGCGCGGCGTAGAGGTTGTCGACCACGTCCTGGCGCGCCAGTTGCACACCCTCGCCGCTGAGGAAGAGGGTCACCTCTGCGTCCATGCAGGCCAGCAGCGTTGCGGTATAGAAGGGCGCCGCGCAGCGCGCCGGGGTGCTCGGGCCGCTGTGGACGATTATCAGCACGCGCTGGATGTCAGCTTGGCTCAAGGACCTTCTCCATTTGCACCAGGGCCACGCGCTGGTCGTCCGGGGCTTGTCGTTCGACGATGGCGGTCGGGCGATAGCCCAGGCCGCTGTAGAGCAGCAGGCCGCCGGCGTTGCCGTTGAAGCAGGAAATCTTCATGACCCGGGCAGCGTAGTCGTCGCGTGCAAGCTCTTCCATCACACCGATCAGGTAGCGCGCCACGCCGCGGCCGCGCGCCCAGGGCGCGACCATCATGTTACCCAGCGCGCAGTAGCGGCCCGGCTCGCACTGGTAGAAGTTGGCGAAGGCCGCGGGGCGCTCTTCGAGCAGCACCACGGTGCTGGCGCGGCGTTCGGCGAAGGCGGCGGCCAACTGTTCTACGTCGAACGGCCAGCGTGCTTTCGGGTAGGCGTAGAAGAGTTCGTCGCGGTCCTGCACAAAACCGATCACGGCGGGCAAGTCGTCGAGGCGGGCGGGGCGGTGCTGCATATGGCTTCCCTGGGTCAGTGCGGCGGGTATTGCGACATGAGCTTGTGCACCACGTCGTTGATGGTGGCGGAGCGCTCGGCCGGCGTCTGCGCGCTGCTGTTCATCGTCTGCTCGCCACTGCCGCGCCAGACCAGCTTGCCGTCCTTGCCGTCGAGCAGGTCGACCTGGATGGTGGCGGTCTTGTAGTCGTAGGTGCGCGACTCGGCGACCATCGGCCCGCCCCAGCCGTTACCCCAGTAACCGCCCCAGAATCCGCCGGTGTAGGTGGTGACCTGGTCCTGGTGGGCGTCGACGATCAGGTAGGCGCGCACCAGCAGGTCGCCGTGGCCGCCCGCAGGCGCCGGGCGCAGGCCGCGCTGGTCGAGCTGGTCGGCGACCGCTTCGAGGATGCGTTGCTGGGTGAGGTCGCTCTTGATCCGCGGATCGTCCGGGCGGTACTCGAACGACGGCTGCGCCCAGCTCCAGCTGGTGTAGCGGGAGAAGTCGCGGCTGGTGTCGTAGTCGCGGTTGAGCTTGACGGTTTCACAGGCGGCCAGGCTGAAAAGCAGGCCCAGCAAGAGCAGGCGGCGGACCATGATGCAGCGCTCCAGACAGAGTTCTCATCCAAGCGCAGAGTGCCGGCGAAGGCAAGCGCGCCGAGGGTCTGCGCAGGCCCTGGCGCGAGGCGCGCCGGCAGGAAAAGCGGACAGTCGCTCGCCTCAGTGCGGCGGATAACCCGAGAGCGCCTGGCGCACCGCCGCGCGCAGGGACTTGGCCTGCTCGCTCTGGTTGCCGCTGGGCTCGTACTCGGCGGAGCCGGCCCAGACCGTCTGCTGGTCGCGGGCGTCGGCCAGTTCGACGCGAACCACGTTTACCTGCACCACGTAGGTCCGCACCACCGGGATGGAGGCGCCGTACCACGGATCGTTCCAGCCGCCGTAGTAGCCGCCACCGTAGTAGTCGGTCACCTGGCGGGTGCGTTGTTCGCTGGAGAGGTGAGCGGTGACGCGCAGATCGGGCGCTGCGCCGGGGCGTGCCGGGCGCAGGCCGACCTGGTCGAGCCCTTCGCTGACCGCTTCTTCCAGCGGGCCGGCGGGGGCGCCGGTGCCGGGCGTGCCGGTCCAGTTCCACGAGCGGTAGCGCCCGTAGTCCGGTGGTGCCGCCGGGTAGGCGCTGGGGTCGAACGCGGGATGCGTCGCCGCAGCCGGCACCGGGGGCGGCGGCAGCGACTGCGACTTGTAAGGGTTGGGCGACTGGCAGGCGGCCAGGGCGAGCAACGCGGGTATCAACAGCGAACGCGACGACATGCAAGGCTCCCGCGCGCCGGCTGGGCGCGCGCGATCGAAGGGAATTCGGGGATTCTGCACCTATTCCTGCGGGCGGCACAGCCAGTGCAGGTAGCGGCCGAGGCCGGCGAAGGCCGGGTGGCGGCGGTAGGCCAGTTCCATCTCGACCAGGTCGAGGGCTTCGGCCTTCTGCTGGAATTCCTGCGGCATGTAGTCGTGGAACACCCGCACGCCGCTGCGCGCCTCGATCCGCCAGTGCTCGGCCATGGCCGCTTCCAGCTCGCGCGGGTCGAGCGGCTGCTGCGGCGTCAGGCTCTGGCCTTCGCCGGCGAAGCGTTGCTTGCGCAGCTTGCGGAAGTGGCCCTTGAGCAGGTTGCGGTAGATGAGCGCGTCGCGGTTGTAGAAGGCCAGCGACAGCCAGCCGTCCTGGCGGGTCAGCTGGTGCAGCACGGGGAGGATGCTGTGCGGCTCGGCCAGCCATTCGAGCACCGCGTGGCAGATCACCAGGTCGTAGGGCTCGTCGAGCTGGCCGAGCAGGTCCTGCCAGGGCGCTTCGATGAAGGTGGCTGCGCGACCGGCTTCGGCGAAGCGCTGGCGCGCGCTTTCGAGCATGGGCGCGGCCGGTTCGGCGAGGGTGACGTTGTGGCCGCGTTCTGCCAGCCAGAGCGACATGTGGCCCAGCCCCGCGCCTATGTCGAGCACGCGCAGCGGGCGGTCGGGCAGGGCTTCGGCAAGGTCCGCCTGCAGCACGGCGAGGCGGATGGCGCCCTTGGCGCCGCCATAGATTTTCTCGGCGAAGCGCGCGGCCAGTTCGTCGAAATGCCGGTCAGCCATTGGCGAAGCGCCTCTCGCTGTCGGCCAGCTTGGCGCGCACCACCTGGTCCATGTCCAGGCCCAGTTCGGCGCACAGCAGCAGGAGGTAGAGGACGATGTCGCCGACTTCCTGCCCGGCGTGGGCAAGCTTGTCGGCCGGCAGCTGGCGCGATTCGTCTTCTGTCAGCCACTGGAAGATTTCCACCAGCTCGGCCATTTCCACGCTGGCGGCCATGGCCAGGTTCTTCGGCGCGTGGAAACGCTTCCAGTCGTTGCGGTCGCGAATCGCGTGCAGGCGCGCGGTCAGTTCTTCGAGGTTCATCAGGGGCTCCTTGGGAGCCCCATAGCTTCCGGCTTAGTGCCCGCCGCTTCAAGCGTCGAGCGGTTTCCAGGCGCCGGCCATGTGCGGCAGGCCGTCCTTGCCGCGCAGGCTGAACTGCCCGGATGGCGCGGCTTCGCTGGCCAGCAGGGTGACTTCCGAGGGCAGCAGCACCGGCTTCTGGAAGCGCACCTCGACCTGATAGCCGGCATTGGGCAGGCGTTCGCCGAGGGCCGCCAGGCTGCGTGCCTTGTTCCACAGGCCGTGGGCGATGGCGCGGGGGAAGCCGAAGAGTTTCGCGCTGGCGGCGGACAGGTGGATGGGGTTGTAGTCGCCGGCCACGCGGGCGTAGCGCCGGCCGATGTCCGCCGGGCATTGCCACTGGTCGATGCGTTGCAGCGGCAGCTCGGGCTGCTCCTCGCGCACGGGCGGCGTGCCGTCCAGGCGCATGCCGCGGAACAGGATGCGGCTGTCGCCTTCCCAGAGCAGGCCGAGCTGGTCATGCAGCTGGGTGATGAGGCTGAAGGTCACCCCCTTGTCGTGCGGCTGCAGGTCGGCGACCCGCACGCTGGCCTGGAACGGGCCGAGGCCGCCGAGCGGGCGCAGCACGCTGATGCGGTTCTCCAGGTGCACCAGGCCGAGCAGCGGGAAGGGGAAGCTGGCCTCGGTGAGCAGGCCCATCTGCAGGCCGAAGGCGAGGATGTGCGGGTAGGTCGGCGGCAGCAGGTGGTCGTTGCGGAAGCCGCAGACCTGGCGATAGCGCTCCAGATGCTTGGCGTCGACCATCACCGGCGCGCGCAGGCCGCGGGTTGGCAGCGTGCGTCCACGCAGGCCACGGCGCACGGCGGCGCGCAGGAACAGGCCGGGCAGGGCGGGTGGGGCGGACAGGTCCAGCCAGTCTTTGGGCATTGCAAACCTCCTGAGCGGGAATGCGCTCCAGCTTAGCGGCCGGGGCAAGCCGGGCATTGGCCGCCCGGCCGTGGTGCGCGGCAGGGCGGTCAATCGGACGCTCTGCGGCGGGCTCTGTGGATAATTCCATGAAGCACGTAGGCTGTCTCTTGAGAGGCGGTAGGAAAGCTGCCTAAGATGGGCCCGCCCCATGGATAACTAGAAAAAAACACCATGCGTGATCTGACCGACGATGTGGCGCTGATGCGCCCGGTGATCGACGCCCTGCGCGCCAGCGGCAGCGATCCCGACCGGGTGCTCGCACGGGTTGGCCTGCCGCCGGGTGGCCTGCCGACCGGACGCTTCCCCCACAGTGCACAGAACCTGTTCTGGAAGGCGGCAGCCGAAGAGTGCGGCGAGGAGCACGTCGGCCTGTACCTGGCCGGGCACCTGCCGGCCTTCCACGGCCTGCTTCTGGAATACCTGTTCCTCTCCAGCGCCACCTTCGGCGAAGGGCTGCGCCACGCCCTGCGCTACGTGCGCCTGCTCTCCGACACCCTGAACGCCCGCCTCGAAGTCGATGGCTCGCGCGCCGTGCTGCTGCTCGGGCACAACGCCGGGACCAACCGGCACTTCCCGGAAATGCTCGCCGGTGCGGTGATCCGCCTGTTCCACGCGCTCACCGAGGGCGACTTCAAGCCCAGCGAAGTGCAATTGATGCACGAGCAGGGCGCGCCGGCCGAGCGCTATCGGCAGGGGGGCGGCGGCCCGGTGCGCTTGGGCGCCGAGCGCTACGCGCTGGAGTTCGACGCCGCCGTGCTGGAAAAGCCTTCGCGCCATGCGGCGCCGGAGCTGCTGCGCATGCACGAATCCCTGGCGCGCCGGCAACTGGCCGAGGTCGAGCGGCTGGACCTGGTGCGCAAAGTCCGCGAACTGATCGGCGAACTGCTGGTGGATGGCGGCGCAACCCTGGAACAAGTCGCCGCGCGTCTCGATATGCCGGCCCGCCGGCTGCGTGAGCGCCTGGCCATGGCCGGGGTGCGTTTCAACGACCTGGTCACCGACTACCGCTGCCGCCTGGCCAAGGAGCTGCTGCTCAAGACCGACGAGCGCATCGAGGTGATCGTCGAGCGCACCGGCTTCTCCGAACCGAGCACCTTCTATCGCGCCTTCAAGCGCTGGGTCGGCGAGACGCCGGTGGAGTTCCGCAAGCGCGGGAAGGCCTGATCCCGCGCGTGGCACCCCTCGGGGATCGTACGAATTCGAGTGGCGCCGCGGTTAGCCTGCGCGGGTTCGACCACAGAGAGAGTGCCCCACCATGTCTTGCCGACTCCGCGTCCTGGCGCTCAGCGCCATCCTGCTCGCCGCCGCCGCGCCGAGCTTCGCCGAGAACTATGGCGATCGCGCCTTCGCCCACCTGGACCGCGACCGCGATGGCTTCATCGACAGCCAGGACATGACCCCGATGCGCGAGCGCATGTTCAAGCGCCTGGACCGTGACGGCGATGGCTACCTGAGTGGCGAGGAGACGGCTGCGCCCCAGCAGGGGACGCAGCGTTCGCCGAACGCCTTGCCCTGGCGCGACCTGGATGGCGACGGGCGCATCAGCCGTGCCGAGCTGATGGAAGAGGAACCGGCGCTGATCGTCCGCGGCGACAGCGACGGCGACAAGCGCCTGAGTCGTGCGGAGTTCGACCAACTGATCAACCGCCGCGTCAGCAAGTCCTGAGAAACTCCGTATCGGGCAGTGGGGTAGGGCGAATAACCGTGTAGCGGTTATCCGCCGATGGCCTCAGGCGCCCAGCAGGCTCTGCCCGCAGACCCGCAGCACCTGGCCGCTCACCGCGCCGGAACCGGGCTGGGCGAACCAGGCCACGGCTTCGGCGACGTCCTGCGGCAAGCCGCCCTGGCCCATGGAGTTCATGCGCCGGCCGGCTTCGCGGATGGTCAGCGGGATGGCGGCGGTCATCTGGGTTTCGATGAAACCTGGCGCCACCGCGTTGATGCTGATGCCTTTCTTGCCCAGCGCCGGCGCCCATGCTTGCGCCAGGCCGATCAGGCCGGCCTTGCTCACCGCGTAGTTGGTCTGCCCGAGGTTGCCGGCGATGCCGCTGATCGAGGCGAGCAGCACCACGCGGCCGTGGTCGTGCAGTTTGCCGGCGTCTAGCAGGGCCTGGGTCAGCACCTGCGGGGCCTTGAGGTTGACGTCGATCACCGAGCTCCAGAACGCCTCGCTCATCTTCGCCACGGTCTTGTCGCGGGTGATGCCAGCGTTGTGCACCACGATGTCGATGCCGTCGGGCAGGGCTTCCACCAGCTGCGCGCCGGCTTCCGGCGCGCAGATGTCCAGGGCCAGGCCGCGTCCGCCCAGGCGCGCGGCGAGGGCATCGAGGGCGTCCTTGGCCGGCGGTACGTCGAGCAGCACCACTTCGGCGCCGTCACGCGCGAGGGTTTCCGCGATGGCCGCGCCGATGCCGCGCGCGGCGCCCGTCACGAGGGCGCGCTTGCCCACCAGCGGGCGGCTCCAGTCCTGCACCTGCCCGGCGTAGGCGGAGAGGCGAATCACCTGGCCGGAGACGTAGGCGCTTTTCGGCGAGAGGAAGAAGCGCAGCGCGCCTTCGAGCTGGTCTTCCGCACCCTTGCCGACGTAGAGCAGCTGTACGTTGCCGCCACGGCGGATTTCCTTGCCGAGGGAGCGGCTGAAACCCTCCAGGCTGCGCTGCACGCTGGCGGCGATGGGGTCTTTCAGCGACTCCGGGGCGTGCCCGAGGATGACCACGTGCGGGCACAGGCCCAGGCCCTTGATGGTCGCCTGGAAGAAGGTGCGCAGCTCGATCAGTTGCTCGAAGCCGGTCAGGCCGCTGGCGTCGAAGACGATGGCCTTGAGCTTCGGGCCATGCTCGGCGGTCCAGCGCGGCAGGCCGTACTGGTGGTCCACGGCGGCGAATACGCTGTCGGTCAGGCGCTTGGAAAAGCCCAGCACGATCTCGCCAAGCCCACCCGTACCGCCCAGCAGCAGGGCGCCATCCACCGGCCGGGTGCGCCCGGCGCTCCAGCGCTCCAGGCGTACCGGCGCGGGCAGGCCGAGGGCGCCGACCAGGCGGCGGCCGACATTGGAGTTGGCGAAGGCGATGTAGCGATCGGACATGGAAGCGGGCTCCTGCACGGATTCTCGAAGTGCTGACCACTGTACGCAGGCACGGCCGCCACGCAATTGACCGCGCTGACCTGCGCGGTGGCGAGGCGGCCAATGCGACGCCAGCGGCTAAGGTTAGCCTGTGCGACAACCCCCGCTCAGCCCGCAAGGAGCCTTGCATGACCCAACTGCGTCGGGTCGCCATCGTCGGCGGCAACCGAATCCCCTTCGCCCGCTCCAACACCGTCTACTCGACGGCGAGCAACCAGGAGATGCTGACCAGCGCCCTCGACGGCCTGGTCGAGCGCTACAAGCTGCACGGCGAACGCCTCGGCGAAGTGGTCGCGGGCGCGGTGCTCAAGCACTCGCGCGACTTCAACCTGACCCGCGAGTGCGTGCTGAGCACCCGCCTGGCGCCGGAAACCCCGGCCTACGACATCCAGCAGGCCTGCGGCACCGGCCTGGAGGCGGCGATCCTGGTGGCCAACAAGATCGCCCTCGGGCAGATCGACTGCGGCATCGCCGGCGGCGTGGACACCACGTCCGACGCGCCCATCGGCGTCAACGAGGGCCTGCGCGAGATCCTCCTGGAGGCCAATCGCGGCAAGTCCAACGGCGATAAGCTCAAGAGCCTGCTGAAGATCCGCCCGCGCCACCTGATGCCGCACATCCCGAAGAACGGCGAGCCGCGCACCGGGCTGTCGATGGGCGAGCACTGCGAGCTGATGGCGCAGACCTGGCAGATCCCCCGCGATGAACAGGACAAGCTGGCCTACGAAAGCCACATCAAGCTGGCCGCCGCCTACGACGAAGGCTGGCAGAACGACCTGATGACTCCGTTCCGCGGCCTGGTGCGCGACCAGAATCTGCGCGCGGACATCAACCTGGAGAAGCTCGGCACCCTGAAACCGGTGTTCGAGCGCGGTCCGCGCGGCACCCTGACGGCGGCCAACTCGACGCCGCTGACCGATGGCGCCTCGGTGGTGCTGCTGGCCAGCGAGGAGTGGGCGAAGGCGCGCGGCCTGCCGATCCTGGCGTACTTCAAGGATGGCGAGGCGGCGGCGGTGAACTTCGTCGGCGAGGGCGCCGAGGGGCTGCTGATGGCGCCGGTCTACGCCGTGCCGCGCCTGCTGGCGCGCAACGGCCTGACGCTGCAGGACTTCGATTTCTACGAAATCCACGAGGCCTTTGCCGCGCAGGTGCTGTGCACGCTCAAGGCCTGGGAAGACGCCGAGTACTGCAAGACCCGCCTCGGCCTGGACGCGCCGCTGGGCTCCATCGACCGCAGCAAGCTCAACATCAAGGGCAGCTCCCTGGCCGCCGGCCACCCCTTCGCGGCGACTGGCGGGCGCATAGTCGCCAACCTGGCCAAGCTGCTCGACGCCGCCGGAAAGGGGCGCGGGCTGATCTCGATTTGCGCGGCGGGCGGCCAAGGTGTGACCGCGATCGTCGAAAGGTAATCCAATACAACGGGACGGCACCCCTTGCCGGCCCACGATGTAACAGCAACTCCGTGACTTCAGGCGGTGCCGCGCAAGCGGCGCCGCCTTTTTTTCGCCTGCGCCATCCCGCGTATCCGCGAAATTCCATACACCGACGGCACCTTGCAGGAGCGCGCCATGCGCGCGATTCGCGGACAAGGTCCGCTCCTAAAGGGCGTGCCGAGTTTCTCCCAACGTCATCCCCGCGAACGCGGGGACCCAGAGAAGGGAATGGTGCCTGGCTTCAACCGCCCTGCAGCATCGCCGGGTGAACGCGCCCATCGAGCGTGGTCGAGAGCATCAGCGAGGTCTTGCTGGCGCCGTACTGCGCCAACTGGTCGATCAGCTCTTCCAACTCGGCTGTGCAGGTCACCGCCACCTTGAGCATCACGCAGGATTCGCCGGTGATGCGGTGGCAATCGATGATCTGTGGGATCTCCGCCAGGCGCCCAAGCAGGCTGGCACCGCGGTGGTCGTTCAGGCGCAGTTCGATCAGGCACTGGATGGGGCGGCCGAGCTTCGCCAGGTCGACGCTGGCGTGGTAGCCGGTGATCACCCCGTCGGCCTCCAGGCGTGCCACGCGGTCGGCGACTGCCGGGGGCGAGAGGTTGATGCGGCGGGCCAGTTCGGCGAACGGCAGGCGGCCGTTTTCCAGCAGGGCGGCAAGCAGGGCGCGATCGTATTTGTCCATGGAAATGCCTCGCAGTGGATTCGATGGCGGTGGCGACGAATTTCCATCGAAAGAAAAGTGTTACGCCCGATAAAGCGTTCTCTGTGCCTTATCTCGGAAATTTCCGCTTCATAAAATGAGTCGCTCCCTCCCACTTGTCGAGCCCCCGCCATGTCCGTCATGCCCCTGCCCAAGCCGCGCGTCTCGCTGACGCTGGTGGCTGCGTTCTTCGCCCTCTATTTCATCTGGGGCTCGACCTACCTGGTGATCCGCATCGGCGTCGAATCCTGGCCGCCGATGCTGATGGCCGGCTGCCGCTTCGTCATCGCCGGCGGGCTGCTGTTCGCCTGGTCGCTGTGGCGCGGCGCGCCGCTGCCCAGCGCCAAGCAATGGCTGAGCGCGGGGGCCATCGGCATCCTCCTGCTGAGCGGCGGCAACGGCGGGGTGACGGTGGCCGAGCACTGGGGCGTGGCTTCGGGCGTGGCCGCGCTGGCGGTGGCCACGGTGCCACTGTTCACGTTGGTCTTCGGCCGCATTTTCGGCCATCGCAACAGCCTGCTGGAGTGGTCCGGGATCGGCCTGGGGCTGTGCGGCATCGTCCTGCTCAACCTGGGGTCGAACCTGCAGGGCAGCCCGGCCGGCGCCGCGCTGATCGTTTTCGCAGCGGCTTCCTGGGCCTTCGGCTCGGTGTGGAGCAAGCGCCTGCCGTTGCCCGCCGGGCCCATGGCGAGCGCCGTGGAAATGCTGGTGGGCGGCGTCGCCCTGTTGATCGGCAGCCAGATTTCCGGCGAACACCTGCAGCAGATGCCGGATGTGCGCGGCTGGCTGGCGCTCGGCTACCTGGTGGTGTTCGGTTCGATCATCGCCTTCAGCGCCTATATCTACCTGCTGAACAACGTGCGCCCGGCGGCGGCCACCAGCTATGCCTTCGTCAATCCGGCGGTGGCGGTGCTGCTCGGGGTGCTGTTCGCCGGCGAAAGCATCGGCTGGCCGGAGGCCCTGGCGATGGCGGTGATCATTGGCGCGGTGGTGCTGATCGGCCTGCCGCAGTGGCGCGGCAGAGCCGAGGGCTGAGCGGGGCGCTCAGTCGATCGGCACGATACGCACGCGGCTGACGCCGGCGCGATCGGCGCTGCTCTTCAGGCTGGGGATCAGGTTGGGTTCCCAGGAAGCGTCGGTCAGGCCGGTGGGGTCCTCGCCGGTTTCCTGGGCGAGGTGCAGCAGAACCTGCAGCAGCGCCAGGAACTCGTTGGGCGCTTCATGCGCCTCATGGATCAGCCGTCTTGGCTGTTCGCGAAGTCGATAGTGGATGGCGTAGCGATGCGTGGCGTTCATGGTCGTACCTCCGCCTAGCCCAGCTATGACAACGTAAAAGAGCAAAGGTCCCCTGGAATCGTCAAGAAAGCGACGTATGGTCATTTTCTCGCCAGTCGTTCGTCGCGAGTGCGCTGCGTCGCTGCGACATTTCCCCGTCGTGTGCGCTCCAGCCGCTCAGGCCTAAGCTTGCCGGGTCATTTGCGCGAGACTGCTTCCATGCTCGAACGGATTCCGGATGAATCGAACCTGGCCGAACTGACCCTGCGCGGGCTCATCCTCGGCGCCCTGATCACCGTGGTGTTCACCGCCTCCAACGTCTACCTGGGGTTGAAGGTCGGGCTGACGTTCGCCTCTTCGATCCCCGCCGCGGTGATCTCCATGGCGGTGCTGCGTTACTTCCCCGGCTCTAACATCCTCGAGAACAACATGGTGCAGACCCAGGCTTCGGCCGCCGGCACCCTGTCCTCGATCATCTTCATCCTCCCGGGGCTGCTGATGATCGGCTACTGGGCCGGCTTCCCGTTCTGGCAAACCGCCGCGATCTGCGCCATCGGCGGCATCCTCGGGGTGCTCTACACCATCCCGCTGCGCCGGGTGATGGTGGTGCAGAGCAGCCTGCCGTATCCGGAAGGCGTGGCGGCGGCGGAGATTCTCCGCGTCGGCAGCCAGGAAGAGGAGCATCCGACGGCGGATGACGCCGGCAAGCCGGGCCTGCGCGACATCCTCGCCGGCGGCCTAGTCGCGGCGCTGTTCAGCCTGTTCAGCAGCGGCTTCAAGCTGCTCGCCGAGGGCTTCAGTTTCTGGCTGACGGCCGGGCAGGCGGCTTTCCGCCTGTCCACCGGTTTCTCGCTGGCGCTGGTCGGCGCCGGCTACCTGATGGGCATCACGGCTGGTATCGCCATCCTTATCGGCGTGCTGATTTCCTGGGGCGTGGCGGTGCCGCTGCTGACGGTGAACGCCACCCTGGCCGCGGGGCAGAGCTTGCCGGAGCTGGCCAGCAAGCTGTGGAGCAGCCAGGTGCGCTTCCTTGGCGCCGGCACCATCGGGGGGGCCGCGCTCTGGACCCTGGCAACCCTGTTCAAGCCCATGGTGCAGGGCGTCTGGGCGTCCCTCGGCGCGGTGACCGGGCGCGCCGAAAGCAGCGACCTGCGCACCGAGCGCGACATGCCGGCGGGCTGGATCCTGGCCATTGCCTTGTTCCTGTTGGTCGCGCTGTTCGTGGTCTTCGCCTACTTCCTCGGCCAGGCTGCGCCGGACCTGCGCGGCGCCGGCTTCTGGGGTCTGGTGGGCGTCTGTGTGGTGTTCGCCTTTTTCTTCGGCTTCCTGATCGCCGCGGCCTGCGGCTACATGGCTGGCCTGGTCGGCTCCTCCAGCAGCCCGATCTCCGGCATCGGCATCATCGCGGTGATCCTGGTGTCGCTGCTGATCCTTGGCGCCGGCTCGCTGGACGGCGATTTCCTCTCGCGTGACGGCGGGAAGCTGGCGATCGCCCTGGCGCTGTTCACCACTTCGGTGGTGCTGGCCATCGCCGCCATCTCCAACGACAACCTGCAGGACCTCAAGGCCGGCTACCTGGTCGGCGCCACGCCCTGGCGGCAGCAGGTGGCGTTGATCGTCGGCTGCCTGGTCGGCGCGCTGGTGATCCCGCCGGTGCTGGAGTTGTTGTTCAAGGCTTATGGCTTCACCGGTGCCCTGCCGCGTGAAGGCATGGACCCGGCGCAGGCCCTGGCGGCTCCGCAGGCGACCCTGATGACGGCGATCGCCAGCGGGATTTTCCACAACGCGCTGAACTGGAACATGATCCTGATCGGCGTGGCCCTGGGCATCGCGTTGATCCTCGTCGACGTGCTGCTGCGCCGGACTGGCAAGGCCAGCCTGCCAGTGCTCGCGGTGGGGCTGGGCATCTACTTGCCGCCCACTATCGGCATGACGCTGGTGGTCGGCGCGGTGCTCGCCTGGCTACTGGAAAGCGCGCTCAAGCGTCGCGCACAGGCGGCCGGAGTAGACGAGGAGAAGTTCGCCGATGTGTCGCGCCGGCGTGGCGTGCTGCTGGCGTCAGGGTTGATCGTCGGCGAGAGCCTGATGGGCATCCTGCTGGCTGCGCTGATCGGCACCAGTGGCAAGGACGCGCCTTTGGCGTTGGTCGGTGGGGGATTCGAGGAGACGGCGCAGTGGCTGGGACTGCTGGTGTTTCTGGTGATCTGTGCGCTGTTCTACCGAAAGGTGCTCGGCAAGCGCTAAGAGGGGAGCCTGCTCGGGCCCCCCCCCGGGGGGGGGGGGGGCGACGGCTTACTTGCGGCGGGCTTTCTTGACGCGGCGATCTGCATGACGATCCGGATCGGCCTGTTGCGGCACGTTCAGGAAGGCAGTAGCGGCGAAGAAGCTGGCAAGGGCGGCGAAGCTAGACACGATGATCTCCAAATGGCGTCGGGGAAATGGGTCCCGACTGCCTGGAAGCCATTTTCCCTGATGTTTATGACAAAAAGAAGCTAATGCTCTTGATGGTTAGTATTGAAGTGGTCGATGGGGCTGAATAATTCGAGTTTTGCCAGATAAATTCCTGAAATAGTTAGTTTGCTCAGGAATCTCTGCCGTCGGAATTGGGGCCCGCGAAGGCTTTCACTGCTACCGTTTGTCGCACTTTTTTCGCGGCGCGCGCTTTGTGTGTGGCGTGAGGTAACACTTTGAGGCTGCGTAGGATGGGTTGAGCGGGAGCGAAACCCATGCTGTTCATCCCGCAGCGCAGCAGCTCGGGCCACGACCGCATGTGCCCCGACAGGCGTTACCTATCTGTCCCGGCAGAACACAGGCTCAACCCATCCTACGAGCGTGCTTCCTTCTCTACCTCTGCGAGCAATGCGCGCACTTGCTCGACGGCGCCTGGCAGCCGCAGCAGGCGGCGCAGGTCGTCGAGCGATGCCAGCGGTGCGCCGTCGGAGAAGTTCAGGTGCTGCACACCGATACTCGTGCCGGGGCTGACCAGCAGGGCGAAGTGGATGACGTTCTCCAGCTCGCGGATGTTGCCAGGCCAGGGGTAGCTCTCCAGCGCCTGCTGGGCGGAGACGTCGATCTCCGGTACGTCCAGGTCCAGGCGCTGGGCGTGCACGCCGAGGAAGTACTGGGCCAACGGCAAGATGTCACCGGGGCGCTCGCGCAGTGGCGGCAGTTCGAGGTTGCCCCCTTCCAGGTACTGCTGCAGGCCTTCGAGGAACTTGCCGGCGGCCACCGCCTGGCCGAGGTCGATGCTGGTGGCGGCCACCAGGCGAACGTCCACCGGGATCGGCTCGCGGGCGCCGAAGCGCAGCACTTCGTGTTCCTGCAGCACGCGCAGCAGTTTTTCCTGCAGGGCCAGCTGCAGGTCGGCGATTTCGTCCAGATAAAGAGTGCCGCCCTGGGCCGAGCCGAACCAGCCGGCGCGGCTGCCCACCGGGCCGTTGTGGGCGCCCGGGGCGTAGCCGAACAGCTCGGCTTCGGCGAAGTTGCGGCTGAGCGCGCTGCAGCTGACCGCGACGAACAGCCCGGAGCGCTCGCTGGCGCGGTGGATGTGGCGCGCCAGCAGCTCCTTGCCGGTGCCTGTCTCGCCCCGGATCAGGACCGGCTGCACGCCCGGCGCCAGCTGCTCGACGGCATCGCGCACCGCGTGCGAACGCGGGTCGAAGAACACCAGCGCCTTGGCGCGGATGCTCAGCGGACTCTTGTCGGCGTCGGGGAAGGTGAGCAGCGGCTGGGGAGCCTTCATGGCGGATACCTCGTCGTCCGTCTCCGTCATGCGGAGGTCGAAAAAGAAACGCCGGTGAACTGTTCTCACCGGCGTGAAAGGCGACCTTATGGCCGCGCCCTGCGTGGGAGTCGGTCGGCGCGGCCAGGGCGGGCGGCGCGCCAGTATTGGGTCAGAAGGCCGGGACTACCGCGCCGTCGTATTTCTTCTCGATGAAGGTTTTGACTTCCGGACTGTTCAGGGCCGCGGCGAGCTTCTTCAGCGCGTCGCTGTCCTTGTTGTCCGGGCGCGCCACGAGGTAGTTCACGTAGGGCGAGTTGCGGTCCTCCAAGACCAGGGCGTCCTTCACCGGGTTGAGCTTGGCTTCCAGCGCGTAGTTGGTGTTGATCAGGTCCAGGTCGACCTGGTCCAGCACGCGCGGCAGCAGGGCCGATTCGAGCTCCTTGAACTTCAGGTGCTTGGGGTTCTCGGCGATGTCTTTCGGGGTGGCCAGGGCGTTGCTCGGGTCCTTCAGCTTGATCACGCCGGCCTTCTGCAGCAGGAGCAGGGCACGGCCGCTGTTGCTGCCCTCGTTGGGCAGGGCGACGGTGGCGCCGTCAGGCAGCTCGCTCAGCGACTTGTACTTCTTCGAGTAGCCGCCGAAGGGCTCGACGTGCACGCCGGTCACGGTGACCAGGTGGGTGCCCTTGCCCTTGTTGAAGTTGTCCAGGTACGGCTTGGTCTGGAAGTAGTTGGCGTCCAGGTGTTTCTCGGCGACCTGCACGTTGGGTTGTACGTAGTCGGTGAAGACCTTCACTTCGAGGTCCACACCCTCCTTGGCCAGGGTCGGTTTGATCAGCTCGAGGATCTCGGCGTGCGGGATCGGCGTGGCGGCCACGACCAGTTTCTCGTTGGCGAAAGCGGAGGCGCTGAAGGCGGCGGCGATGGCAGTCAGGAGCAGAAGCTTTTTCATCTTTCGAGGTCCTTGTGGGGCGGCATTCCGGGGAGCCTGGTGCGACTCGTGGTCGTCTATCGCTCCCGGCGGCAGTGTGGGGTTCCGGCTCTCATCGGGGCCGTTGGTGCACAAGCTAGCCGGACTTTTTATTCCATAAAAATATTATTTATTTATTCAAATATTCCTTTTGGAAATATGTGGGCTGAGACATCACGACGCGCGACAAGCTGCCGCGCGGCAACCAGCCACGGCGGCAGCACCCGGCGTGCGGCGTACCATTCCAGGCACTACATTGCCTTGTATCAATGCAATCGACGGGCATTGGTGCTTAGCGCAGAGCGGCCTCGAGGCCGCCTTCCCACAACAACAACCTTTCCGCGAAGAACCCGAGGGCCGGCACCGTTGCCGGCGAGCTGCCCGCTGCGTGCGACGACGGGCGTCAACCCGATGAGGTAACGTCATGTTGGGTCTAGAGGCGTTGGAACTGGCGCGTATCCAGTTCGCCTTTACCGTCTCCTTCCACATCATCTTCCCCGCCATCACCATCGGCCTGGCCAGTTACCTGGCCGTGCTCGAAGGCTTGTGGCTGAAGACCGGCGAAGAGGTCTACCGCGACCTCTATCACTTCTGGTCGAAGATATTCGCCGTCAATTTCGGCATGGGCGTGGTCTCCGGCCTGGTCATGGCCTACCAGTTCGGCACCAACTGGAGCCACTTCTCCGCCTATGCGGGGAGCGTCACCGGCCCGCTGCTGACCTACGAGGTGCTGACCGCCTTCTTCCTCGAGGCCGGCTTCCTCGGTGTCATGCTCTTCGGCTGGCACCGCGTGGGGCGCGGGCTGCACTTCTTCGCCACGGTGATGGTGGCGATCGGCACGCTGATCTCGACCTTCTGGATCCTCGCTTCCAACAGCTGGATGCAGACCCCGCAGGGCTTCGAGATCATCGACGGTCGGGTGATCCCCACCGACTGGTTCGCGGTGATCTTCAACCCGTCCTTCCCCTACCGCCTGATGCACATGGCGATCGCTTCCTTCCTCGCCACAGCCTTCTTCGTCGGCGCCTCGGCGGCCTGGCACCTGCTGCGCGGGCGCGATAACCCGGCGATCCGCAAGATGTTCTCGATGGCCATGTGGATGGCCCTGATCGTGGCGCCGATCCAGGCCATGGTCGGCGACGCCCACGGCCTCAACACCCTGGAGCACCAGCCGGCGAAGATCGCCGCCATCGAGGGCCACTGGGACAATAGCGAGGGCGGCCCGACGCCGCTGATTCTCTTCGGCCTGCCGGACATGCAGCGCGAGGAAACCCGTTTCAAGGTCGAGATCCCGGTGCTCGGCAGCCTGATCCTGCGGCATAGCCTGACCGAACCGATCCCCGCACTGAAGGACTTCCCGCGCGAGGACCGGCCCAACTCCACCATTGTCTTCTGGTCGTTCCGCATCATGGCCGGGCTGGGCATGCTGATGATCTTCATCGGCCTCTGGAGCCTCTGGCTGCGCTGGCGTGGCGGGCTGTTCCGGCAGCGCGCATTCCTGCGCCTGGCCCTCTGGATGGGGCCCTCGGGGCTGCTGGCGATCCTCGCTGGCTGGTTCACCACCGAGGTCGGTCGCCAGCCGTGGGTGGTCTATGGGCTGATGCGCACGAGCGATGCCGTGTCCAACCACAGCACCTTGCAGATGAGCATCACCCTGCTGATGTTCGTGGTCGTGTACTTCTCGCTGTTCGGCGTTGGCCTCGGCTACATGATGCGCCTGGTGCGCAAGGGCCCTGTCACCCACGAAGGCCGCGAAACCAGCGAGGGCGGTGCCGGTCGCCAGCGCACCCCGGCACGGCCGCTGTCGGCCACCGTCGAGGGTCTCGACGACGATGACAACGCACCGGAAGGGAGGAACTGAACATGGGCATCGACCTTCCGCTGATCTGGGCGATCATCATCGTCTTCGGCGTGATGATGTACGTCGTGATGGACGGCTTCGACCTGGGCATCGGCATGCTCTACCCGTTCTTCAAGGACGACGGCGACCGCGACGTGATGATGAACACCGTGGCGCCGGTCTGGGATGGCAACGAGACCTGGCTGGTGCTCGGCGGCGCGGCGCTGTTCGGCGCCTTCCCGCTGGCCTACTCGGTGGTGCTGGAGGCGCTCTACCTGCCGCTGGTGCTGATGCTGGTGGGGCTGATCTTCCGTGGCGTGGCCTTCGAGTTCCGCTTCAAGGCCAAGGCGCACAAGCGGCACATATGGGACAAGGCGTTCATCGGCGGTTCGCTGGCGGCGACCTTCTTCCAGGGCGTGGCGCTGGGCGCCTACATCGAGGGCATCCCGGTGGCCAACGGGCAGTTCGCCGGCGGCTCGCTCGACTGGCTGGCGCCATTCCCGCTGTTCTGCGGCCTGGGCCTGATCGTCGCCTACAGCCTGCTCGGCTGCACGTGGCTGATCATGAAGACCGAAGGCACTCTGCAGGAGCGCATGCACGACCTGGCGCGGCCGCTGGCGCTGGTGCTGCTGGCGGTGATCGGTATCGTCAGCCTGTGGACCCCGCTGGCGCACACGGAAATCGCCCAGCGCTGGTTCAGCCTGCCGAACCTGTTCCTGTTCGCCCCGGTGCCGTTGCTGGTGCTGGTGACCTTCTGGGCGTTGCTGCGCTCGGTCGCCAACTACGACCACGTGAAGCCGTTCGTGCTTACCCTGGTGCTGATCTTCCTGGGCTACAGCGGCCTGGGTATCAGCCTGTGGCCGAACATCATCCCGCCGTCGGTGAGCATCCAGGCCGCCTCGGCGCCGCCGCAGAGCCAGGGCTTCGCGCTGGTTGGCGCGCTGTTCATCCTGCCGTTCATCCTCGGCTACACCGCCTGGAGCTACTACGTGTTCCGCGGCAAGGTGAAGCACGGCGATGGCTACCACTGAGGGCACGGTCATGAAAGAGACGAACGCCGACAAGGCACCGCTGCGCAAGCGCCTCGGCTGGCTGGTGCTGATCTGGGTGGCCAGTGTGCTGGCCCTGGGCGTGGCGGCCTGGCTGCTGCGCCTGCTGATGAGCGCGGCAGGGCTGCAGACGCCGCACTGAGCTCCTATCCGGGCGCCCCGTGCGCCCGCTTCCAGGCCCCCGCATTTGCGGGGGCTTTTTTATGGGAAGGGGATAAAGACCTGTAGGAGCGGCCCATGGCCGCGATTCGCGCTCATGGCGCGCTCCTACCGGGTGCATCGGTGCAGGGATTTTCCCGGATGAGATCCGCCCCTACGGGGTGACGCCGGGCGACCCTGTCAATGCAACTTGTCGCGCTGGGCCAGCGACGGGAACAGCTTCATCCAGGCGCCGGTGACGATCAGCGTGCCGACGCCGCCGAGCACCACTGCCGGCACCGTGCCGAACCAGTGCGCGGTCAGGCCCGACTCGAACTCGCCGAGCTGGTTGCTGGCGCCGATGAACAGGCCGTTCACCGCGCTGACTCGGCCACGCATCTCGTCCGGGGTTTCCAGCTGCACGAAGGCGCCGCGGATCACCATGCTGACCATGTCCGCCGCGCCGAGCACCACCAGCACGCCGAGGGAGAACCAGAATGACGTCGACAGGCCGAAGGCGATGGTGGTGACGCCGAAGATGCCGACCGACAGGAACATGATGCGGCCGACGTTGCGCTCGATCGGGAAGCGCGCCAGCCAGAACGACATCAGCAACGCACCCACCGCCGGCGCCGAGCGCAGCAGGCCCAGGCCCCAGGGGCCGGTGAGCAGGATGTCCTTGGCGAACACCGGCAGCAGCGCGGTGGCGCCGCCGAGCAGCACGGCGAAGAGGTCGAGGGAGATGGCGCCGAAGATGTCGGGGCGGCTGCGGATGAAGCGGATGCCGGCGAGCAGCGATTCCAGCGTGGCCTTTCCCTGGGTCAGAGGCTGCTGCCGCGAGGGCAGGGTCAGTACCAGGCTGCAGGCAATGGCGTAGAGCACCGCCGTGGGTACGTAGACCCAGAAGGCGCCGAAGGCGTAGAGCAGGCCGCCAAGTGCCGGCGCGGCGATGGTCGCGGCTTGCATGGCCGAGGCAGAGGCCGCCACCGCGCGGGGGAAGAGGGCGGTGGGCACTATGTTCGGTAGCAAGGCCTGGGTAGTCGGCATCTCGAACGAGCGGGCGCTGCCGAGCAGGAAGGCGAGCACGAAGATCATCTCGCGGGTGACGTTGCCGCTGCTGGCGCCGAGTACCAGGGCAACGGCGATCAGGCACTGCGCGCTCTGGCAGAGCGCGGCGACCTTGCGTCGGTCGTAGCGGTCGGCGACGTGCCCGGTGTGCAGCATGAACAGCACCCGCGGGAGGAACTCCACCAGGCCGACGAAGCCAAGGTCGAGCACGTTGTGGGTCAGCTCGTACATGTGCCAGCCGATGGCCACGGTGAGCATCTGGAAGCCGCTGGCGGTGCACACGCGGGCGAGCCAGAAGGCGAGGAAGGGACGATGGCGGAGCAGGGAAGTGGCGTCGGCGGACATGGCTGTCAGGCTATTTGTTAGGACGCTAATGAAAGGCCGCCGAGCGTAGCACGTCCGAGGATTACTGTCGGGTATTTCCTACAGACGAACGGTCGGCTCCACGCAATCCGGTGCGCTGATCGCCCTGCTTAACTTTTGCCTGAAGCGCTTTGTTTGGGTAAAGTTGACAATTCGGTCAGGATTTTCCGTAGGACGCTTCCTTCGCAACCGCCGTTGCCCGGCGTCCCACGCCCCACCTCTGCCGCTTCCAGTACCCCATTACGACATGGGCGGGTTCGTTCACCGCCCAGAGGATGATCCATGTCCAACCGTGATATCTCCCGGCGCGCCTTCCTCCAGGGCGGATTGATCGCCGGCGTGAGCGTCACCCTGGCGCCGCTCGGCAGCCAGGCTTTCGCTGCCCTGATGGAAAAATCCGTCGCCGCGCCGCCCGAGCGCTGGCTGGCCAACGACGGCCGCGTGCGCATGCGCAACGATGCGCTGTCCAAGGTTTGCGGCGAGAAGGTCTTCGCCCGCGACATCCGCGCCAAGGACATGCCCGGCTGGCCGCAGCAGCAGGGCCACGCCATGCTGCTGAAGACCATCAAGGCCGACCGCGTCTACGAAGGCTACGACCTCTCCTGGCTGGGCGCCGAGCTGCAGCCGGACCGCATCGTCACCGCCGACGACCTGGTCAAGGACGGCATCGCCTTCCCCGAGGCCCACAAGCCGGACCCGCTGCTGCCGCCGGGCAAGGTGCCGATGTTCATCGGCCAGCCGGTGGCCATCCTGATCTGGCACGACTTCGAGCGCTTCCGCCAGGCCAAGCTCAAGCTCAAGTTCAACGACAAGGCGATCCGCTACGGCGCGCAGGCGCCGCTGTACGAAGGCGATCCCTACGGCAGCTTCCGCTTCGTGCGCGTGGGCGGTGCCACCTCGGCCGATCCGGACGAGTTCTCCAGCCTCAAGGATTCGATGCTCTTCCCGCTGATCCGCAACCGCAAACCGGTGTGGGACCAGCAGCCGCGCGAGCATGGCAACCTGTCCGAGCAGGGCATGTTCTACGCGCAGAAGATCCAGCAGCAGATCGACAGCCCGCCGGCCGACTGGCTGGTCTTCGACGAACGCTACAAGACGCCGTCCATCGAGCCGGCGGCCATGGAGCCGGACAACGGCAACGGCTGGTACGACCCGGCCAGCAAGACCCTGCACTTCGTGGTCGCCACCCAGTGCCCGTTCGAAGCGGCGTCCGAAACCGCGCAGATGATCGCGCCCTCGCGCTTCGGCCTGGCCAAGCTGAACATGCACCCCGGCTACACCGTCGGCTACGGCTCCAAGGACCACAACATCTTCGTCTTCTACGCGGCCCTGGCTGCGCTGTACGGCGAAGGCGTGCCGGTGCGCCTGGCCAATGACCGCTACGAGCAGTTCCAGAGCGGCATCAAGCGGCATGCTTTCGACATCCACTACCAACTGGCTGTGGATAAGAAGGACCTGAGCTTCAAGATCTTCCGCGCCGAGATGAGCCTCGACGGCGGCGGTCGCGCCAACTACAGCGCCTCGGTTGCGGCTGTGGGGGCCACGGCCGCGCAGTCGATCTACTACATGCCGCAGAGCGACCTGCAGGCCACCGCCTACCATTCGCGCGGCGTCGAGGCCGGCTCCATGCGCGGCTACGGCACCCTGCAGAGCATGGCCTCCACCGAGATGATGGTGGACGAGGTCGCCGACCGCCTGGGCGTCGATGCCATCGAACTGCGCCGCCGCAACGCCATGGTCTCGGGGATGAAGAACACCCAGGGCGCGGTGCCCGCCGGCGCGCTGCGCCTGCACGAGATCCTCGACAAGGCCTCCGCCCACGAAGTCTGGAAGAACCGCGCCGAGCGCAAGAAGAAGTTCGACGCGCAGGACCCGGACAACTGGTACGGCGTCGGCTTCGCCATCTGCCAGAAGGACTTCGGCACCGGTGCCGAGGCGCCCATGGCGAGCCTCGAATTCGACGCCGACGGCCACATCCGCATGCGCCACATCGGCATCGAGATCGGCACCGGCATGTCCACTTCCCAGGCGTTGGTGGTGGCCGACTTCCTCGGTCGCCCGGCCGACGAGGTGAAGACCGCCGAGACCGACTGGTCCGAGCTGCAGCTCGCCAGCGGCGAAGACCCGTACATCATGAGCCAGGCCACCCAGGACGAAAAACTGCGCAACCCGCGCTGGGTTGGCAAGTACGCGTCGGCATCCTCGGCGACCAACTCGGCCTACTACTTCAGCCACGCCAGCCGCGAGGCGGCGCGCGTGCTGTTCAACCACGGCCTGTGGCCGGCGGCGCTGGAAATCTGGGGCCGAGGCCCGTTCGGCGGCCAGGCCAACCCCTACGTGGTGCGCCGTGAGGACGCCCGCTGGGTAGACGGCAAGCTCACCGCCAACGGCCTGGAGCCGCTGCCTTTCGCCCTGCTGGCCAAGCACGCCCACGAGCGCGGCCTGGTCACCGGTGCGACCGTGCACGCCTTCAACCGCTGGAGCTGGGCGGATAGCGAGTTCACCGTGGACGGTGTCAGCGAGCGTCTGCCGCTGGACGGCCTGGCGGTGAAGTACGGTGACGGCGCACCGCAGGTGAAGAAGGCGCAGATGACCAGCGCCGGCTTCCACCTGCTCGACCGCAAGAACGTGAACTACCCGCCGGTGCAGCTGAACAACGCCATGGTCACCTACTACAGCCCGGTGGCCACGCTGGTGGAACTGAAGGTCAACAAGGGCTCCCACGAGGTGCAAGTTCTCAGCCACCACTCCTGGATCGAGTGCGGCCGGGTGCTGGTCCCGGAACTGGTGAAAGGCCAGATCGAGGGTGGCACGGCCATGGGCCTGGGCCACGCGCTGCTGGAGGAGATGCCGCTGCACGAGGGCGGCCCGGCCGAAGGCGACTGGAACTTCAACCGCTACCGCCTGCCGCGCGCCAAGGACGTCGCGGTGTGGACGCAGAGTTCGGAGATCCTCCCGCCGCTGTCGGACAGCGATCCGGCCAAGGGCATCGCCGAGGTGGTGATGATCCCCATCGCCGGTGCCATCGGCAACGCCGTCGCCCATGCCATCGGCAAGCGCGTCCGCGACCTGCCCGCCACCCCCGCCCGTATCAAGGAGGCCCTCAATGGCTAAGCTCCAGCTGACCCTCAACGGTCAAGCCGTCGGCCCGGTGGAGGTCCCCGCGGACCTGCCGATGATCGACTACCTGCACGAATACCAGAACCTCACCGGCTCGCGCCTGGGCTGCGGCCAGGGCATCTGCCACGCCTGCGTGGTGATCGTCGACAACCCCGACGGCACCAGCGAGGAAGTCCGCACCTGCATCACCGGCGCCAACTGGTTCGACGGCAAGAAGGTGCGCACCATCGAAGGCCACGCCAAGCGCGATGCCGATGGCAAGGTGAACGAGCTGAACCCGATCCAGCAGAAGTTCGTCGAGCGCTTCGCCTTCCAGTGCAGCTACTGCGCGCCGGGCTTCGTGAACGCCGCCACCGTGCTGGTGGAAAAGGCCCAGCGCAAGCCGCTGAAGAAGAGCGAGCTGGAGTCGGAGATCGAGGCTAGCCTCGGTCACCACATCTGCCGCTGCACCGGCTACGTGCGTTACTACGAAGCCACCCGCGAGGTCCTCGGCGACCTCGGCCTGGTCAAGGAGGGCTGAGCATGGCGCGACTGCTATCCGGCCTGCTGCTGGCCGCCGGCTTCGGCCTGGCCGCCAGTGCCCAGGCGGCCGATGCCGAACTGGTCAAGCGCGGCGAATACCTGGCGCGTGCCGCCGACTGCATGGCCTGCCACACCGCCGAGGGCGGCGCGCCCTACGCGGGCGGCCTGCCGATCGCCTCGCCGTTCGGCACCATCTACGGCAGCAACATCACCCCGGACAAGGACCACGGCATCGGCGCCTACAGCGCCGACGAGTTCTTCGCGGCCCTCACCCAGGGCAAGCGCAAGGACGGCGCCAACCTCTATCCGGCGATGCCCTACACCTCGTACCACCTCATCAAGCGCGAGGATGCCGATGCCATCTACGCCTACCTGATGAGCGTCGAGCCGGTGCACCGCCCGGCGCCGCAGACCGCGCTGAGCTTCCCGTTCAACGTGCGCGTCGGCCTCGCCGGCTGGAACATGCTCTACGGCAAGGGTGTGCAACTGCCCAGCGCCGAAGGCAAGAGCGAGACCTGGCAGCGCGGCCAGTACCTGGTGGAAGTGCTCGGCCACTGCGGCGAGTGCCACACGCCGCGCAACGCCATCGGTGCGCTGCAGCAGGACAAGCGCCTGTCCGGCGGTCTGCTCAATGGCTACCTGGCGCCCAGCCTGCTGCCCGAGGACCTCGCCGCGCGGGGCTGGAACCAGGCGGACCTCGCGGCCTTCCTGGAACACGGCATGAGCGGCCAGGGCAGCATGTTCAACGAGATGTTCCCGGTGCATCACCACAGCACCCAGCACCTGGAGAGCCAGGACCTCGCGGCCATGGCCACCTACCTGCTGGGAGATACCCCGCCGACGGCCAAGGCGGTGCAGCACGTGCCTTATCCACAGCTGTCCGAGAGCTCCAAGCGCGGCCGCCAGCAGTACCTCAACGTCTGCGCCGGTTGCCACGGCATGGAAGGCGAGGGCAAGCCGCACATCGCCGTGGCCATGCAGGGCAACACCACCCTGCGCCTGAGCGACACGCGCAACCTGCTGCGGGTGGTGGTCGACGGCATCGGCGAACAACAGTTCGGCGGTTTCGAACGCATGCAGCCGATGCCCGGCTTCGCCGAGAAACTGGATGACGCGCAACTGACCGATCTGCTCAACTACCTGCGTCAATCCTGGGGCGGCCTGCCTGGCGATCTCGACGTCCAGGCGGTGTCGCAGCTGAAGTCCGATGGCGTGCCGGCCCATGCCGGCAAGGCGATGTAAGACGTGCAACATCTCGATCTGCAAGTGGTTCGCCAGGCGCTGAAGTGGTCCGTCGAGGGCCAGCGCGTCTGGCTCTGCACCGTGCTCTTCACCTACGGCTCGGCGCCCCGCGCGCCGGGCTCGCTGCTGGCGGTGAACGGGCAGGGGCAATGGGTCGGTTCGCTGTCCGGCGGCTGCGTCGAGGATGATTTCCTCGAACGCGTCGCCGCCGGCGAGTTCGCCGATCCGGTGCGAGTCGTGCGCTACGGCGAAGGCGACGAGCGCAGCAACATCCGCCTGCCCTGCGGCGGCATCCTCGACGTGCTGGTGGAAAACCTGGCGGCGGACTGCGACGTCCAGGCCCACCTGCGCGAGCTGGAATCGGCGCTGCTCGGCCAGCGTCGCCTGCTCCGCGAAGTGAACCTGGAAACCGGCGCGCGCCACTTGCGCGACGACCATAGCCATGGCCCGCGCGTGGAGCGCGACCAGGCGCACGTGCAACTGCGCGTGGGCGCCGCGCAAAGGCTGCTGCTGGCGGGTTACTCCAGCGTCGCGCACTTCTGCGCCGAGTTCGGCAAGGGCCTGGGCTTCGAGGTGATCCTCTGCGATCCCCGCGAGGAAGCGCTGGACGGCGCGGTGTTGGACGGCATCGAGATCCGCCGCGAACTGCCGTCGATCTTCATCGCCAACGGCGGCTGCCATGCCGACACTGCGGTGGTGGCGCTGACCCACGATCCGAAGATCGACGACCTGGCGATGCTCGAAGCGGTGCGCACCGAGGCGTTTTATATCGGTGTGATGGGCTCGCGTACCACCTCGGCGAAACGCATGGAACGCCTCCAGCGCGTTGGCGGTTTGGGGGAGGCGGAGCTGGCGCGTATCCACGCGCCCATCGGTCTCAACCTGGGCAGCAAGACGCCGGCGGAAATCGCTTTGGCGGTGCTCGCCGACATCCTTCGCGTACGCAGCGGCATTGCCCGCGAGAGCCTGTGACGACAGTCGCCCTTTTGCTCGCCGCCGGCTTCGGCCGGCGCTTCGGTGCCGACAAGCGTCGAGTGCGCCTGGCTGACGGCCGCACGCTGTTGGCTGCGAGCCTGGCCAACGCCCGCGCGGTGTTCGACGAAGTGCGCGTGGTGTTGCGCGCCGAGGACGATCCAATCGAGCTTGGCCTGCCTGTGGATATCCCGCTGGTGCGCTGCGTCGACGCAGAGTCCGGCCTGGGCCACAGCCTCGCGGCTGGCGTCGCTTCCCTGGAAGAGTGCGCGGCTGACTGCGTGGCCATCCTGCTGGGCGACATGCCCTGGCTCGCCGAATCGACCCTGCGGTTGTTGCTGCAGCAGGCCACTGCTCAACGCATTGTCTTCCCCCAGCACGACGGCCAGCGCGGCCATCCGGTGCTGTTCGGTCGCGCCTTCTGGCCGGAGCTGCTGCAGTTGCAGGGCGACGAGGGCGCCCGCGCTGTACTGCAGGCGCACCGCGATGCCTGGCATCCCGTGGTGGTGGACGATTCGGGCGTGCTGCGCGACGTGGATACGCCGGCCGCGCTCGACTAGCGCTGTGCCATCCAGTCGGCGATCAGCGGCCACAGCTCCAGACTCGCGTTGCGCGACAGCACCAGGCGGTTGTGGCTGTAGTCCTCGCGGAAACCTGTCGCGTTACCGCAGAGCCGGAAGCTTGCATCGCCGGCATCGAAAGCCCGCACCAGCGTCTGGCAGCCGCTCGCCGGAGCGATGAAGCGGTCGCCGCTGCCGGCCAGGCCCAGGACCGGCAGGCGCAGGCCGGCCAATCCGTGCAGATAGTCGAAACCATCCTCGCCCTGGAAGCGTGCGCGCAGGTTCCACTGACACCACTGGCGCATCAGCCGCGCGCTCTCGGTTTCCGGGCCGATGCGCTTGCGTTGTTGCGGGGCGGTCCGGCGTCCGCGCAGTAGCCAGTCGTAGGCGTGGATCGCCCAGCGGTGCAGCGGCCGCTCGGCCGCGGCTGTCGCCTGCGAACCCAGCAGCACCAGGCCGCGCATGCGCTCGCGGGCCTGCGCCGGGTTGCGCGCTGCCCACATGGAGGCGATCAGGCCGCCGCCGGAATGGCCGATCCAGAACTGCGCCGGCTGGCCGCTGCGCTGGTGCACGGCGTCGAGCACCGCCGGTACGTCGTGGTCGGCGACTTCGTCGAAGCTGTGCTGGTAGTCGCCGTTGTCGCTGGCGCCGTGGCCGCGCCAGTCGAAGATCCAGCAGGCGAAGCCGCGCGCGGCGAGGAAGTTCGCCAGGCCCAGGCAGCTGCGGTAGTTGGAGAAGGTGCCGTGGGTGAGGATCACCGGCAGGCCGTCGGCCGCGCCTATGCGGTACAGCGCCAGGTGCAGGCCGTCGCCGGTGCGGATGCGTTCGACGGGGATCTCGGCGCTGGCGAAGGCGCTGATCGACTCGGACATGGCGGGGCTTCCTGGCTCGCGATGGGGTTCGCGCATCCTGCTCCCGGCGCGGCCGCCAGGCAACAGGTCACTTGCTGGCCTTGAGCACCACGAATTTCGGGTTTGCCGCCACCTGCTCCACGCCGCGGAACAGGCGCTTGAGCTTGGCGTGGTAGCCCAGGTGGCGGTTGCCGACTATCCACAGCTGGCCGCCGGTAACCAGCGCATGGCGCGCCTGCTGGAACATGCGCCAGGCGAGGAAATCGCCGACCACCTGTTGCTGGTGGAAGGGCGGGTTGCACAGCACCAGGTCCAGCGAGTTCTCCGGTTGCCCGGCCAGGCCGTCGGCGGCGCGGAATTCGGCTTCGCGCTCGCCAAGGGCCGCGCGCCAGTTTTCCTGCGCCGACTGCACGGCCATGAAGGATTCGTCGACCAGCGTGTAGTGCGCGTCCGGGTTGGCCAGGGCGCTGGCGATGGCGAGCACGCCGTTGCCGCAGCCGAGGTCGGCGACCCGCGCGCGGCCCAGGCCTTGCGGCAGGTGCGGGAGGAAGGCGCGGGTGCCGATGTCCAGGCCTTCGCGGCAGAACACGTTGGCGTGGTTGATGAACTCCAGCGCGGGTTTGTCGAGCTTGTAGCGAGTGGGGTAGGGCGATACCACCGCCGCTTTATCCACAGGCGTGGCGAATAGCAGGCGAGCTTTCTTCTCCGCCAGCGAGGCCTGCACCGGGCCGATGTACTTCTCCATGAGGTCACCAGCGGCGCGCGGCAGGTGCTTGATCATCGCCCCGGCGATCACCCGCGCGCCGGGCGCGAGCTGGCCGTGCAGGCGGATCAGCTGTTCCTCCAGCAGGGCGAGGGTCTTGGGCACGCGCAGCAGCACCAGGTCGAACGGGCCGGTCGGGGTCGCGCTGGCCGGCACGAAGGTCACCGCGTCTTCCGCCAGGCCGTTGCGGGCGAGGTTTTTCTGCAGGGCCAGGGCGGCGAGGAAGGAATCGCCGCTGCTGGTCACCCGCGCATGCCCGGCGAGGCCGGCGGCCAGCGCGCCGAAGGCGTCGTTGAGCACCAGCACGCGGCGGCCTTCGGCCAGGCCGTCGGCGACCACCTGGCGCAGCAGGTATTCGTCGGCGGCGTCGAACGCCTGCAGCGGGTCGTTGTGTTGCTCCGGCTGGCGGATCAGGTCGAGTTCGGCGAAGGGCGTGAGGAAGGTCGGCATGGGCATCGCTTTTCGTTGCGCCAGGTCAGGGCGGCTGCCGATTGCGGCAAAGGCCCTGTTTTCTGGCGGTGTTTCTCGCACCTGCGATGGGAGAAACTGTAGGCAGAGATGGAATCGGGAGCGGAGTATGACCGCCAGCGAAGAGAAGTTCACCCGTCAGACGCTGACAGACGTGCAGACCCTGACGCCCAGCCTGTTCACCCTGCGCACCACGCGCGACGCGGGCTTCCGTTTCCGCGCCGGGCAGTTCGCCCGCCTGGGTGTGCGCAAGGAAAGCGGCAGTATCGTCTGGCGCGCCTATTCGATGGTGTCCTCGCCGTTCGACGAGTACCTGGAGTTCTTCTCCATCGTGGTGCCCGGCGGCGAATTCACCAGCGAGCTGAGCCGCTTGCGCGAGGGCGACCAACTGCTGGTCGATCGCCAGGCCTTCGGCTTCCTCACCCTCGACCGCTTCCCCGACGGCCGCGACCTCTGGCTGCTGGCCACCGGCACGGGGCTTGCGCCCTTCCTGTCAATCCTCCAGGACTTCGAGGTGTGGGAGCGCTTCGAGACCATCAAGCTGGTCTACAGCGCCCGCGAGGAAAAGGAACTGGCCTACCGCGAGCTGATCGCCGGGCTGGCGCAGCGCGAGTACCTGGCCGAGTACGCGCACAAGCTGCAGTTCATCCCGGTGGTGACCCGCGAGCAGGTGCCCGGCTGCCTGAACGGGCGCATCACCACGCTGATCGAGAGCGGCGAGCTGGAGCGCGCGGCCTGCCTGGAACTGTCGCCGGAGCATTCGCGGGTGATGATCTGCGGCAACCCGCAGATGATCGAGGACACCCGCGCGGTGCTGAAGGGTCGCGGCATGAACCTGGCGCTGACGCGCAAGCCGGGGCAGATCGCGGTGGAGAACTACTGGTAGCGCAACGCCATCGAAAAGGGCCCCGATGGGGCCCTTTTGCATTTCTGCCTGCGCGTCAGGAGCGGTTCTGGTTCTTCAGCAGGTCGCGGATCTCGGTGAGCAGTTCCTGGTCCTTGGTCGGCGCCGCCGGCGCGGCTTCTTCCTCGCGTTTGAAGCGGTTGATCGCCTTCACGCCCATGAAGATGGCGAAAGCGACGATCAGGAAGTCCAGGCAGGTCTGGATGAACTTGCCGTAACCCAGTACCACGGCCGGCGCGTTGCCTTCGGCGGCCTTGAGGGTGATGGCCAGGCTGGAGAAGTCGACCCCGCCGATCAACAGGCCGATCGGCGGCATGATCACGTCGCCGACGAAGGACGAGACGATCTTGCCGAAGGCGGCGCCGATGATGATACCGACGGCCATGTCGACCACGTTGCCCTTGACCGCGAAGGCCTTGAACTCGCTAAGCAGACTCATGCACAGACTCCTTTCGTAAACAGAGGGGGACAGGCGCCAGTGTAGCGGCCCGACTGCGGCAGAGCAGCCCCGGCGCGGGGCCAGGGGAGGATTTCCAGGCCTTGGCGGCAAGACCGGCGGTTATGGGCGAATTTCGGCGCTGGACTAGGCTGTAGGGAAATCCACCCCGCAGAGGAGGTCTGCCATGCCACTCGAGCACCACCCGCTGGCCCGCGAGTTTCCCGAGCAACGCGCCAAGATGGCCCGCCTGATCGAGGAAAACGCCCAATTCACCCGCCTGGCCGGCACCTACGAGGAGCTGGACCGCAAGATCTACGACGTCGAGGACGGCCGCGAAGCGATGGATGACCTCGCGCTCAACAGCCTCAAACTGCAACGCGTCACCCTGAAGGACGAGATTGCCGAACTGCTGCAGCGATCGACCTGACCTTGACGAGCGTCAAGGGTACTCACCAGGGGCGGGAGTAGGCTCCGGTTATCCATTTTCCAACTGGTGTCTAGTCATGCTCAAAGCATCTCGCCCCTTCAACCAGTTCACCCGCAAATCCGCTACCACCGACGCAGGCGCCCGCCCGGCGCAGGAGCGCCTGGTGCGACTGAAGCTGCAATACGAGCTGCTGGACCAGCGCATCAGCCGTGTCGAGGAGGGCATCGAGCGCCCCGACGGCTCGCTGGCCGCGCTGCTGATGCGCCGCGAAGGTCTGCGTCACGACATGGAAAGCCAATATCGGCGCCTGGGCATTGCCTGCTGAGGCGCATCGCACTCCCGGCTTTCTCGCTGGGCGACGAGGCTAAAGGCTTCTCGACGAACGCAAGGGTTTCAATGACAGGCTCACCGGGCACTAGCGCCCGGTGGGCCTGCGTTCGTTATAGCGGCGTTGAATTTTCAGGAGATGGAATTGCGTCTGGCTGGATGGCGCTATTCATGGGGCGCAAGTGTGGCGCGCACTGGTGCTCGGTATTGCCGCTTGAGTGAATAGTTCGACGGAAAAGTCATTGTTTTACAGACTTTTCTGACAAGCCAGCCCATATCGAAAAATACATAATGGTAATGCAGAGCTATCGGCTGGTGGCGGGCACTCTTGTTAACGCGTTTGTCCGCCGCCCGGCCTCTTTCAATGGAGCAATTGCAGGAAGCCTTTATAAGGCGGCTCGTATTGAGTCTCGGGGTAATTGGCTTGCCGGGCTGTTTGGGCAAAGTCGGGCTGCGAGATGTTCGCTCTATATCAGGTTGATGGCCTGTCGATGTATGGCGTCCGAGCTGAACGCCCCATCACCATAAAGTCACTCATCGAATTCACAACGGCGAAATGGCCAGGCGATTGGGCGGGATTTGGGCAATGAAACGCTTTCCGCCTCAAGGCGCCCAGCTCACGGAATTGACTGACGCAGATGAGTCATAGAGAAGAGACGCATGCATAAACTTTCTATCGCGGGATTGAGCTTTGTCTTGTTGGCCGGATGCGCGCAGAAGACGCCGGAGACTGTTGTCGTAGCTGCGCCGGAGCCAGCACCCGTCCGCGCGCCAGCGCCGATCATTATCCAGCAGACTGCCGTTGAGCCTAAGGCCGAAGACGCTCAAGCGAAAAGCCTCAAGGAATGCCGTCAGCAACTGGAAACCATGCAGGTTTACAGCAAGGCGTCCTATAACAGGTACCAAGCTGAGCTCAAGAAGTTGGATGCGGCTCAGGCGAAGTACCAGCGGGTGAAAGACGCCGTTGGCGAAGACATCAATAGCGTCCTGATGCCGAAGTCCGAGTTCCAGACTCGCGAACTTTGCTTCCGAATCAAGGGCCATCTGATGCAGTTGATGGTCAGGCGGACTTGATCGCGTATTGCGGATCCTGAAAGGGAGGTCGATGACCTCCTTTTTGTTTTTTGAGGGAGTGCATGACGGCGTGTGCGACCGGGATATGCCTGCTCTGCGAGCTGGCGATCCGGGGTGCTAAGATCGCCCGCTTCAATTGCCGGCTCCTTCTCGCCGGCACTACGACGGAGTCCGCCCCCATGGCCAAGGCCAAGCGTATGTACGGCTGCACCGAGTGCGGTGCCACTTTCCCCAAATGGGCCGGCCAGTGTGCTGACTGCGGTGCCTGGAATACCTTGGTCGAAACCGTCATCGACAACACGCCCACCGGCGGCACCGGGAGTTCCGGGCGCGGCGGCTGGGCCGGGCAGCAGGCCAACATCAAGACCCTCGCCGAAGTCAGCATCGAAGAGATGCCGCGCTTCTCCACGGCCTCCAACGAACTCGACCGCGTGCTCGGCGGCGGCTTGGTGGATGGCTCGGTGGTGCTGATCGGCGGCGACCCGGGCATCGGCAAGTCGACCATCCTCCTACAGACCCTGTGCAACATCGCCACGCGTCTGCCGGCGCTCTACGTCACCGGCGAAGAGTCGCAGCAGCAGGTCGCCATGCGCGCGCGCCGCCTGGGCCTGCCGGAAGACAAGCTCAAGGTCATGACCGAGACCTGCATCGAAAGCATCATCTCCACGGCTCGCCAGGAGCAACCGAAGGTGATGGTGATCGACTCGATCCAGACCATCTTCACCGAGCAGCTGCAGTCCGCCCCCGGCGGCGTCGCCCAGGTGCGCGAGAGCGCGGCGCTGCTGGTGCGTTTCGCCAAGCAGAGCGGCACGGCGATCTTCCTGGTCGGCCACGTCACCAAGGAAGGCGCGCTGGCCGGCCCGCGCGTGCTCGAACACATGGTCGACACCGTGCTGTATTTCGAGGGCGAGTCCGACGGCCGCCTGCGCCTGCTGCGCGCGGTGAAGAACCGCTTCGGCGCGGTCAATGAATTGGGCGTGTTCGCAATGACCGACCGCGGCCTGAAGGAAGTCTCCAACCCTTCGGCGATCTTCCTCACTCGCGCCCAGGAGTCGGTGCCCGGCAGCGTGGTCATGGCTACCTGGGAGGGCTCGCGGCCGATGCTGGTGGAGGTGCAGGCGCTGGTCGACACCAGCCACATGGCCAACCCGCGCCGCGTGACCCTGGGCCTGGACCAGAACCGCCTGGCCATGCTGCTAGCGGTGCTGCACCGCCACGGAGGCATCCCGACCTACGACCAGGACGTGTTCCTCAACGTGGTGGGCGGGGTGAAAGTGCTGGAGACGGCCTCCGACCTCGCGCTGATGGCAGCAGTGATGTCGAGCCTGCGCAACCGTCCACTGGATCACCAGTTGCTGGTGTTCGGCGAGGTGGGGCTATCCGGCGAAGTCCGCCCGGTGCCCAGCGGCCAGGAACGCCTGAAAGAGGCGGCCAAGCATGGCTTCAAGCGCGCCATCGTGCCGCAAGGCAATGCGCCCAAGGAGGCGCCGGCCGGCCTGCAGGTGATCCCGGTGACGCGTCTGGAGCAGGCGCTGGATGCGTTGTTCGAGTAGCGTTCTTCGCGGTTGATCTCGGCGCAGTCGGCGACGGCTGTGTATCGGCGTAAAACCGCGAGCGGTTGTACGCCCTACGCCTCCGGCTCACCCAGCAAAGTCAGCTCGCGTTCGAGCAGCGACTCATCCCCCAGGTTGAGCTCCACCAGGCGGCGCAGGTGGCTGATGGAGTCCAGGTCGATGTGCCGGCAGTTGAAGCCGAGCAGGCCTTCGCGTTCCCAGGCCAGCTCCGCGTCCATGTAGACGTTGGCGTCGAAGCCCAGGTAGATCCTCACCTGGAAGGCTTGCCCGGTGCTGCCCTCGAAGTGCTCCGGGCGCTCCACCAGCACCCCCTGTAACGACAGGTCGAGCAACTCGGCTTTCCAGCGGTGCTCGCCCTGGCTGATTTCGGTGCTGGCGTCGAAGGCGATACGGCTGAAACGCCGCCGTTCGGCATGGTCATCGCTCATCTGCGGGCTCTCCGGCCGGTCTGGTTGCATCACTATAGCCAAGCTGCCCGCAGACCGCCGTGGCGAGCGGCTTTCGGCGCACTTCGCTGCGCCGGGATGCCCGGAATAGACGGATGCGGCGTCCTACAATCGCTGTAGGAAGACCGGCAATATCGCTGTAAGGCCTATAGACTAAGGTCGTATAAATGGTTTGTAGGAAAGGACTAGAATTTTCCTGCGAATTCTCGCCCTTCAAACAGTCGGAAGCCTCGCCATGAACAATAACAACAGCCTCCTGCGTCACGTCGCCTGGGCGATAGTGGCGATAGTTGGTGCCTGTGCCTTGGGAGTCGTGGCATTGCGCCGCGGCGAAGCCATCAACGCTCTGTGGATCGTCGTCGCAGCAGTCGCCATCTATCTAGTCGCCTACCGCTACTACAGCCAGTTCATCGCCAGCAAGGTGATGCAGCTGGACCCTAACCGCGCAACGCCGGCGGTGCTCAACAACGATGGTCTGGACTACGTTCCGACCAACAAGCACATCCTCTTCGGTCACCACTTCGCCGCCATCGCCGGCGCCGGACCCCTGGTCGGTCCGGTACTCGCCGCGCAGATGGGCTACCTGCCCGGCACGCTCTGGCTGATCGCCGGCGTGGTGCTGGCCGGCGCGGTGCAGGACTTCATGATCCTGTTCATCTCCACGCGGCGTAACGGCCGTTCGCTGGGTGAACTGGTGCGCGAGGAAATGGGCCAGGTGGCGGGGACCATCGCCCTGTTCGGCACCTTCCTGATCATGATCATCATCCTCGCGGTGCTCGCCCTGATCGTGGTGAAGGCCCTGGCCAACAGCCCCTGGGGGACCTTCACCGTGCTGGCGACCATCCCGATCGCCATCCTCATGGGCCTGTACATGCGCTACCTACGCCCAGGCGCGGTGGGTGAGATATCGGTGATCGGCGTGGCCCTGCTGCTGGGCTCGATCTGGCTGGGCGGGCAGGTCGCCGCCAGCCCCGAATGGGCGCCGGTGTTCACCTTCAACGGCGTGCAGATCACCTGGATGCTGATCGTCTACGGCGCCGTCGCCTCGGTGTTGCCGGTCTGGCTGCTGCTGGCGCCGCGCGACTACCTGTCGACCTTCCTGAAGATCGGCACCATCATCGCCCTGGCCATCGGCATCCTGATCGTCATGCCGGAGTTGAAGATGCCGGCCCTGACCCAGTTCACCGACGGCACCGGCCCGGTGTGGAAGGGCGCCCTGTTCCCCTTCCTGTTCATCACCATCGCCTGCGGCGCCGTTTCCGGCTTCCACGCGCTGATCTCCTCGGGCACCACGCCCAAGCTGCTCAACCGCGAGCCCGACGCCCGATACATCGGCTACGGCGGCATGCTGATGGAGTCCTTCGTGGCGATCATGGCCATGGTCGCCGCCTCGGTGATCGAGCCGGGCGTGTACTTCGCCATGAACAGCCCGCCGGCTGTCGTTGGCGCTGACGTCAACGCTGTCGCCGCGACCGTCAGCAGCTGGGGCTTCGTGATCACCCCGGACGTGCTTACCCAGACCGCCAAGGACATCGGTGAAACCACCATCCTCGCCCGTGCCGGTGGCGCGCCGACCCTCGCGGTGGGCATCGCGCACATCCTGCACAACGTGATGCCGGGCGAGAACACCATGGCGTTCTGGTACCACTTCGCGATCCTCTTCGAGGCGCTGTTCATCCTCACCGCGGTGGACGCCGGCACTCGCGCCGGACGCTTCATGCTGCAGGACCTGCTGGGCAACTTCGTCCCGGCGCTGAAGAAGACCGACTCCTGGGGTGCCAACATCGTCGGCACCCTGGGCTGCGTGGCGCTGTGGGGCTGGCTGCTGTACCAGGGCGTGGTCGATCCGCTGGGCGGCATCAACACCCTGTGGCCGCTGTTCGGCATCTCCAACCAGATGCTCGCCGGTATCGCGCTGATGCTCGCCACCGTCGTGCTGATCAAGATGAAGCGCCAGCAGTACGTCTGGGTCACCGCCTTCCCGGCGGCCTGGCTGCTGATCTGCACCACCACGGCGGGGCTGATCAAGATCTTCGACAGCAACCCGGCGGTGGGCTTCGTCTCCCTGGCGAAGAAATACGGCGCCGCGCTCGACGCCGGCCAGGTTCTGGCCCCGGCCAAGGACATGGCGCAGGTGCAGGCCGTGATGGTCAACGCCTACATCAACGCCGGCCTCACCGTGCTGTTCCTGCTGGTGGTGCTCAGCGTGCTGGTGTACTCGATCAAGGTCGGCTCCAGCGCCTGGACCAAGAAGGAGCGCACCGACAAGGAAGCGCCCTTCCAGCCCATCCCCGAGTCCTGAGGGAGGAGGTGACACGTGTTCAATGACCTCAGCCGCATGGGCAAGTACCTCGGGCAGGCCGCCAGGATGCTGGTCGGCATGCCCGACTACGACACCTATGTCGAGCACATGAAAAGCAAGCACCCGGACAAGCCGGTGATGAGCTACAAGGAGTTCTTCCGCGAACGCCAGGAGGCGCGCTACGGCGGTGGCGGCAAGGGTCGTCCGATCCGTTGCTGCTGATGAAGCGGAAGGGTGTATAACGGGACGGGCCGCCTGCGGGCGGCCCGTCCTTTTTCCTGCCTGGAAGTTGCCCCATGAGTGAATCGACACAGCCCGCGCAGATTCCGGTGACCGTGCTCACCGGTTTCCTCGGCGCCGGCAAGACCACCCTGCTGCGCCACATCCTGGAGGCCGAGCACGGCCTGAAGATCGCAGTGATCGAGAACGAGTTCAGCGACACCCCGATCGACGGCCAACTGCTCGGCGATGCGCCGGCGCAGGTGATGACGCTGTCCAACGGCTGCGTCTGCTGCACCATCAACAATGACCTCGAGCGCGCGCTCTATGTGCTGCTGGAGCAGCGCGACAACGGCGAAATCGAGTTCGACCGCCTGGTGATCGAATGCACCGGCCTGGCCGACCCGGCGCCGGTGGCGCAGACCTTCTTCGTCGACGAGACCCTGCGCGAGCGCTACCTGCTCGACGGCATCCTCACCCTGGTCGACGCCGCCAACGCCGACCGCCACCTGCAGGAAGCCATCGCCCAGGCCCAGGTCGGCTTTGGCGACCGCGTGCTGGTGAGCAAGCGCGACCTGGTGTCCTCCGAACAGTACGAGGCGTTGGTTGAGCGCCTGCAGCGGATCAATCGGCGCGCTGAGATTCATCCGGTGGACCATGGCCGTATCGACCTGGAACGCCTGCTCGATGTGCGTGGTTTCAACCTGAATGCCGACGTCGGCCTGCGTCCGCTGCAACCGCTGCGCCCGGCGGCGAAAGCCAACGACCGCATTTCCACCATGGTGCTGCGCAGCGACAAGCCGCTGGATATCGAGCGCCTGAGCACCTTCATGGACGACCTGCTGCAATGGCACGGCAACTCGCTGCTGCGCTACAAGGGCGTGCTGAGCATCGCCGGCGAGGACCGTCGCCTGGTGTTTCAGGGCGTGCTGCGGCTGTACGGATTCGACTGGGATACGCCCTGGGGCGAGGACGAGCCGCGCGAGAGCGTGATTGTCTTCATCGGCGACAACCTGCCCGAAGAGCAGATTCGCCAGGGCTTCGAAGCCATCCTCGGCTAAGCCCGCTGCCGCAATGAAAACCCCGGCATTTGCCGGGCGTTTTTGTTTCACCGGACCTGTAGGAGCGGATCTCATTCGCGAACAGCCGTGCACGGCGTAACCCTGTAGGAGCGCGCCATGCGCGCGATTTCGCGGACAAGGTCCGCTCCTGCGGGTTACGACGAAATCAGGTGCTTCAGCGGGTGATAGTCCGCCTTGAACCCCTCAGCTGCCTTGAGGATCGCCTGCTCGATGCCGTTCAGGTGCTGGCAGGTCATTTCGATGGCCGCCGCCTGGTTGCCCGCCTCGATGTACTCGACCAGGCGCAGGTGCTCGTTCTCCCGGCAGGGGCCGTGGCTGTCGTCGTCCAGCGCCGCGGCGAACAGCGAGGCGCGCTCCACCAGCTTGCGGAACCAGCCGAACAGCACCGGGTTGTTCAGCGCCTGGGCGAGCTTAAGGTGGAACTCGCCGAGCAGGTGCACGAAGTGCGCGTGGTCGCCGCCATGGGCCGCTTCTTCTTCCAGCGCCAGGTGGTCGCGCAGGTCGCGGAACACCGCGCTGTCAGCGCGTCGGCAGAGCTCGCTGACGATACCGATCTCCAGCAGACGGCGGGTTTCGAACAGCGAACGAATCTCCTCGTCGCTGGGCAGCGACACCCACGCCCCTTTATTGAGCGCGCTCGACACCAGGCCGTCGGCCTCCAATTGCTTGAGCGCGGCGCGCACCGAGGTGCGGCTGACCTTGAACAGCTCCGCCAGCGACGCCTCGCCGAGCTTCATGCCCGGGCGCAGGCTGCGCTTGATGATCGCTTCGTAAACCCCCTGGTAGACGCGTTCCACCGTGGATTCGGGGTGTTTTTCCGTCATTGCCGACTCCGTCATGGCTGTCTCCCGCGCAAGCATGCCGCGCAAATGGGGCTCGACAAAACCCCTTGCGGATTAAAAATAAACCGGCTATTTGTATTTTGCATCCAGTTATTGCATACAAAAACAAGAGGAATGCACCAATATGGATCACTCTTCCTCCGTCGAGGTGCGCAGCGTCAGCAAGCGCTACACCGACGATCCCAAGGTCGCCCCAGCCCTGAACAACGTGTCGGTGAACATCGCCCACAACGAGTTCTTCACCCTCCTGGGCCCCTCCGGCTGCGGCAAGACCACGCTGCTGCGCAGCATCGCCGGTTTCGAGAACGTCACCAGCGGCGACATCCACATCGGTGGCCAGCGGGTCAACGACCTGCCGCCCTACCGCCGGCGCATCAACACCGTGTTCCAGAGCTACGCGCTCTTCCCGCACATGACCGTGGCCGAGAACATCGCCTTTGGCCTGGAGATGCAGGGCCTGGAGCGCAAGGCGATTCCGGCGCGGGTGAGCGAGATGCTGGCGCTGGTGCAGATGGAACACCTGGCACGGCGCAAGCCGGCCGAGCTATCCGGCGGGCAGCAGCAGCGCGTGGCCCTGGCCCGCGCGTTGGCGCCCAAGCCGGCGGTACTGCTGCTCGATGAACCGCTGTCGGCGCTCGACCTCAAGCTGCGCAAGGAGATGCAGGTAGAGCTCAAGCGCGTGCAGGAAGAGGCGGGCATCACCTTCATCTTCGTGACCCACGACCAGGAAGAGGCGCTGACCCTGTCCGACCGCATCGCCGTGATGTCCTCCGGCAACATCATGCAGGTCGGCACGCCCAACGAGATCTACGAACGCCCGCGGCACCAGTTCGTCGCGCAGTTCATCGGCGACATCAACTTCCTCCCCGGCCAGCTGCGCCGCGACGGCGAGCAACCGCTGTTCCGCCCCAGCGCGATGCCTGTGGATATCCCCTGCAACCTCCCCGGCGGCCTCGACCCCAACCGCGTGCAACTGGCCTTCCGCCCGGAGCGCTCGAAGCTGGTGGAGCCCTCGCAGCCGCACCACCTGCGCGCGGTGATCGAGACGGTGATGTACGTCGGCACCGCCACCCTGTACCGCTGCCGCCTGCCCGACGCCTCGCATATCACCCTGCGCGAGAGCAACGAGGGCGGCCGCGCGCGCGATGTCGGCGAGGCGCTGGCGGTGCACCTGTCGCCGCAGGCCTGCCTGCTGATGGAGGCCTGAGATGAGCGTCACCGCTAGGTCCCCGGCGACCAGCCGCCTGCTGCTGCTCAGCCCCGTGGCGCTGACGCTGCTGGCGCTGATCGCCATCCCGCTGGGCATCATGGGCTACATCAGCCTGCTGCCGCGCAACCTCTACGGCGGCGTCGACTGGCACGCCGACTGGCAGATCCAGAGCTACGTGCAGCTGTTCTTCCAGGAAGACTTCGACGGCAACCTGGAGCTCAACTGGGTCTATGCCCAGGCGCTGCTGCGCTCGCTGCTGCAGGCCGGCGGCACCACGCTGCTGTGCTTCCTGGTCGGCTTCCCGGTGGCGCTGTGGATGAGCAGCCTGAACGAGCGCGCGCGCAACCTGATGGTGCTGCTGATCACCATCCCGTTCTGGACCAACCTGCTGATCCGCAACTACGCCTGGCTGATCATCCTCCGCGAGCACGGCTGGATCGCCCAGGCGGTCAACGCGCTGTTCCCGCAGGCCGGCGGCATCACCCTGCTGTACAACGACTTCGCGGTCAGCGTCGGCCTCGTCTACAGCTTCCTGCCGTTCATGATCCTGCCGATCTACTCGACCCTGGAGAAGCTCGACTGGCGCCTGGTGGAAGCCGCCTATGACCTCGGCGCCACGCGCTGGAAGGCACTGCGCCGGGTGATCCTGCCGCTGACGATGCCTGGCGTGATCGCCGGTGCCTTGTTGGTCTTCGTACCGAGCCTGGGCGCCTTCATCACCCCGGCGATCCTCGGCGGCGGCAAGACGCTGATGATCGGCAACCTGATCCAGCAGCAGTTCGGCACCGCGCGCAACTGGCCGCTGGGTGGCTCGCTGTCGTTCCTCCTGCTCGGGATCATGCTGCTCGCGCTGGTCCTCTTCGCCCTCTACAGCCGCAAGGCCGCTCGCTCCGTGCACATGGGAGGCGCCGCATGATTGCCCAGCACCTGAAGAAACTGCCCGGCACCCGCGAGACCAGCCTGCTGGTACTGGCCTACCTGTACCTGCCGATCCTCGTGCTGATCGCCTACAGCTTCAACGCCAACCGCTCGGCAACCGTCTGGACCGAGTTCTCCTTCGCCTGGTACGGGCGCATCGTCGCCAACCCGTCGATCCAGGTCGCCGCCTTCAACTCGCTGGTGGTGGCCGGCTTCGCCACCGTGCTGTCCACCGCCATCGCGCTGCTGGCGGCGCTGGCCACCTCGCGGCCGTTCTATGGCCGGCGCCTGGTGGAAGGCGGCATCAACCTGCCGCTGATCCTCCCGGAGATCGTCATCGCCGTGGCCACGCTGCTGCTGTTCATGTCGCTGGGGATCAAGCTCGGCCTGCTGACGGTGATAGTTGCCCACGTGGGCTTCTGCATCCCCTTCGCCTACCTGCCGATCCGCGCGCGCCTGAACGACCTGGACAAGAGCCTGCTGGAAGCCGCCGGCGATCTCTACGCCAACCCTTACCAGGTGTTCCGCCGCGTGACCCTGCCGCTGCTGTGGCCGGCGGTGCTGTCCGGCGCGGTGCTGGCGTTCGTGGTGAGCCTCGACGATTTCATCATGACCTTCTTCGTCGCCGGGCCCGGCTCGACGACCCTGCCGGTGTACATCTTCTCGGCCATCAAGGCCGGCGTAACCCCCGAGATCAACGCGATCTCGACCCTGATGCTGGTGATTTCCATCGTCCTCGTGGTGCTGTCGTACTGGCTCGGCCAGCGCGGCAAACCCGAGGCCTGAACTGCTGACCTTTCGCGGAGAACGACCATGAAGTTGCAAGCCCTGCGTCACGGCCTCGCCGGTTTCACCCTCGCTGTGCTGGCCGTCGGCATTGCCCATGCCGACGAGCCCAAGCAGCTGTTCTTCTACAACTGGACCGACTACTACCCGGTGGAGCTGCTCGGCAAGTTCGAGAAGGAAACCGGCATCAAGGTCACCATGGATGGCTACGACAGCAACGAGACGCTGCTCGCCAAGCTGCAGGCCGGCGGCGCCGCCTACGACGTGATCGTGCCCTCGCACTCGATCATGCAGACGCTGATCAAGCAGAACCTGCTGCTGGAGATCGACTCGCCGAAACTGGCCAACTTCCAGTTCGTCAAACCGGCCTTCCGCGACCCGGCCTTCGACCCCGGCCGCAAGTTCTCCGCGCCCTACCTGTGGGGCACCACCGGCTTCTCCTACGACAGCGCGCGGGTGCCCGGCGGCAAGCTCGACGACTCCTGGAAGGAGTTCTTCGAGCCACGCCCGGAGCTCAACGGCGAGGTCGCCGCGCTCGATACCCCGAGCAGCCTGATCAACGCCGCCGCGCACTACCTGAACGTCGACGAGTGCACCGAGAACCCGCAGGACGCCAAGAAGATCCTCGACCTGCTGCAGAAGCAGAAGCCGCACCTGAAGATGTACAGCTCGGACAACACCGTCGACCGCATGGCCTCCGGCGAAGTGGTGATGATGCAGAACTGGAACGGCTCCACCGCCCGCGCCACGGCGCAGAAGAGCACCATCAAGTACGTCTACCCGCGCGAAGGCGTGGCCTCGTTCCAGGACAACTTCGCTGTGCCGAAAAGCGCGCCGCACCCGGAGAACGCCAAGATCTTCATCAACTGGATGATGAAGCCGGAGAACGCCGCCGCGGTGACCAACGCCATCGCCTATTCCAACGGAATCGACAGCGACAAGCTGCTCGACGCCAAGTGGAAGGTGATGGACGCGATCAACATGCCGCCCGAGTACGCCTCGCGCCTGCGCCTGGAGAAGGAATGCAGCAACAAGGCGCGCGAGCTGCAGGACCGCATCTGGTCCAAGCTCAAGGGCTGAGGCTCTATTTCGCTCTTCGATTTTCGTAGGAGCGAGCTTGCTCGCGAACCGCACGGCACCGTCGACATGCCGGAATCCGTTCGCGAGCAAGCTCGCTCCTACAAGGCGCCTCCCTGATCCAATTCTTTTGTTCGAGGTCCCCATGAGCCACCGCTACTGGCTGCGCAACGTCCACCCGTTCGGCAATGCAGCCGAAGACTTCCTCATCCACGACGGCCGCATAGCGGAACGTCGTCCGGCCAGTGCCGAAGCGCTGCAAAGCGGCGATATCGACGGCGCCGGCCAACTGCTGCTGCCGCCGCTGGTGGAAAGCCACTGCCACCTGGACAAGACCCTCTGGGGCCAACCTTGGCGGCCGAACAGCGCCGGCCCGACGCTGAAGGACTACATCGCCAACGAGCGCCGCGTGCTGCGCGAGATCGAGGCGCCGATCGCCGCGCGCGCCGGTGCGTTGCTGGAGCAATGCATCGCCCGTGGTTCGCTGACCTTCCGCTGCCACGTCGATATCGACCCCGAGCTGGGCCTGCGCCACGTCGAGGCGATGATGGCGCTGCGCGAGTCCTATGCCGATCTGATCGACATGCAGTTCGTGGTCTTTCCGCAGACCGGACTGATCAGCCGTCCCGGCACCCTTGAACTGATGCGCGAAGCCATGGCCCTGGGTGTGGAAACCGTCGGCGGCCTCGACCCATGTGGCATCGACGATGACCCCATCGCGCAACTCGACGCGGTGTTCAGCCTGGCCGCCGAGTTCGGCCGTGGCGTCGATATCCACCTGCACGACAAGGGCGAGCTGGGCCTTTGGCAGATCGCCCGGATCGCTGACTACACCGAGCGCTTCGGCTTGCAGGGCCGGGTGATGATCAGCCACGCCTACTGCCTTGGCATGGCGCCCTGGTCGCAGGTGGAGCCACTGGCAGCGCGCCTCGCCGCGCTGAAGATTTCGCTGATGAGCTCGGCGCCAGCCGATACGCCGGTGCCGCCGTTCCTCGCCCTGCGCGAAGCCGGCGTGAACCTGTGCCTGGGCTCGGACGGCATCCGCGATGCCTGGTCGCCGATGGGCAATGGCGACATGCTGGAGCGCGCGATGCTCCTGGCCTTCCGTTTCGACCTGTGCAAGGACGACGAGCTCGCCGCCGCCTTCGGCGCTGCGACCGCCAATGGCTCCCCCGCCCCGGCGCGGATCGAAGTGGGCGCGCCGGCGGACTTCCTGCTGCTGCCGGCGCAGACCCTCGGCGAGGCCGTGGTCGCCCGTCCCGTGCAGCGCCAGGTGTTCAAGGCTGGCCGGCTGATCGCCGAGAACGGCCGCCTGCTCGAGTCGCGTTTATGACAGCGCGCATCGGCCTCAAAGCCAGCTTCGTGGTCGGTTTCGACGGCCACCAGCATGTGCTCTGGCGCCACGGCGAAGTGGTGTTCGAGGACGGCAAGATCCTCTTCGTCGGGCGCGGTTTTCCCGGTGAGGTGAGCCAGTGGATCGACTACGGCCACGCGCTGATCGGCCCCGGCTTCATCGACCTCGACGCGCTCGGCGACCTCGACTCCACGGTGCTCACCCTGGACAACGGCGCCGAGTGGAAGATGGGCCGCACCTGGTCGGCCGACTACCTGCGTGCTGGTCCGCAGGAGTGCTACAGCGCCGAGGAGGAGCTGTTCAAGTACCGCTACGCCTTCACCCAGCTGATCCGCAACGGCATCACCACGGCCATGCCGATCACCTCCATGTACTACCGGCGCTGGGCCGAGCACTACGACGAATTCGCCGGGGTCGCCGCGTTGTCTGGCGAGCTCGGTCTGCGCACCTACCTCGGCCCCTGCTACATGAGCGGCATGACCTACGCCCGTGAAGACGGCAGCCCGACGCAACACTGGGACGAAGCCGCCGGCCTTGCCGGGCTGGATGCGGCGGTGCGCTTCTTCGCCGATTTCGACGGCGCGCATGGCGGCCTGGTACGCGGCGCGTTGCTGCCGGATCGCATCGAGACTTGCACGCCGGCCCTGCTCGAGCGCAGCGCGGCGATGCAGCGTGAACTGAACGCTCCGCTGCGCCTGCATTGCTGCCAGTCGCACTACGAAGTCGACCTCGTGCAGCGGCTGTACGGCCTGTCGTCGCTGCAGTGGCTGGATCGCCTCGGCCTGCTCAATCCGCGCAGTGTGCTGCCGCACGGCATCCACACTAATGGCGAAGACGATCTGCAGCGCCTGCGCGACGGCGGCGCGAGCCTGGTGCATTGCCCGGTGGTGTTCGCCCGCGACGGCGACGCGCTGGATTCCTTCGGCAGCCACCGCGCGCGCGGCATCAACATCGCCATGGGCACCGACACCTTCCCTGCGGACATGCTCGACCAACTTCGCCAAGGCCTGAACATCGCGCGGGTGAAGGAGGGCAGTGCCGAGCGCACCCGCATTCTCGACCTGTACAACGCCGCGACCCTTGGCGGTGCGCAGGCGCTGGGCCGCGACGATCTCGGCCGCCTCGCCGCCGGCGCGCGCGCCGATATCACGGTGTTCCGCCTCGGCGCCTTCCACCAGGGGCCGTTCTTCGACCCGCTGAAGAACCTCGTCACCGCCGGGCGCGGCGACGACTGCATCGCCAGCTACATCGACGGCCGTTGCGTGATGCAGGGCGGCCAGGTCCTCGGCGTCGACTACGCCGCGCTGCAACGCCAGGCTGACGCGCTGTTCGAGAAGCAGATGTGGCACCACTCGGACCGCGCCTTCGGCAATCCACCGTGGCGCACGCTGTTCCATTCCGCCATCCCGTTCGCCGATGCCTACAGCGCCGAAGCGCCCCTGCAGGACGCCCGCGCCCCAACCAGCCACTGAAGGACCGCCCCATGCTCAGCTTCGATTTCCAGCAGCTGTCCGCCCGCGAGAAATACAAGATCCTCATCGGCAGCGTGGTGCCCAGGCCCATCGCCCTGGTCACCACCATCGACCCGCAGGGCCGCGCCAATGCCGCGCCCTTCAGCTTCTTCAACGCGCTCTCGGCGGACCCGCCGATCCTCGCCCTGGGCGTGGAGAACTACAGCGACCTGAGCCCCAAGGACACCACGCGGAACATCCGCGAGAACCAGGAGTTCACGGTGAACATCGTCTCCGACGCCCTGGTGGAAGCGATGAACGTCTGCGCGGTGCCCTTTGAGCCGGGCTTTGACGAGCTGGTGGCGGCGGGCCTTACAGCGATCCCCGGTACCCGCGTGGCCTGCCCGCGAATTGGCGAAGCGCCGGTAGCCCTGGAGTGTCGGCGGATGATGGCGCTGTCGATTGGCCAATCCCGCGAGATCATCCTCGGCGAGGTCCTGATGGCCCACGTGCGCGACGACCTCATAGACCCGGCGACCCTCTACATCGACCAACTCGGCCTCGACGCCATAGGCCGCATGGGCGGCCACGGCTACGCCCGCACCCGCGACTACTTCGACCTGCCGACCCGCTCATTGCAGCAATGGACCGAAGCGCCCGGCGGTGGCGAACGGCGCTGGGTGCGGACGGAAGAGCTGGCCTGACCTGCATCCCTCATCTGCGAAATACCTCGCGCCGATCCACCCGTAGGGCGCATAACCGCGTTCGCGGTTATGCGCCGCCATCCGGTACGAAAACGGCGGATAACCCCTTCGGGGTTATTCGCCCTACAAGAGCTGCACCGCAGGCGGCTCTTGCTCTTAGGTTTTCCAGCGAAACGTCCGCACGCGCCGAACGCCCCTTTCAGAAGGCCGAACGAAACCCCCGTAGAGGAGGTCGGGCGACATGGATGTCGCACAAGCCCCGACTTGTACAGGGACGTACTTTCGGGGCGGGCCTCCGGTGCGGGGGAATTCGTGAGGGAAGCCCGGCTTCATCGGGCCCGTATGACGGGGCGAAGCGTTCTTGGTTACTTCTTTGAGGTTCGGCTTCCCGACGTTTGAAAGAAGTGACTCGCCGAAAGGCGAAACAAGAACTATCCGAACACGCCGAAGCGGCGCAGAAACACCCAACATGAAGTCAGCTGGGTCCCCGCATTCGCGGGGATGACGAAGGTATGTGTAAGCGTGCCACGCAAACAAAAACGCCCGGCATCTGCCGGGCGTTTTCATTGGGCGGATGACCGCCGCTCACCTCACTGGTGATGCAGCTTCCAGGCATCGCCATGCGGCGCATTGCCCTTGTCGTACGGGCGGAACAGGGTCATGTAGACCAGGCCCACGACGATGACGATGGCGCCAACCAGGACGATCCCGTAGTTGACGTACCAGGGCGCATCCGGGGTGCGCGGCCAGGACATGTTGACGATCGCCAACGCGCCATAGACCTGCGCGGCGATGTTCACCGGCCAGCCCCACTTGCCGAGCTTGAAGGCGCCGCTGGGCTGCCAGCCGCGCGCACGGGCGAAGAGGGCGCCGGCGACGATCATCTGGAACGACAGGTAGATGCCGATGGCGGCGAAGCTCACTACCAGGGCGATGGCGTTCTGCAGGTAGAAGCCGGCGCAGACGATGGCGGCGGGAACGACGCCGCAGGTGATCAGGGCCGGCACCGGCACGTGGGTGTTGGGCGACAGGCGCTTGAGCAGGCCGCTGCCCATGACCATCTCGTCGCGGGCGTAGGAGTACAGCAGGCGGCTGGCGGCCGCTTGCAGGCTGAGCACGCAGGAGACGAAGGAGACGATGATCACGGCCATCACCATGCGCGCGCCGGTTACGCCGAAGGCGCTGTCGAGGATGGTGGTCATCGGGTCCTTGTCGGTGCCGTTGATCACGGCGGCCATGTCCGGCACCGCGAGGATCAGCGCCAGGGCGGCGAACATCGAGGCGGCGCCGCCGATCCAGATGGTCATGCGCATGGCCTTGGGAATGCGCCGGCTGGGGTTCGGGGTTTCCTCGGCGACGTCACCGCAGGCCTCGAAGCCGTAGTAGAGGAACATGCCGGCCAGGGACGCGGTCAGGAACGCCGGCCAGTAGGAGCCGTCGATGCGGATGTCGAAGGTGTTGAACAGTACCGAGAACGGCTGGTGACGTTCGAACATCAGCAGGTAGCAGCCGATCACGATGGCGCCGATCAGCTCGCAGAGGAAGCCGAACATGGCCACGCGGGCAAGCAGCTTGGTGCCGCTGAGGTTGAGCACGGTGGCGATCAGGGTCAGCGCCAGGGCCACCAGGGTGTTGGTCACGGGGGTCGACTCGAAACCGAGCAGGGTGGCGATGTACGGGCCGGCGCCGAGGGCCACGGCGGCGATGGTCACGCAGAGCGAGATGGAGTAGATCCAGCCGACCATCCACGCCCAGCGCTTGCCCACCAGGCGCCGCGCCCAGGGGTACACGCCCCCGGAAATCGGGAACTGCGAGACCACTTCGCAGAAGATCAGGCACACCAGCATCTGGCCGATGCCCACCAGCAGGTAGGACCAGAACATCGGCGGCCCGCCGGCGGCCAGGCACAGGGCGAACAGGGTGTACACGCCCACCACGGGCGAGAGGTAGGTGAAGCCCAGGGCGAAGTTTTCCCAGAGGCTCATGGTGCGGTTGAAGTTGGAGGTGTAGCCCAGCTTGCGGAGCTGTTCCGCGTCGCTGTCCAGGAGCGCTCCCGGCTGCAAGGGGTTGTTCATTGTGATTGTCCTGTGGAGGTTTTGGCGTTGGCAGCTAAAGGGGGCTGCGAATGTTGTTGTCATGGCCGGGACGCGGGGCGTCCCGGCTGAACCTCGGGTGCGCGGCGCTTAGAGCTTGATCCAGGTGGCTTTCAGCTCGGTGTACTTGTCGAAGGCGTGCAGCGACTTGTCGCGGCCGTTGCCCGACTGCTTGAAGCCGCCGAAGGGCGCGGTCATGTCGCCGCCGTCGTACATGTTCACCCACACGCTGCCGGCACGCAGGGCGCGGGCGGTGAGGTGGGCCTTGGAGATGTCGCGGGTCCACACCGCAGCGGCCAGGCCGTACGGGGTGTCGTTGGCGATGCGCACGGCTTCTTCGGCGTCCTCGAACTCGATCACCGAGAGCACCGGCCCGAAGATTTCCTCGCGGGCGATCTTCATGGCGTTGCTCACGCCGTCGAACAGGGTCGGCTCGACATAGGTGCCGCCGGTTTCCTCCAGCACGCGCTGGCCGCCGGTGAGGATCTTGGCGCCTTCGGCCTTGCCGGCCTCGATGTAGCCCAGCACCTGTTCCAGCTGACGGCTGTCCACCAGGGCACCGACGTTGGTTTCCGGGTCCAGCGGATGGCCGGCTTTCCAGCCTTTCATGGCCTCGACCACCAGCGGCAGGAACTCGGCCTTGATGGATTTCTCGACCAGCAGGCGGGAGCCCGCAGTGCAGACTTCACCCTGGTTGAAGGCGATGGCGGCAGCGGCGGATTCGGCGGCGGCCTGCAGGTCCGGGGCGTCGGCGAAGACGATGTTCGGGCTCTTGCCGCCGGCTTCCAGCCAGACGCGCTTCATGTTCGATTCACCCGCGTAGACCATCAGCTGCTTGGCGATCTTGGTCGAGCCGGTGAACACCACGGTGTCCACGTCCATGTGCAGCGCCAGGGCCGAACCCACGGTGTGGCCGTAGCCCGGCAGCACGTTGAGCACGCCTTTCGGCAGGCCGGCTTCGATGGCCAGCTGGGCGATGCGGATGGCGGTCAGCGGCGAGCGCTCGGAGGGCTTGAGGATCACCGAGTTGCCGGTGGCCAGGGCCGGGCCGAGTTTCCAGCTCGCCATCATCAGCGGGAAGTTCCACGGCACGATGGCGGCGACCACGCCCACCGCTTCGCGGGTGACCAGGCCGAGCTGGTCGTGGGAGGTGGCGGCGACCTCGTCATAGACCTTGTCGATGGCCTCGCCGCTCCAGCGGATGCTGTCCACCGAGCCGGGCAGGTCGACGTTCAGCGAGTCGCCGATCGGCTTGCCCATGTCCAGGGTTTCCAGCAGCGCCAGTTCCTCGGCGTGCTGCTCCAGCAGTTCGGAGAAGCGAATCATCACGGCCTTGCGCGCGGCCGGTGCCTGGCGCGACCAGACGCCCGACTCGAAGGCGGCGCGGGCGCTGCGCACGGCCAGTTCGGCATCGGCGGCATCGCAGCTGGCGACCTTGGCCAGGAAGCGGCCGTCCACCGGGCTGATGCAGTCGAAGGTCTGGCCGGCGCTGGCGTTGACGTACTGGCCGTCGATGAAGGCGCGGCCTTCGATCTGCAGTTTGCTGGCGCGGGCTTCCCAGTCTTGGCGGGTCGGTTGGCTCATGGGTGGGGCTCCTGGATCGGCAAAAGGGGACGGGCAGGGCCGTCGGTTCGAATAAAACATTTAAAACCATATCTTAAGAGTTTTTGCTTGCCAATATCCCCATTCGTTTGATCGATAAATACACAGCTTTACCCGCTTTGATGGGTTTCATGGGTGACTTTTCGTGGGATGAAATCTGTGTTCATATGTTTGCGTCCGGTCGCCAACCCAGCGGCACCGGGTAGACTTCCGTATTCCCACGCCACGGCGTGCCCAGGAGCTTCCGCCGGCGTATCGCGCGGCACTGCTTGACCTTGCCTATGAACGATTTCAGGAACATCCGACCGGCCAGCTTCATGCACCTGCGCCAGGAAGGCCGCACCGAGGCAGTGGCGCGTCGCCTGGTGGAACTGGTTGACCTCGGCCTGTTCGCCGAGGGCGAGCAGCTGCCCAGCGAAAGCGAGCTGGCGACGCAGTTCGGCGTGGCCACCGTGACCCTGCGCGAGGCGCTGGCAGAACTGCGCGAGCGCGGGGTGATCGAGACCCGTCGCGGACGCAACGGCGGCAGCTTCGTCTGCGCGCCGCCGCACAGCCCGGACGAGGCATTGCTCGGGCAATTGCGCAAGAAGAGCGCGCTCGAATTGCGCGACCTCTGCGACGAGCACCTGGCCATTTCCGGCACCGCCGCGCGCCTGGCTGCGCAGCGCGGTGCGCCGGATCAGCACGCACGCCTGGCGCAGTGCATCGACGCCTTGCAGGTCGCCGGCACACGCCAGGAGCGGCGTCGTGCGGATGCGCGTTTCCACATCGAAGTGGCGGTGGCGGCTCAGTCGGTGCGCCTGACCCAGGCCGAAGTGCGCCTGCAGGCGGAACTGGGCGAGCTGCTCTGGCTGCCGCAGGCGGGGGGCGACGAGCTCGACGTGCGGGTCCAGGAGCATCGTGCGATCCACGGCGCCATCGCGGCCGGCGACGCCAACCTCGCCAGCGCGCTGGCCGAGGCCCACGTGACCCAGGGCATCAAGCGCCTGATCGGCCTGCGCCTGAGTCTGGTGGCGGGCGACGGCTGAACGGCAAGCGCTTGCTGAATCTGCGGCGGGCTGGTTGGCTGCCGCGGTCGATTGCGAAGGCGCCCAGGGGGCGCAGTGAAAACAAGAGCCACGAGAGAGGCCTACGAAATGTCCAACTCCCTTCCCGCGGATGAGCTCCAGCAGTGCGCCACGCGCATCGACGCTTCCATCCGTAACGTTTTCCAGTGTCTCGAGGCGATGGCCGGCGAGGTGGTGGCGATCTGGGAGCGCCTGCAGGCGACGGACGCCCGGCCGACCTCGAAGGATCTTCGCGCGCTGCAACCGTGCATCCAGGACAACCTGGGCGAGGGCGCACCCTGCCGCATGCACGGCACCGGCGTGGTGCTGGAGCCGGGCGAGCTGGCGGACCAGGAGATGTACCTGGAGTGGTGGTACCACGGCCGCGGCGGCAAGGTGGTGCCGCTTTCGCTGAACCTCAACAGCCGCAGCGAGCGCTTCTACAACTACCTGAACATGCCCTGGTTCTCGCGCCCGCGGGACACCGGGATGCCGTCGGTGGAAGGGCCGTTCGTGGACCTCTACGGCACCGACCTGTACATCCTCGCCTTCTCCGTGCCCATCGTGGTCAACGGCCGCTTCATCGGCGTCGCCGCGGCCGACATCGCCTTGCAGGAGTTCGAGCCAGTGTTGCTGCGCAGCCTGATGCGCCTGGGTAACGAAGCGCTGGTGGTGAACGGCGAGGGTCGCGTGGTGGCGGCCAACACCGCCAACTGGTTCGTCGGCGACATGGCGCGCCAGGCGCTCGGGCGCGGCGACGGCCAGGCGCGGGTGCTGGAGCTGCTGGGTTCGTCGTCGCACTGGGCGGTGATCGAGCGGCCGGTCAGCCGCCTGCAGCGCTTCCACTGAGTGCCAAACGCGGCGTTCGCGGCTAGGCTAGTGCGCTCTACGCGAAACCTGGAACGGCCATGAACGACGAGTCCTCGAGCGCTCCCGAGCGGGAGCCCCTCACCGCGGTGGAAGTCCGCATCCTCGGCAGCCTGATCGAAAAGCAGCTGACCACCCCGGAAACCTATCCGCTGACCCTCAATTCTCTGGTCACCGCCTGCAACCAGAAGACCAGCCGCGAGCCGGTGATGGACCTCACCCCCGGCCAGGTCGGCCAGGCCCTGCGCCGCCTGGAGGGCGAGCAGATGGTGCGCCTGCAGATGGGCAGCCGCGCCGACCGCTGGGAACAACGTCTGGACAAGGCGCTGGAGCTGGTCAAGCCGCAGTGGGTGCTGCTCGGCCTGCTGTTCCTGCGCGGCCCGCAGACGCTCAACGAGCTGCTCACGCGCAGCCAGCGCATGCACGACTTCGACGACACCGAAGAAGTCCGTCACCAGCTCGAACGCCTCGCTGCGCGCCACTTCGTCATGCAGGTGGAGCGCCAGCCAGGGCAGCGCGAAGACCGCTACATGCACCTGCTGGGCAGCGCCGCCGACCTCGAAGCGGCCATCGCCAGCAGCGGTCGCCAGGCCTCGGGTGGACGCAGCGAACACAGCGCCCAGGACGAATCGCGGATCGCCGAGCTGGAAGCCAAGGTCGCTGCGCTCGAAGAGCGCCTGGCGCGTCTGGAGCAGGATCGCGACAACGGCCTGGACTGAGCCTCGCCCGCCAGGGACGGCGGATAAGCATTCTTTAAGATTTCATCCGCATAGTCGGCAGGCTCGTCTCATTGGCTGCGCAAGGGGAGCCTGCATGAGCCCGAAACTGTCGCCGGCATTGCTGATGTCGGTGTTGTGCCAGCTATCCGAAAGCCAGCCGCGTTCGCTCGACGAACTCAGCGGCCGGCGCGAGAACAACCTGCTGGCGATCCGCGAACTGTTCCGCCAGGGGCGCATCAGCGGTGTGCTGCGTGACGATCCGTTGGGCGCCGAGGATGCCGCCGGCCCGTTGCTCTGCCATGCCGAGCGCCTGCGCCTGCGCCGCTCCTACGCCTGCCAGGTGGAAGAGCTGAACGAACGGGTGCCGGCCCCGGAGTGGGGGCTTATCCGCGTCTGAGGCGGCACCCGCGCCGACTCAGAAGATGTAGTCGGTGGTCAGGAAGTTCGATTCGCGGCCCTGGATGATCTCGCTGATCAGCGCCTTGTTGGCGGCATTGAAGCGCGTCGCCACCAGGGTGCGGATGGAGAAGGTGCGCAATGCGTCGTGCACCGACAGGGTGCCTTCCGCCGAGTTCTTGCGGCCGTTGAACGGATAGCTGTCCGGGCCGCGCTGGCACTGCGCGTTGACGTTGATGCGGCCTACCTGGTTGGCAAAGGCGTCGACCAGCCGGCCGACCTGCTCGGGGTCGCTGCCGAACAGGCTGAGTTGTTGGCCATAGTCGGACTGCAGCACATAGTCGATGACTTCCTCCACTTCGCGGTAGGGCACCACCGGCACCAGCGGGCCGAACTGCTCTTCGTGGTACAGGCGCATTTGGGCGTTCACCGGGCTGAGCAGCGCCGGGTAGAAGAAGCTCTCGCGCGCCTCACCACCGCCCTCGTTGATTACCTTGGCGCCTTTGCTCAGGGCGTCCTCCAGCAGCGTTTTCAGGTAGTCCACCTTGCCTGGCTCCGGCAGCGGCGTCAGCGCCACGCCCGGCTCCCAGGGCATGCCCGGCTTGAGTTGGGCGAGGCGGCTGGCGAACTTGTCGAGGAAGGCCGGCAGCACGCTGTCGTGGACGAACAGGATTTTCAGCGCGGTGCAGCGCTGGCCGTTGAAGGAGAGGGCGCCGGTGATGGCCTCCTCGACGGCGTTGTCCAGGTCGACCTTTGGCAGGACGATGCCGGGGTTCTTCGCGTCCAGGCCGAGCGCGGCGCGCAGGCGGTGCGGGCGCGGGTGCAGGCGCTTGAGGTCGGCGGCGCCCTTGTGCGTGCCGATGAAGGCGAAGACGTCGATCTTGCCGCTGGCCATCAGTGCCGAGACGGTCTCGCGGCCGCGCCCGTAGATGATGTTGATGACGCCCGGCGGGAAGCTGTCGCGGAACGCCTCCAGCAGCGGACGGATCAGCAGCACGCCGAACTTGGCCGGCTTGAAGACCACGGTGTTGCCCATGATCAGCGCCGGAATCAGCGTGGTGAAGGTCTCGTTCAGCGGGTAGTTGTACGGGCCCATGCACAACGCCACGCCCAGCGGCACGCGGCGGATCTGGCCGAGGGTGCCCTGTTCCAGCTCGAAGCGGCTGGAGCGGCGGTCGAGCTCCTTGAGCGCCTCGATGGTGTCGACGATGTAGTCGCAGGTGCGGTCGAACTCCTTCTCCGAATCCTTGAGGTTCTTGCCGATCTCCCACATCAGCAGCTTGACCACAGCCGCGCGCTGTTCGCGCATGCGCGCCAGGAAGGTCTCGACGTGCTGGATGCGTTCGGCCACCCGCAGGTTCGGCCACAGGCCCTGGCCGTTGTCGTAGGCGGCCACGGCGGCGTCGAGGGCGGTGAGGGCTGCGTCGGCGTCCAGCAGCGGCGTGCTGCCCAGTACCACCTGCTGCTCGCCCTCGGCGGTCTTCAGGAAGATCGGGCTGCGCACCGGGGCGAGCGGGCCGTCCCAGCGGCGCAGTTCGCCGTTCACCAGGTATTCGCGCTGTTCGACCGGGGCGTCCGGGCGGAAGGCTTCGGGAATGTCGGCAACGTCGGGGAACAGATTTTCGAGCTTGTTGTGCATGGTTCCTCCCTCGGGGACCGGGCGACAGTAATGGCGAAAGCGGCAGCGCCCGGTGAATGTTTTAGCCTGAAAAATGCTTTAGGTGAATCGTTTCAGCATTCGTTCGTCGGAAAGCCCCGGAGGGGGCTTTCAGCGGGCGTTGCGGTCGTTGACGGGCTTGGGCTGACGCTCGCCGAGCAATTCCTGCTGCTCGGCGTAGCGGGCGCGGACATCGAAGTCGCGCGGCCAATCGCGCGGATCGGCGGGCTGGGCGGGGGCTTGCGGGGTGGTGGCGGACATCTGCGGTACTCCTTCCTTCAGGGGTGGAGCCGGTGGTCCTCAGACCACCAGCGAAAGCAGCAGGATGAACACCAGGCCGACGACGGAGAGGATGGTCTCCATGGCCGTCCAGGTCTTGAAGGTCTCGACGACGCTCATGTTGAAGTACTGCTTCACCAGCCAGAAACCGGCGTCGTTGACGTGCGAGAGGATCAGCGAACCGGCGCCGGTGGCGAGCACCAGCAGCTCGCGGTTGACCCCGGGGATCAGCCCGACCACCGGCGCAACGATGCCGGCGCCGGTGATGGTGGCGACCGTGGCCGAGCCGGTGGCGATGCGGATAAGCGCGGCGACCAGCCAGGCCAGCAGGATCGGCGAGATCTGCGCCTGTACGGCCATGTGGCCGATCACGTCGCCCACGCCGCTGGCCACCAGCATCTGCTTGAAGCCGCCGCCGGCGCCGATGATCACCACGATGGCGGCGGTGGGCGCGAGGCTCTGGTCGAGCAGCTTGAGGATCTTCTTCGAGTCGAAACCGCGGGCGTGGCCGAAGGTATAGAGCGCCAGCAGCAGCGCGAGGAGCAGGGCGCTGATCGGGTGGCCGATCATGTCCATCCAGGCGCGGAAGATGTGGCCGTCGGGCAGCAGCACGTCGGCGAAAGTCTTCAGCAGCATCAGGAACACCGGCAGCAGCACGGTGAGCAGGGTTACGCCGAAGCTCGGCAGGTTATCGGTCTCCGGCTCGCGGGCGATCTGCGCCACCAGCTCCGGCGAAGGGTTGCCCGGGATGCGCTTGGCGATGAAGGCGCCGAACAGCGGGCCGGCGATGGCGGCGGTGGGCAGGGCGACGATCAGGCCGTAGAGGATGGTCTTGCCGATGTCAGCGTTGAACACGCCGATCGCCAGCAGCGGGCCCGGGTGCGGCGGCACCAGGCCGTGCACGGCGGAAAGGCCGGCGAGCAGCGGGATGCCGATCTTGATCAGCGATACGCCGCTGCGCCGCGCGACGATGAACACCAGCGGGATCAGCAGGATGAAGCCGATCTCGAAGAACAGCGGGATGCCCACCAGGAAGGCGGAAATCATCATCGCCCAGTGCACCCGGCGCTCGCCGAAGGCGTCGATCAGGGTACGGGCGATCTGGTCGGCGCCGCCGGAATCGGCCATCAGCTTGCCGAGCATGGTGCCCAGGGCAAGGATCACGCCGACGAAGCCGAGCACCCCGCCGAAACCGTCCTGGAAGGATTTGACGATCTGCGCCACCGGCATGCCCGAGGTCAGGCCGAGGAAGCCGGAGGCGATGATCAGGGCGAGGAAGGGGTGCAGCTTGAAGCGGGTGATCAGCAGGATCAGACCGATGATGGTGACTACCGCGTCGAGCAGCAGGTAGGTGTCGTGTGACAGACCGAACATGGCAGGGGCTCCCTTGTCTTTGTTGTGTCAGGAGTATGAGACAGCGCTATCTTTTGCGCGTGTGGCAAATCGGCTCAGAGCGAATCGTGCGCTCGCCACCAGGCCAGGGCCTGTTCGGCGATGCGTTCGACCGGCAGGGTCGCATCGACCGCCAGGGTCAGCGGCTCGTCGTGGGGGGCTTCGAGGGTGGCGAACTGGCTGTCCACCAGGGTCGCCGGCATGAAGTGGCCGGGGCGCTCGGCGACGCGCTGGGCGGCGACACCTCGGGGCAATTCGAGGAACACCACGCCCAGGCCGGGTACGGCCTGGCGCAGGCGTTCGCGATAGGCGAGCTTGAGCGCCGAACAGGTCAGCACCGGGCGTTGGCCGGCGGCCAGGGACTGGCGCAACTGCTCGGCGAGGATTTCCAGCCAGCCGGCGCGGTCGTCGTCGGTGAGGGGCATGCCGGCGCGCATCTTCTCGATGTTCGCAGCCGGGTGGAAGGCGTCGCCTTCGATGCCGTGGGCGCCGCTGAGGCCGCAGATGGCCTGGCTGACGCTGGACTTGCCGCAGCCGGAGACGCCCATGATCAGCAGGGCCTGGATGGTGGGGAGCATGTCGCACCTCGGTGCGGAGACAGCGCTATCTTTAAAAGTCGAAGCCAAAAGCATGGGGCTGCCTCCGCTTTCTTGTCATTTTAGGTGGTTGCGATCTGTCGGCGGCTGTATGGCCGCTGCGAGGGGCGGGGCCGCCAGAGGCGGTTGCAGGCAATTGCCCGGCTCGCGAGACAGCGCTACCTTAGTGCCTCGATTTTTGTTTGGCAAGCCAGCCGATGACCGTCCAGAAGAACGACAAGAACTCCCGCGCCAGCGGTCGCCCGACCCTCAACGAAGTTGCCCAGCGTGCCGGCGTCAGCCCGATCACCGCCTCGCGCGCCTTGCGCGGGGTCAGCAGCGTGGCCGAGGCGCTGGTGCTCAAGGTCCAGGAGGCGGCCCGCGAGTTGGGCTATGTGGCCAATCCGGCGGCACGGGCGCTGGCCTCGGCGCAGAGCCACAGCGTGGTGGTGCTGGTGCCGTCGCTGTCCAACCAGCTGTTCGTCGATACCCTCGAAGCCATCCACGGCGTGCTGCGTCCGCAGGGCCTGGAAGTGCTGATCGGCAACTTCCACTACTCGCGCGACGAAGAGGAGACGCTGATCCGCAACTACCTGGCCTACCAGCCGCGCGGCATGCTGCTGACCGGATTCGAGCGCACCGAAAGCGCCCGACGGATGGTCGAGTCCAGCGGCATTCCCTGCGTCTACATGATGGACCTGGACAACAGCCCGGGCCTGCACTGCGTCGGCTTCTCCCAGTTGCGCGCCGGTGCTGCCGCCGCCGAGCACCTGCTGGCGCGCGGGCGCCGCCGGCTGGCCTATGTCGGCGCGCAACTCGACCAGCGCACCCTGTTGCGCGGCGAGGGTTTCCGCCGCGCCCTGCAGCAGGCCGGCTGCTACGACCCGGCGCTGGAGCTGCTCACCCCGCGGCCTTCCTCGGTCGGCCTTGGCGGTGAGCTGTTCCGCCAGTTGCTGGCCAGCCAGCCGGATGTCGACGGCATCTTCTTCGGCAACGACGACCTGGCCCAGGGGGCCTTGCTCGAAGCGCTGCGCAGTGGCATCCCGGTGCCCGAGCGGGTCGCTGTGGTGGGCTTCAACGACCTGCCGAGCTCCGAGTTCATGGTCCCGCGCCTGTCGAGCATCCGCACGCCGCGCCAGGCCATCGGTCAGCGGGCGGCCGAGCAGTTGCTGGCGCTGATCGGTGGACGGGCTGTAGCCGAGCCGGTGGTCGACCTCGGCTTCGAGCTGATGGTGCGCGAGAGCAGCTGAGGCTTTCGCGCGGTTGGGACGTCTGTGCTATTTCCGCCAAAGTGCATGACTACATGGTCATGCCCGACGACGCGACCGCTCTAGCTCCATGAGACGAACCGCTGAAGCCCGCCGCTCGGCGGATGGCGCCTGGATTTTCCCGTCTGCCGGCCGATAAGCCTGACTAATGTAATAGTCGTATCGGGTTGATGGCTCTATGCCATACCCTTGTCGCGGCATTCTCGCTGCAGTCGTAGACGGAACCCATGACCAGCAATCTCGATTTCTTCGCCCATGCCCGAGGAGCCACCCGCCGCCAACGCATCGGCGTGACCTTCTATTCTGGCGTCTTGCTGGTTCTGGTTCTGCTCATCGGCATCAGCGGCTGGAGCAGCTACCGCGACTACAGCAGCAGCTCCGCCCTGGTGCGGCAGAACATCTCCGCGCTCGCGCGCTCCCTGGAGGGCTACATCAGCTCCCTCCTGCTGCAGAGCTACGCGAGCATGTACGTCGTCGCCGACGACCTCAATGCAACGGGCGTGACGAGTGACCAGGACACCCTGGAGGTCCTGGCCAAGGCCATGCGCTACGACCCGATCTCGGCCTACCTCTTCGTGGTGCGCGATGACCGGGCCCTGGCCGTGGACAACCGCGGGCATCCGGCCAGCGAAGAGTTCAAGGCGCTGGCCGGGCAGTTCCCTCTGGAAGTCGGCGAGCGCCCGATCTTCGGGCGCGTGCAGCGTCTGCCCAGCAGCAACAACCTGTACCTGCCGATGCTGATCGGCCAGCGCGATGCCAAGGGCCGGATCCAGCGGGTCGGCGCGCTGATCGATGCCGACCGCATCGGCGAGCTGCTGCGCCGCCTGGGGCTCGCCGCCGAGATGAACGCCGGCATGATCGACAACGACGGCATGATCCTCTACCGCATGCCTGAACCGAGCGGCTACGTCGGCCTGCCGTTGCCGGCGGGCTCGCCACCGCGCAAGCGCCTGGAGATACCGCGCTTCGCGGTGGTCGAGGGGCCGAGTATCGACGGCAGCAATACCCTGTTCGCTGACGCGCCTTCGGCCAGCTTCCCGATCCACGCCGTGGTCGGACAGACCACCGCCAGCTTCCTGATTCCCTGGCTCAAGCGCACCGCATTCAGCGCCGCCCTGTTGCTCATCAGTGCGCTGGCGATCGGCTTGGCGGCCTGGCAACTGCGCCTGCTGATCGGCGAGATCAGCCAGAACGGGCGCTTCTACCGGCAGCTGTTCACCGACATCAACGACGGCGTCCTGCTTATCGGCGTCGATGGCCGCGTCCAGGCCGCCAACCAGCGAGCCGGGCAGATGTTCGGCGTGGCGGCGCCGGAGGCGCTGATCGGCATGCTGCCCTCGGAGCTGTCGCCCAAGTTCCAGCCCGATGGCCGGCTGTCGCTGATCGCCAGTCGCGCCAACCTGGGCAACCTGCTCAGCGGCGCACAGCGCCAGGTGGACTGCGAATGGCAGTTCCTGCGTCGCGACAACCAGCAGCCGCTTGACTGCGAAGCCCACGCCACGTTGTTTCGCTGGCAGAACAACACCCTGCTGATGCTGGTGCTGCACGACATCACCGAGCGCAAGCGCTATCTCGCAGAACAGGAGTACCTGGCCAGCCACGACTCGCTGACCGGCTTGCCGAACCGCTACTGGCTGGTGCGCGACATCGAGCAGCGCATCGCCACCCGGCCGGAGCAGCGTTTCGCCGTGCTGCTGCTGGACATGAACCGCTTCAAGGAAGTCAACGACACCCTCGGTCACCAGCACGGCGACGCCGTGCTGCAGGAAGTCGGCAAGCGCCTGGGCGGCTGGCTGCGCACCCAGGACGCGGACATCGCCCGCCTGGGGGGCGACGAAATGGCCATCGTGACCAGCCACCTGCTGGACGAGGTGGCGATCACCGGGCTCTGCCAGGGGGTCGGCCAGGTGCTCGGCCAGCCGCTGCTGGCCGGCGGCATCCAGATCGAACTGGCGGCCAGCATCGGCGTGGCCAGCTACCCGGAGCACGGCGACAACCCGGGCGACCTGCTGCGCTGCGCGGACATCGCCATGTACCAGGCGAAGAACAGCCGCCGCGACTTCGTGCTCTACCAGCGCAGCGACGACAACTACACCCCCGAACGCCTGGCCATGCACACCGGGCTGGGCCGGGCGATCCGCGAGGGCGGCCTGCATCTGCACTTCCAGCCCAAGGTGCGTCTGAGCGACCGTCAGGTAGTCGGCTTCGAGGCGCTGCTGCGCTGGGACCACCCCGAGCGCGGCATGGTGCCGCCCAGCGAGTTCATCCCCCTGGCCGAGTCCACCGAGCTCATCCACCCGCTCACCCACTGGGTGCTCAACGAGGCCCTGCGTCAACTGCGCCAGTGGAGCGAGCGCGGCCTGGGCACCTGCATGGCGATCAACATCAGCGCCAACAACCTGCGCAACCCGCACTTCGTCAGCGAGTTGCAGTCGCTGCTGAACGAGCACCAGGTGGCGGCCGAGCTGATCGAGCTGGAGGTGACCGAGGGCACCCTGCTCGAGGATCCGGAAATGGCCCTGCGCAGCCTGCAGGCGATCCGCGACCTGGGCGTGACGCTGTCGATCGACGACTTCGGCACCGGCTACTCCTCGCTGGCCTATCTCAAGCGCCTGCCGGTGCAGGTGCTGAAGATCGACCGCACCTTCGTCTCGGCCATGACCAGCAACTTCTCCGACGCGATGATCGTGCAGTCCACCGTGGCCCTCGGGCACAACTTCGGCATGCAGGTGGTCGCCGAGGGCGTGGAGGATGCCGCCACCGCCGAGGCGCTCGAACGCCTGGGCTGCGACATCGCCCAGGGTTACTACTTCAGCCGCCCGATGAGCGCGGACCAGGTCACCACCTGGCGCCTGCAACGCCAGTTGGAAGCGCTCGACATCGGCTGCCCCGCCCCACCGTCCATCGGTAGCGGCTGGGCTACGCTGCGAAGCGACGTTTCGAATTTTTATGGACGAATTCGTAGCAATGGGGTGGTCGGATCTATGCGCATCAGGGCGTATCTGTGGTCGTTGATGGTTTTGCTGCTGTGCTGCGTCTGCACCGCGAAGGCGGCGGATACGGCCGATGCGACGAGCGCCGCGCCGGCGACGGCGGAACTGAAGGTCGCAAACCGCAGCATCATGGTGTTTCGCGGCAATCTGCTCGGCGAGAGCCCGGAAATCCGCGTCGCCCGGGCCAAGGCTGCGATCGACGAGGCGCTGGAAGGTCACGCGGAACTGACGGTGACCGTGGATAGCGTGCAGAACAGCTACATGGTCCTGCTCGCCGACCGCCGCGCCTTCTTCGTCACCCCCAACGACCTCGGTCCGGACGACAGCAGCGTGCATGAAGCAGCCCAGCAGGCGGCCGAGCGCCTGCGCCAGGTAGTCGTCGAAAGCCAGGAGGCGCGCAGCCTGCGCTTCCTGCTGGTCGCGGCGGCGGCCGCGAGCATCGCCACGCTCATCTACCTGGCGCTGCTGCGCGCGCTGCACTGGATGCGCGGCAAGCTGCTCGCAGTGCTGGTACGGGTCATGAATCGCCACGCCGAGAGCCTGAAGATCGGCCACACGCCGCTGATCGACACCGGCTTCCTCTTCCCGCTGATCCGCCGGGTGGCCTCGCTGCTGTACTGGATCCTCGTGCTGCTGGCCAGCTACGAATGGCTGAGCTTCGTGCTCGCGCGCTTCCCCTATACCCGGCCCTGGGGCGAGAGCCTCAACAGCTACCTGCTGGAGCTGGCGACCTACCTGCTGACCGGCATGGTCAACGCGATTCCCGGCCTGGCCGTGGTCATGGCGATCTTCTTCATCGCCCGTGGCATCAGCGCCTTCAGCCGGCGTCTGCTGCAGCGCCTGTCGCGGCCGGGCGCCATCCCCTGGCTGACCCAGGAAACCCTGATCCCCACGGAGCGCCTGACCTCGCTGGCGATCTGGTTGTTTGCCATCGCCATGGCCTACCCGTACTTCCCCGGTTCCGGCACCGATGCCTTCAAGGGCCTGTCGGTGCTGATCGGCCTGATGATCTCGCTGGGCGCCTCCAGCGTGGTCGGCCAGGCCGCGTCGGGGCTGATCCTCACCTACACGCGCACGCTGCGGCCCGGCGAGTTCGTCCGCATCGGCGAGCACGAGGGCACGGTCAGCGTGGTCGGCATGTTCACCACCACCATCGTCACCGGCCTGGGCGAGGTGCTGACCATCCCCAACTCGACCATCACCGGCGCAGTGACCAAGAACTACTCGCGCACCGTGCAGGGCGCGGGCTACGTGGTCGATACCACCGTGACCATCGGCTACGACACGCCCTGGCGGCAGGTCGAGGCGATGCTGCTGGAGGCGGCGCGGCGCACCGAAGGCATCCTGCAGCGGCCAAAGCCGCACGTGTTCCAGACCGCGCTGTCGGACTTCTACCCGGAGTACCGCCTGGTCGCCCAGGCCGTTCCCAGCGGACCGCAACCGCGCGCCGAGTTGCTGAGCATGCTGCACGCGAACATCCAGGACGTGTTCAACGAATACGGCGTGCAGATCATGTCGCCGCATTACCTGGGCGATCCGCGCGAGCCGAAATGGGTACCGCGCGAGCAGTGGTATCAGGCCCCGGCACAGCCGCCGAAGGACCCGGAGTGATCGCCTGACCGCACCGCGACCTTGCGGCCGGCAGCTATGCCGGCCGCTTGCTTTCCGGTCTCGGCTGATACCTCGGAGAAGGCTCTGGCACGGGGATTCATTACATTTTTGTTAAGAGTCCTTTGCCTGATTGCGGGTTCAAATCGCCCGCGCAATCGGCATCATGTGTCCCCACTCCGCAGGGGAAAACAAGCGGGGACCGCGTATTACCTCTCGATCGTTCGGCTGCTCCTCGCGAGCCTGGCCGCGCACTCATTCTGCCTTAAAAAACGTGCCGTCACGCTTACATCGGCTCGCATTCCAAGACACAAGGGGCACCACCATGAAGCACGTCAAACTCAGCCTGCTGATGCTCGCTGTATCCGCCGCCAGCCAGATGGCCCACGCCGACGCTTTCGTCAGCGACCAGGCCGACGCCAAGGGCTTCCTCGAGGACAGCCACCTCGACCTGCTGCTGCGCAACATGTACTACGACCACGACGGCAAGAACGGCGCCGGCGACCAGCGTGACTGGACCCAGGGCTTCTTCGCCAACTACAGCTCCGGCTACACCCAGGGCACGGTCGGTTTCGGCGTGGACGCCTTCGGCTACCTGGGCCTGAAGCTGGACGCTGGCGGCGGTAACGCCGGCACCGGCAACCTGCCGGTGGACAGCCATGGCGACCCGCAGGACAGCTACGGCAAGGCCGGCGGCGCGCTCAAAATTCGTGTTTCCAAGACCGAGCTGAAATTCGGCGACATGCAGCCGACCGCTCCGGTATTCGCTGCCGGCGGCACGCGTCTGATGCCGCAGACCGCCAGCGGCTTCGCGCTGAAGAGCAGCGAAGTGAAGGACCTGGACCTGGAAGCCGGCCACTACACCGCCGCTACCAGCCCGGTGACCACCAGCCACACCGGCGGCATCTTCGCCACCTACGCCAACGTCGAGGCCGACAGCGCCAGCTTCCTGGGTGGCCGCTATGCCGTCACCCCGGACCTGAGCGTCTCGCTGTATGGTGCCGAACTCGAAGACATCTGGCGCCAGTACTACGGCAACGCCAACTACACCCTGGGCCTGGGCGGCGATCAGTCGCTGAACTTCGACTTCAACATCTACAAGACCACCGACTATGGCCAGGCCAAGGCCGGTCGCATCGACAACACCACCTGGTCGTTCGCCACCGCCTACTCCTTCCTCCACGCGCACACCCTGACCCTGGCTTTCCAGAAGGTGCAGGGCGATACCCCGTTCGACTACGTGGGCTTCGGCGACAACGGTGCAGGCGCGGCCGGCGATTCGATCTTCCTCGCCAACTCGGTGCAGTACTCCGACTTCAACGGTCCGGGCGAGCGCTCCTGGCAGGCTCGCTACGACCTGGCGATGGACACCTACGGCGTACCGGGCCTGAGCTTCATGACCCGCTACATCAACGGCACCAACATCGACGGCGAGCACATGGCCGCTGACAGCCCGTACCGCGCCTACGGCTACGGTGCCGACGGCAGCCACCACGAGACCGACGTGGAAGCCAAATACGTGGTGCAGTCCGGCCCGGCGAAGGACCTGTCCTTCCGCCTGCGCCAGGCGTTCCACCGTGGCAACACCGACCAGGCCGAGGCGGACAACAACGAGATGCGCCTGATCATCGACTACCCGCTGTCGATCCTCTGACGGCCGCAAGGCCAGCCGGCATCGCGCCGGCGGGCGTTCAAGGATTGTTACGTTTTCCCGAAGAGTTCATGGCTGTCTGCGGAATTTATTCGCAGGCTAACGGTCTCTAACCTGTCTCATCCATTCCGCCGTATCGCACAGTCGATGCGGCGGAAACCGGCTCCTGACGTTGAAAAATCGTGATTGCTCTATCAACGTCCTTTCAGCCGCTCCCCTGGGAGCGGTTTTTTTTATGCCCTGTTTTTTCCTCAGCTGTCGCCTGAGCCCCCGTGCAACAGGCTGATTCCGTCTCGGGAAAATGCCGTATTACCGACCAGCGCCCCGGCGGGGAAACTCAACCCATCGCCGATCGCGCCGGCGTCCCGGGAAGCGGCGCGGTCCGGCGATGCCTACACGGCGGGGGCGTGATTCGGAGGGGCAGGCGAGAGCGCTACCGGCGGGAGGCTTGAGGAAATTGCCGATCAGAGCATGACCTGGGCGAACCAGAACGGATGAGCCGGTTGATGCAGTGGCGCCGGGGCTGGCACGCGGAAAGCGTGCTCGACGCGGACCGGTTTGCTCAGCGGCGGCGACCAGACGATCACCGTCCAACTCAGGGCGCAAACGAATACGCTGGCCAGCAATACGTTGGCCAGCAGGAGGAGTTTGAACATCCAGATTCCTCTTCTTGTTATTCGTGGAGGTTCGGGGTGCTCTTAAGTACCACAACTGGGCAGGACGGAAAATGATCTGTGGAGCCAAAGGCGAGCCATTCAGAGCCACCTTCCACCTGCGAGCATCGCCCCCAGAAAACCCGGCCAGAGCATTCCGGTGACGTTCAGCAGTTGCAGCCAGTGGATCTCCCGCGGCCCACGAAACAGCAGCAGGGAAAGGACGATCAGCAGCAAAGGCAGCAACTGCAATCAGAGAAAGACCGCGACATGCGCATCCCTATGCCAGCCACTAAAACCGGCCAGCAAAGCGCCAATGAGCAATAGCGCCGCGACCAGGCCATGGGCTGAGACAAGGAGTCGCAAGGGGAGGGATGTACCGGCCGAGGCGCTCTGGAAGTACCAGTAGCTGGTCAGCAGCATCAACGGCAGCCAGAGCAGTTCCATGGCAGCTCCAGGCATTCGTCCTGCGAAGAGACTAGCGCCCGCCAGCCCCAATGAAAAAGCCCCCGAACTTCGCCTGGAAGGTCGGGGGCTTCTCGTCTTGCATTTGGTGGAGCCGGGGGGATTTGAACCCGCAGCGAAACCAGTAACTACGCGGCCTTCAGAGGAGAGGCTGGCATAAGGCTGTCATTACAGTTAAGAGCCGTGATCGTAGACGGTGAAATCTCTATCGATCCAAAGTATGTGAAATATCCGGCCATCGCGGTAACCAACCATAGGGGCCATCCCGATCGCGCGAAACGAGATCAAGTTAATCTCCGGAGTTAGGAAGGTTGGTATAGCGGCCTTGAAGGAGTCGCGACCAATAATCTCGAAGCCTAGGCCGTGCCGAGGAGCTTGCTTTATCTGCTGCCAAGTCATTTGGCTCAGCGTGCGCATCTTCGAGAGGACCTGTCCGCGCTCATCGGCAGTACACTCCGACACGCAATACGCCGGCTGCATAAACTCGAAAGAGAAGAGCGGCGGCTTCTGCTCTGGGCTTTCAGCAGGGGCCGCTCTCTCTTTCAGGAGCGAACTGCTTTTCGGGCCTCTTTCCTTGAGACGCTTCATTTCGACGTTGCTTAGTTCACAAGGGTCTTGAAGAACCTCTGCATGCTTTCAGCTGGGATCTCCCGACTCATCTCGCCAGCTTTAAAGTGGTCACGCCACGGTGCTTCTTCGTGAGTCATCTCGCGAAGCCGCCATGCAGAGTACTGTCCGTATATCTGCTGCACTTCGTTGAGCAGCTCTACCTGTTCGGGGCGGAACACTTCCAGATTGAAGTCCGCCGGTGCGGGAATGCTACCCGAGCCGTATGCCTTGTAGTGGTGATAGACGGTAGGTACGACGGGGCCGTGTGTCCAAGCTTCGATGACATCATCGAAAAGAGGCTGGTCGTAGACAGCCAGGTGGAACCCTTGGGCGTAATAGACGAGCTTTTGCAGCTTCAGGTTGGACACAAGGTCGCCAGCCTCTTCGTTGGACTGGGCGAGGAAGAACTTCGCCACATCGACAGAGCTAGGCATTAGACCTCCTTGGTCATTTCCTGTGGATAACATGTGTATAGCATGTGACATCAAAACGGTGGCTGATTATCCGCCAGCTTTCGCGGAAGTCAATTGAGGTTCGTCAGCACGCCACATCTGCTCGGCTTTTGATCCTGCTGATGCATCAGCAGCAGGCATCCACCTCCCATATACTCTGGCTATCATCGTCCAGTCGCTGTGGCCCATCTGCTGAGCAACCCACATTGGATGCTCTCCGGCCGACAGCATCATCGAGGCATATGTGTGCCGTGTCTGGTACGGGCGGCGGTAGCGAACGCCGGCTTTCTTCAGCGCGTACACCCATAGTGTCTTGCGGATCGGGCCATCGCCTGCCCAGCGCTCTCCAGTCCTCGGGTTCTGGAAGACTTCCTGGTTGGCCAGGTAGGTGTACGCCTTCTGCGCCTTCAGTGCCTCCATGGCAGGGCCAAGCAGCTTTATGCTCCGCCGGCCCGAGGTCGTCTTGGTCACCTCTGCTTTGCCCTTGGCTGCCTGGGTGATTGCCCGGGTGACGTGCACCTCGCCGCGAAGCCAGTCGATGTCTCCCCACTCGAGGCCTACGAGCTCACTGGTCCGCATCCCAGTCCATAGCGCGAACTGCACCAGGTTCTGGCCTTGACCCTCGAGGGCGCCCAAAATCGCCTGCTGCTCTTCCGGAGAGAACGGGTCGACGTCATCGTCCTTCACTTCTCCCTTCCGTGCGTAGGTCCAACCTGCGAGTGGGTTACTGTCGATCAATTCCTCTTCCATCGCGTCGCTGAGCGCAGAGCGGAGGCAGCTCTGTATGTTGCTGAGCGTCTTGTTGCTGACCTGCAGGGTGTCCAGCCAGTCCTTCACAGCCTTCCGCTTCAGGTCGACCACCATGATGGGACCCAAGGCTGGTACCAGGCGCAGCTCGACGATTTTCCTGTAACCGTCGAACGTGCTGCTGGAAACGTGCTTGTGCTTCGACTCGAGCCACCGCCCGAGGAAGCCGGCAACCGTTTCCCGTGAGGCCTCCGGCGCAAACTTGGCCGCGCGCGGAGAGCCAGGGAAGGTCACTGAATAGTCGAATGTGCCGTTGGCGATGGCGTGCTCGATTGCGGCCTTGTGCTGTTCCGCCCGTTTCAGATTAGTGGCGGTGGGCTTGAGCGCGATCCGTTCCCGACAACGGACGCCGCGGTACATGAACGTGATTTCAATACTGGAGTCCGAGACCGCCCGGACTCCCCGCCCATCTCTACCCATGATTCGTACCCCTCAACGTCGATCAAGGTTCGCCCGTCCGGCGCCTTGATCCAGATTTCTCCGAGCAGCCACACGCCGTCGCGGATCTTCGACCTGATGGCATCCTCGGTGTAGCCAGACTCCATGGCGAACTTCCTGACTGTCATGTAGCGCATCTGTTACCCCTAATCGTGGAGCGCCACGTTTTGGCGTTTGGCGATTTCGTGGCGCGCGGCCACTTGTGCTGGCTCCGTCACCGGCCTCGTCCTTCCTGTCCGATCTGAGGCCGCTTTGGTGTAGGGTCAACATCCAGGAACCCGCTGCCCTTGAAGTCGCCATCAGTTGCCCTGGCCATGTCCACCTCGAGTCTTGCCGTGGTGTTCACTTCAGCGGCCACCGTTGCCACTGCCTTTGCCTGGTCGACGGTGACGCTTCCGTTCAGAACTCCCTCCATGGTCCTACCCAAGATCTCCCGCAGTTCGTTCAGGTTCTTCATTCTCTGTCTCCAATCTCTTCAGCTTTGCCCTGAAGAAGCCGAGGGCAACCGCTGCGCTGTGAATCTCTCGTGGATAGCGAGCGATCGAGTGCCTTCGCATCCTTTCCGCTTTGGTGATAAGTTCCAGATTCTCTATGGTCAGGTTCTTCGTGTTCCCATCTCGAAACACCACCAGGTTGCCTTCAGGGATCGGACCGTTGACTTCCTCCCAGATGACCCTGTGCATCAGCTTCCAGTCCTGGTGCGAGTCGCCAGTGTCTGCGACCTTCCGATAGAGCTTTCCACCGTGAACTGCCTCCGCACCGATTGGCGCGGTCGTGCTGTTCCTGAAGCCTTCTTCACGACACCTTCTCAGGTACTCGCTGTGCCGCTGATTCGCTAAGCGACGATTCGGGCTATCAACTCGCTTGATACCCAGGATCGCGGCGCGGGCCCGGAGCGCAGTGGTAGTCCGCCCGGTAATCCTGCAGATATCGGCCATGTCACTGCGCGGGTAAATTTCGCGCAGCTGGTCTTCGTCTGCCTTGGTCCATGGGCGCTTGCCAAGGCCAAGCGAGCTGGCCCTGCTCACCACTGCTGACAGTGTTCTGCCAAGCAGCTCGGCGACTTCCTCGGCGCTCTGGGTGCCGTAGAGCTCGCGAAGGCGCTCATCGTCGGCCGGCAACCAGCGCTTCTTCACCGACTTACCTCCGGCTTCCGTTCAATCACCCGTGCTGTGCCGTCGCGGCTGTGCAAGGTCAGCGCTGCGCGCTGCGTCTCGATCGTTCCGTCGTTGCGAACCAGAGTCTTCGACGCGCCATAGAGCGGGCCATCCGGCGCAAAGGGATCGCCCAGGGCTCCCGGGTTCTCCTTGGTGAACTTCATCATCAGTTCGAGCACGCAGTGGAACAGCGGGCCTTCTTTCCAGGGCGATGGACGCCTGGCGCTGAAATGGGTGGCGCTGTCCTCCAGTCCCGCCACGAAGACCAGGAAGTCAACGGCCTGGCTAGGTTTCGCCTCGGCCGCCTCGGCCCGGTGTACCGGGTTGATGGCGAGCACGTCGCAGATTCCGTCGACGCCCAGCTCCGCCTCGATCTCGGCGCCGGCCGGCATCAGCCATTCCCCAATAGCCAGCCTGCCGGCCTTGCGCATTTTGCGAAGGGTTCGGTAATCGTGCTCCAGCTTGTCCAGCTTCCCCTTGGTGAACGGCAGGCCGTTCTTGAGGGAGCGACTTGCTCGGGAGTAGACGACCCCCTCCACCTTGTCGAACTGGTCGAACTGGCGTGCCACCCTGCGCGCGATAAGCAACTGGGTGCGAAGCGTCAGACCCGGTCGGCTCCAGATACGGGTTAGGTGTAGGAAGTGGTCATGCTTCATCAGCACGGCTGCAGTCCTCCACCATCTTGATGCGCAGATCCATGCCGCAGGCACTGGCCAGGCGGACGAGGTCGTCGATGGTGCTGCGTTCGTTTTGCAGGGCAGTGCCAAGGTCCACCAAACGCGCGCCGAGGGTGTAGAACGGGCTGGGGTTCGCCGGCTGTGGGCTGGAGTACGCGCCGGCCGGAACATGTGCGGTCAGGGTCATAGGATGAACCTCGGTTGTTGCGGGTGAGCGCCAGGGGCTGCCGTCGGCGTGATCGGCTTCGGGCACGAAACCACCAGGGTGGTGCCGCGCATGTCGATGGAGGGCCTGGCCAGGCGTCGAGCTTCGTCGCGCTGCTCGATCGCTGCCATGAAGAACCCAAGGAAGGAGATGGCGGCGACGCTGAGTAGGCAGTGCCAGAACCAGTGCGCGCGGCTATTCACAGCTCACCGCCTTCCGATACCTGATCGGGGCGCGGGAACAGGTTCAGGCCTTCAGCCTCTCCGGCCGCGTACAGCTCCGCGTGGCGCTTGTCACGGGTCTGCCAGAGGTCCACGCCGGCCTCGAGCGCCGAGTCATAGTCACTGGCGTCGAAGATGTCGTCCTCATGGATCGGGCCGCGGGATCCGCACTCGTGGCAGGACACGAAGGCTTCGATCGATAGGCCGTCGTCACCATAGCTGTCCAGGCGCGGCGCGGCGCCGAACCCCTGGGAGGCAAGCTGGACGAACGGCACCGGCGGGCCGCCGCAGAAGTCGCACGGCTTGAGTTGCACACGGTCGGGGCCATGCTCGTGGAGATCGGCAGCCACTCGCTCGATCTGGGCTATGTGTTCCTCCCGCGACGGCAGCTCTTGGGGGACTTTTGGAGGTAGGTTCGCGGTTCCGGTGATCACGTCGAAGATGGAGGGCTTCAGCGCTTCGCCAGGTGCCGCGTTGAACTCAGCAGCGCGCTCGATGATGAACTTGTCGAGCTGCTGCACGAAGGCCAGGGTCTTCTCGTTGCCGAACCAGGCGCACTCCGTCTCGGAATGGTTGTTCGCCTGGCAAAGCGTGCATCGCTCGTCAGGATTAACCGCTCGGCGAGCGGCTGCGGCCACATGGCAGGCCGGTTCTGCAGCGGCGCCGGAGGCAGGGATGCCTCGCTCTGCACGCACTCCGGAGCTATCCAGGAATACCGCCGCGACTTCGCGTATACGGCGCAGGGCATCCATGGCCTGCAGGGCAGAGCCGTTCTGGCCCGCCATGGCGCAGTGCTCGATGCCAATCAGCGCGCTTTCCAGGCCAGTGACAATGCTCTCTAGGTTGCCGTCGCTCTCCATGTAGCGCTCGGCCGAGTCGATGTAGCCGGCAGCGGAATTTATTGCCAGGCGCTTGTCATCGATGGCGTTGCCGTCGGCAACCTCGGCGATCACTGCGCCGGCGCGACCGATGGCGATCGGCATGCCCGGATTCAGGTACGGGCGCACCGCGTCGAGGTGCATGCCCATGCCCGAGCGGAGAACGATGGTGACGGCATTCATGGTCAGTTGCTCCCTACGGCTTTGGGCTGATGGCGCAGTTCTGCGCCATGAATGCGCTGGTAGATCTCCTCGCGATGGACCTCGATGTCACGCGGGGCGGTCACGCCGAGGCGGACCTGGTTGCCCTGATAGCCGAGCACCGTGACCTCGATGTCGTCGCCTATGCGGATGGTTTCGCCTACTCGGCGCGTCAAAATCAGCATGTGAATCTCCTTTCTCCAGGCAAGCCTTCGGCCTGCCGCGATTGATGGCTTTCGCAAAATTCGATCGGTACTTCTGGGTTAGTGAAGCTGGAGCTGGTGCTGTCCTTCGAGCTCAACGGCCAGGATTCGCCCTTCAATCTCGGGCTTCTTCAGCTGCCAGCGCTTCAGCGTCTTGCCAGCCAGGCTTGCGACAGCCTTCTCTTGCTTGAACTCAAACAGCAGCTCGTTGCGCATCTGCTCGTACGAGTAGTTTCGGCGAGCCAACTCGGAAGCAATCCAGTTGAAAGCAGCGATGAATGCCTCTTTCCAAGCGCCTGCTTTTTCGCCGGTGAAGCCCATGACAAGGAACATCCAGCCGTCCCGGGACATGGTGAACATGGGCTGCTTTTTCCCCTGCTCATTGAGGTAAGAGGACGAGCCAAAATTGGCTTGTCGAAAACCCTCGCTGCACGCCAGCTTGCGGATGTCTCGCAGGACCTTGCCGTGAGGCTTGCCGAAACACTCGGCCACCTTCAGCGAGGTGGTGGTGAGCCGCCCGTCTTCGCATTGGATCATCTTGCGATAGTCGTCGTTGGTTAGCTGCAGTTCGAGCATTCGTGACTTCCTCACATAGGCGTACGTACGGCCTGGCTGGCGATGTGCCGCTCGGCATGAGTCCAAATGTAAGCTAATGCCTAATTGGTGTAAATAGCCAATGCCTAATATTTTTCCTGAGGACAGAAAAAACCCGCTCAGAGGCGGGTTTCTCGGGGAGGGGGCAGGCCAGCCGATCGTCGGTCTAGGCTGCACGCTCCAGTTCAACGATTCGCTGGGCGCCTTTATTCGGTGAAGATATTATTGTTAAATTGAACTTTCGCTTTTCAGTTAAATCCTGAGCCATAAGTATCTTTTGCTCTAAATTATGTATGTTGCTTTTGTCGGGAGAGGCTTCAATAGTTGCTTCGTCAGGTACTTCAATAAGGATGTATGGGGCTTGGTTGTGCTGAATTAAAGCCTCATTTCCTCGCAATTGGTCAAGTTTGCATAGTCGCGAATAGAATGAGTCGAATTGTGCTGGGAGGTTGCGGCCTGGTCCCATGCTGCACATGTTGATTGCAAGCTTTGATGAGTAATAGTCGCAGTAAATACTCATCTTGGTTTGGCGTATGACCACCGGGACTGGGACGTGGAAGCGGTCAGCGAAGGCGGGCTCTAGAATTTTCATTGCTCGCTTCACGCTGCTCACAAGGCGATTTTTTTCGCTCTTCTTTTCTTGTGATCTGAATTCTTCAGTCATTGCACTTAGGCAGGCTGAAGCGCGTAGTGCTTGGCGGGCAATCTCTTCAATAGAGTTGCCTTGTCCTTCCTCAATGTCTCCAAGAGAAACACCGGAAATCGGTGGAATCCACGACTTGAAGTCATTTGTTTTTTCGAGGTGTTGAAAAAGGCTGTCCGATGCTGTCCTCGCTATCCCTATCAGGCTGGGGGCGTGAGGGCCAAAAACTGAGGTTACGACATCTTCAGAAAGTGCTGAAATTATATGTGGGCGAGTCCCAGGTTCGCCGATAATGGCTACAGCCACCGTTATCGCTTCACCAGACATCGCAATTGGCTCAACCCGAATGGGCGCCCAGAAAGCAGTCAAGGCTGGGAGCTCTGGGAATCGCTCAAGGACGTCACTGCGTAACCCATATCGGGTAAGCCAATCTTCTGACATATCTGCTCAACCGCGTGAGTGATTCTGGACTCAATCCAATTGTATAGGTCTCGCAAGGAATTTTCGTCGATTATCCTGCCGAGTCCAGCTGCTATGAAAAGATCTTCGACTTTGCCGACCAGCGGAGCGAAGCTTTTATTTGTCCGCTTACGCAAAGCAAACCTGGCAACCTCATTTTCTTCCAAGCTGGCCCCGTAGTCGGAGCGCTCCAATAGCCAGTTTATGATGTCGATCTCGGGTGAAGGAAGGCCGAACTCGTGCCAGGTTGACCCTCCAAAACTCTGAGCATGATCAATGGCCCAATGATCCTTTCCGTCGTAGATCATTTGCCCAAGATGCCTGTCGCTGTTTGCGATTAATTGGTCAAATGCAGCAACTAGATCAATGTCTTTCAGCGCTAGATGCAGTTGGGCGAAGTTACCAAGACGAGCAAATGTGTGCCCTGCCACAGCTGCAGTGCCAAATCCTAGAACCGGAAGTGGAACATCAATAGGCGGGCGAGCCTCTTCCTTTATTATTACCAGATATGGTTCTGGAATCTTTACCCCGAGAGCTCGGCCAATAGTTGATCCAACTAACTCTGCATGGAGTTGGGCTCGATTTTGGCATATTTTGACAAAAGCTCTGAGGCTGCTCGATTTACCCTCTGGTCTGATATCACCAATAAGGACCGCTAGATGGTCATCACCTTCGTCGACATATCGTTTGCTACCCCTTTGGAGGGCTGCGTAACGGACTCCATTCACTTCTTCGCAAGCTCCGTAAGCAGATCGTTGATCAGCTTCCAGGCCGAATCGTCGAGCTCGCCACGCTCGGCCATGCCGATCATACGACTGATTGTCTGCTGAGATTTAGGTGACGCTTTCTTCTTCGCCTCATTGAGCTGGGCGAGGAGTTCATCGAACTCTTCGGAGGTAGCTTCGACCACCTCGTCAAGTGAGTAGGTCTCCGAGCCTCCACCAAAGGTTGTGCCGGGCCTCAATCCCCAATGTTCAGGACCAACGACGTCTTGGAAGTACTCGATCAGATCCATCAGCTTGGACTTATCGATACGCCCAGTCTTGACCCAGCCCTGAACAGAGGGCGGCTTCACGTTGAAGTCCTCTGCAAGCTTCTTTTTGGTGACCTTTTTCTTGAGTCGGGCCAACTCGATTGCTGCGCCCAATTCTTCGCCAGTAAGCATTGCCTAAGTAGGCCTTTACCTTCGCGCATTAGGCAATGGCTTGCCTAATGATAGGTAATGCCTTATTCTCCTGTCCGTTGCCTAACGGAGAGTAGTTATGACTTCAGCAGAGGCGGTGCGCGAGGCAGCTCGAATCATGGGCAGCCAGGCCGAACTGGCGCGCCAGCTCAACATCCGGACCCCTACCGTCAATCAGTGGTGCTCGGGAATTCGTCCCGTACCTGCGGCTCGTGCTGTTCACATCGAAGCCCTAACTGGCGGTCAGATTAGTCGCCATCAGTTGTGCCCATCGTTCCCTTGGGGGGCCGAAGCCGCTTAGCCACCTCGAACTCTCCCAACACACGCCTGCACGCAGGGAGCAAGCGATTGGTGCGCGTTTTGAGCGGCCTTGTGGCTAATACGCATAGAAGGCATCTCCTTATAGGAACAGAACAAAGGTTCCTTTTCGACAAGGCAGAGAGTAGGACCAGGAGTTCTAGATGAATACGTCGAACTTTCGACACAGCGTTACCCGGGAAGGAGTCCTGATCTCCTTCGCCCGCGACATGATCGCGCGCACTTCGATTAGCCAGGATGGTTTTGCCGAGTCGCTGAACACCACGATCTTCCAGTTGGTGCCGGAGCGTGCTGCTGATCGTGGTTATCCGGATCTGGTGGCGCTGACGGTGACTACTGATGTCCCCGCGTACGGCCGCGCCTTTAAGGCCTGGAGCAAGCGCGTCGAGCGCTGGCTGGATGGGGAAGTCGATCTGCCGTCCTGGATCGAGGAGGCCTGGGTGCAGGCACTCGATTCTGAGCGTCGCGAGCGCTGTGCCCTAGAGCTGGCTGCTCGGTATGGCCTGGTGGCGGCTCGTGAAGCTGGCGCTGATGGTTGCCCTGTGAGCGCCTTCGGTCAGTTGGTGTCCCGCATCGGCGATGCAGTGACCAAGTGCGGTCAGGTTTTGGCTGACGGAAAGATCGACGCCCAAGACCTGCCTGAACTTCCGGCTGCTATCGAAACCCTTCGCTTCGTGGAATCTCGCGCGTTGGAGATCCGCCGCGGGATGGAGAAGGAACTTTCGGCTCACTCTGAGCCGCAATTGCGAGCAGTTGTCTAATGCTGCTGCGCAGCAAAAACCCGCCTTCTAGGGCGGGTTCTCAACCACCACTCGTTGGCGCGAGTGGCTGACTCATATCGTCTGTAGGAGGACGAAAAATGTCTGGTCGCGAAACTACCAAAGCACGCGGCATTGCGCAACTCGACGTGAACGACGATGCAGTCGAGCGCGAACTCACCAGCGGCGGTAAACCGTTCACTCGGTACTACTGCATACAGCTGGAGGGACGGGAGCGATTTCCTTATGGCATCGCGGGGCCTTTCAAGTCTGCTGGCGATGCTAGAGATGCTTGCCAGCAGATTGGCAACGCCGCGGTTTCCCAGGGACGCTCTGGCTTCGCTCTCAACGTCTATGAGGGCGCGTGGTTTGGCGAGGTTGCCGAACTGCCTTGGGATGAGCGCTTTGAACAGCTCGCTGCTTTCCCTACGCGCTCTGCCCAGGCGATCGCTCATTCGAGGGCGGCAGCATGAACGCACACATTGCTCCGCCCACTCCATCGGGAACTCTTCCCGCAGGTCATTTGATGGATCGTGTCGAGCTCACTCGACATGAGTTCGACCTGTTCAACCATGCCCGCCAGGACTTCAACGACCTGCACGTTCTGCTGATGGAGGCAGTTATTCCTGCCCTCGGCGGTGGTGGGCACCCGGTGGTGTCTGAGATCCATGACCTGTTCGAGCGCGTCATCTTGCACACCGGCAATTTCTTGTTCAAGTACAGCCAGCAGATAGGGCAAGCCTATCGGGAGCGTGACCTGTGAATGCACGTGGCTTTGATGTGGGGGCCAATTTTCAGCGCGCACTTCCTGGCGACGGGATCCTGTTCTGGTTCATCTCCACGCCGGCGGTTCAGGTCAATGGCCTCGCAGTGGCGCAGATGGTCGCCCCATTTCCTACTGAGGCTGAAGCTCAGCGCGGCGCCAGCCTGCTGAACGAGCGCTATCCGGGCAACAACTGCTGGGTAGGACGTGGCGAGTACGAGCCGCGCTATGCAACCACAGATCGCCTGATGCGCGGCGCCCAGCGTGCACGCGCCGATTTGGCTGGCTTGCTTGCTGGTATTGAACGGAGGGCATGAGCCATGACTCAACAAATTGCAGCGCTTCGCCAGGGGATTCGCGCTGAGCGCGAATTGACCTCTCATCTCTGGACCGTTCTCAACGAGATGCGGCTTCACAATCAGTTGCCCGGCTGGGCTGTCGACGCTATCGACGGTTCATCACAGCAAATGAGCGAGATCCATACCCGCCGCAAGCAAGTCGATAGCGCGCTGTTCGGCTTGGTCCCAGGCCTGAAAGCGGATGTTGAACGAACTGACCTTGAGCGTGAACTTGAGTGGAGACGAATTGAGCATGACGTCAAAGCAGAGCTGGGAGGTTGCCATGGTTAATTCGATGCTGCGTGAGGGCGATATCGCTGAACAGGCTTCCTTATTCATGGCGTCTGCTTCATTCGTGGTTCAGGTCGTTGGTGCGCATGCCGAGGTACTGGCTGAGCATCACATCACTGGGGGATGGGCAATGCGCGAAATGGCGGACCGGCTCGCTGATGAAAACCCGGACTGCATGATCGCAATGCGCAGAATTCGCCGAGATAACCCTGTGCAGTGCGCAGCGTATGCGCCTGGGCGCGAAGCTCTGGGAGGGCACTGAAATGAACAACGTTGCCGTACATATTGATCATGTCGCTCCGATCATTTCCACCAGCCGGACGTTGTTCCAGGTATCCATCGGCCAGGGGCTTTCGCGGAAGGCAATTTACTGGTTCAGCTTCACTGATTACGAACTGGCGCGCCAGGTGTTCGAGATGCTGTCGGAGGACCTTCTGGGCTACATCGTGCAGATTGCCGAGGTGGAGGCAGATCTCCTTCCAGCCACCATTGCTAACTTGGAGAAAATGCAGGGGCGGACTCGCCAATTGGTAGCGGGCGTGGCGCAGCTCAAAGGCATCCCAGCTGGGAAGGCGTTTTTGCTGGCTTTTGCCAAATGGTACGAGGCGCGAGGAATGGCAGTTGAGCATGTGACTGCGCTCGTGAACATCGTGGAAGACGAACCGGATGATGATGAGGTCTTTATCCCGGTCCTGTATGCCTCCTCGCCAGCGGAGGTGTGCCAATGAGTATTGAACGCCACGACCAGATCGGAATTAGGCACTCCCAAGCTGGCTCTATTGAGCGACAGGCGATCGCTGGGCCGTGGCCCACCTACCGTCAATTCCGCGACCTGCCGGAGCGCGATCGCTGGGTGCTCTATGGCTCGGCCAAGGCTTATCGCGAAGCCCTGGAAGGTCAGGGGCTCGCCATGTCGGAGAGCTACGACGACTTCATCCGGCGAGTAACAGAGGAGCTGAACATCTGATGGCTCGTGCTCGCAACATCAAGCCGGGTCTTTTTGAGAACGAAGAACTGGCCGAGCTTGGACCGTTCGATCGACTGCTCTTCATAGGGTTGTGGACTCTAGCCGATCGGGAAGGTCGGCTGGAGGACCGCCCGAAGCGCATCAAGATGAAACTCTTCCCTGGGGATGACTATGACGTTGATGAAGGTCTTGCCGCGCTCGCGGATAAGGGCTTCGTCAGTCGGTACGAGGTCGAGGGCTTTGCCGTCGTCGAGGTGGCGAATTTCCTCAAGCACCAGAAGCCGCATGGCACGGAGAAGGACAGCTTGCTTCCGGATGCTAACGGTTTCCTAACCGTGAACGAACGTGGAAAGGGCGGCTGCGTGACGGGGGGGAAACATCTTGTTCACGTTAGCGGGGTGCCTGCCATCAAGGGAAATAACGTTAATCCAACGTTAGATAACGGTTCGGCAACCGTTGCCCCACAGTCCGATAACGCCCTGATTCTCCGATTCACTGATTCACCGAATCCTGAAGAAGAGCAAGAGCTGGCGCCGCAGGAGCAGCGCCCAGCACCAGAGCCTGAGCAGGGGCCTCCGGCAAACGAGGCCAAACGAGGCACTCGGCTTCCGGCGGATTGGACATTGCCCGATGACTGGTTGGCTTGGGCGCTCAGCGAGCGTCCGGAGTTCGGTGAGGCAGCCATGCGCAAGGTCGGTGAAAGTTTCGGCGACCACTGGCGTGCTGCTACCGGAAAGGGCGCCACCAAGCTGGACTGGCAGGCGACCTGGCGCAATTGGGTACGAAATCAGCGTATCCCGATCGGTGTTCAACGTGCAGGACCATCGCTGGGTTCCAGGCCCTCGAACTTCGTCAATCTCCCTAAGCACACCCCTGACATGTATCGAGAGGAGTCGGCTCATGACGGCCCGAATTTCTAACTTCGTCCGCGCTCCGGAGCGCACCCAGGGGCCTGATAACGGCGCCGAGTGCCCGGTGCATGGCCGCTACACAGAGGTCAGCGTGGAGCAGTTCGACGGTGGCAAGCTCTCCACCGGCTGCCCGGCCTGCCATTTCGCCGGCCTGCGCACCTCGCCAGAAGGCAGCGAGCAACATCGGCAGGCCCTGCAGGTCGAGCAACAGCGCCGGCTGAACACCCTGCTGATCGGCTCCGGGATCACCCCTCGATTCCGAGACGCCATGTTCCAGAGCTACCAGACCGGAGACACCGTGCCGATGGTCCAGGTGCTGGTCCGCTGCCGCGACTTCGCCGAGAAGTTCCCGGAGCACTACGAGGCCGGCCGCTCGCTGCTGCTGGTCGGCAACGTCGGCACCGGCAAGACGCACCTGGGCAGCGCCATCGCCCAGCACGTGATCCGCGAGCACGGCGCCCAGGCCGTCATCACCAGCGCCGCCCAGATCATCCGGGCGGCCAAGGGCGCCATGGCCAGGACCGCCCAGTACACCGAGCGCGACGTGATCGAGGAGCTGGTGGGTTTCGACCTGCTGGTGATCGACGAGGTGGGCGCCCAAGGCGGCACCGAGTACGAGCGCGGCCTGCTGCACGAGGTGATCGACCAGCGCTACCAGCAGGTGTTGCCAACCGTGCTGATCTCGAACCTGCCGGCCGAGGCCGGTGGCGACCAGCACGGGGAGCTGACGCTGCAGGACTTCATCGGCGAGCGGGCGTTGGACCGCCTGCGACAGGGCGGCAGGGCGGTGCGCTTCACCTGGGGATCGGCGCGCCGCGGGGTATCCGCATGAGCCGTGAACTGTACAGCCTCGAGTCTGAGCACGGTGTGCTCGGCGCTATCCTGCGCGCCGCAGTGCAACAGGACACGGCCCTGGTGGACCAGGTCGTCGAGACGATCACAGCGGCGGACTTCTACTTCGACGACAACGCTGCGCTCTTCCAGACGATTGCGGATCTCCACGCAGAGGGAGTGCCTGTCGATCCCGTGACGATTGCCCAGGTTCGCCCGACACTGCCGAGCACTGGACGAACGCTGGCCTATGCCGGCGAGATCGCCATGAATGTCCCGTCGACGGCGAACTGGCGCACCTACTCGCGGCACCTGCGCGAGCGTGCAGTGCTGCGCCGGCTGATCGACGCCGCACGCACTGTCGAGGACCTGGCAACCGAGGACCGGCCGCTGGCCGAGATCATTGCCAGGGCACAGGAGGCGATGGCCGACCTGCGCGACCTTGACGACGATACGCCGGCCTATCGGCGCCTGGACGAGGTGGTGCTGAAGGTCTGCGACAAACTTGACGACGGCCTGAACGACCGCCTGCCGAAGTTTCAGGAAACTGGCCTGGCCGATCTCGACAAACTGATGCGCGGCATCCGCCCGAAGAAGGTCACCGTCATCGCCGGCCTGCCCGGTAGCGGCAAGACCACCCTGGCCTTGCAGATCGCTCAGCACAACGCCGTGAAGCGAGGGAGGCCCTGGCTAGTGTTCTCCCTGGAGATGCCCGAGGAGGAGCTTGGCACCCGTGCAATCGCTTCGCTGGGTGGGATCGACCTCAAGCGCCTGGACGCGCCCAAGGACATGGACGAGGACGACTGGCAGCGCGTAGGCGTCGCCGCCAATCAGGCCAAGGACGCGCCCCTGTTCATCTGCGACGACCCCGCCGTCACGCCGTCGCGTATGCGGGCTATCGCCAGGCGCGCCAAGCGCGAGCATGGACTGGCCGGCATCGTCGTGGATTACCTGGGCCTGGTGCCCGTCGATGTGAGGGGCCGCACTCGCTCAGACGAGGTGGGCGCCGTGAGCAAGGCCCTGCTGCACCTGAGCAAGGAGCTGGACGTGCCTGTCATCGTCCTCTCGCAGCTCAACCGGGAGTCGACTAAGCGCACCGGCAAGGCCAAGCGGCCCCAGGCGAGCGACCTTCGCGACTCGGGCGAGATCGAGGCCGATGCCAGTTGCATCCTCATCGTCCATCGCGACATGGACAGCGAGGAAGGGCAGAACGGCATAACCGAGGTACTCATGCCGAAGAACCGCAATGCGCAGCCGGGGATGTGCCACGTCCAGCAGCAGGGCCAGTACGGCCGATTCGTCAACCTGTTCGGCTACCGCGAGCCTTCCCAGGAAGAGGTCGAGATGGGCCGAAGCACGTTCGCCAACCAGTACGGCAAGAAGGGGAAAGCAGCATGACCAATGTAACGGCCCTGGCGCCGCGGAAAAGCATGACCCAGCCCGAGCGTAAGTTGCTCCAGGTGCTGGCCCAGGAACTGCCTAACCTCCCTGCCGGGCCCACGGTGATGGCCTGCCTGCTCCAGTTGGTCGCTAGTTGGATGGGAAGCCCTTCTCCGCTCGGATTCGAGGCGTTCGCGAAGTCCTGGGTTCAGCAGGGAAATGTGAAGGGGGGCGCCGCTGAGACGTTGCTGCGCGATGTTCTGGGGATCACTCCACCGCCGAAGGGGGCTGCATGAGAGGCGTTTATCGTGATGTGCTTCCCGCCATCATCCGAGCTTTGGCGGCCGACGCAATCGACAACACGGCGAAGCAGAGTTGGCAGCGGTTGATCGATCGCAAGATCGACGGTGGCTTTCGCGCTCTGCTGTCAGCCCGTGATCAGTTTGAGTTCGATTGCATGCTGCACGCTCTTCTACACCGCGAGCTGTCAACTGCGGAGTGGGATGTGCTCTACGCGAGGTATTCCACTCACAACGGTCGACGCGTCCAGGCCATCGCCAGGCTGGTCCCTCGGATCAGCACACCGGCGCCGCACCTGTTCCTCACCAAGGCAGTCACTACCTGGTGCATTCCCAGGATGAAGGGCAAGGAGGGCAAGCGCTCGACGGAGGTGCTGATGCTGTCGGCAGAGTGGTACGACATTAACGCCTGGGACACTGAGGCGCGACCTGACTCAACACGTAGTCGCTGGCGGCGTGACATCTGGAAGGCGTTGGATGCTCTTGAGGAGCAAGCAGTGGTGCGTGTGACGGAGATTCTGGAGCGCGAGAAGCTTCTGAGCGTGGCGTGATAGAGCGGGCGGTGGAAAGAATGACGTCAAAATAATATCATCGCGATTCACCGCCCGGTCTCCAAGGAAGGTCGCTTCTGCCGGCTGCTGGGCCAAGCGCAATCTGAAACCAAGGACAGTTAGATGCAGAGCTTCTTTCGTATGACCTTTGGCGGCCTGTCGGCCCAGTACTACTTCCGCCAGCTGTTCTTCGGAGCAATTTTCTTAGCGCTGCTGGTTTGGATGCAGATCATGAACCCGCAGAAGATCAGAATCGACGTCCTGGTGTTTTCGGTGATCTGCACTCTGCTCTATCCCTACTCGCGCTTTGTATACGAGCGGATAGTGGGCTTCATCGTTGGCGATAACGTATTCATCTGGAATGCCGGCTTCATGCTGATGGTGAAGGCGTTCACGATGATGATGTGCTGGACGTTCTCGATCTTCGTTGCGCCAATTGGCCTGTTGTACTTGTTCTTCTACCACCGTCGCGCCCTGAGCCAGGAATAATCTGGATGTTGACTTGTGTGAGCGAATGAGCGAAATTCACCACATCTGCTGATCCGTGCGCGCCGCACAGACAGGCAATAAAAACCCGGCCATTGAGCCGGGTTTTTTCGTTTCCAGATTCGTTCGTTGAGGCGTTTTTCTAGCTCGTGATATCGTCGTGCCACTCCACTCAGAAGGAAGAGATGCATGGCTGTCACGATTGTTAAGCTCATTGGGGAGGATATCCCAGAGAGGTTTTCTAGGCCCGGTGTCGAGGCAGTTTGGAAAGTAATGGTTAACGGCGGAATCGTTGACTTTTGCTTGTCGGAGGAGGATGCCTATGGACTGGCCGCCCAACTGGAGCATGCCGAAGAGAGCAGAAAACCAAAACTCAGCAAGGGACCACGGATGTGACCGAAGGCTAGGTCGTTGCTTTGGGTCTCAATAGCTGTGTTCACGCTAGGCCGCCAAAGCTAGCCCTACCTTCGCCATGGCGACCAAGACGCCCGGCTATGAACCGGGCTTTTCGCTATCAGGCAGGATGTCGACACACTTTGGTAGCGGACGTTAACCACTGAAGAGGTACGAAATGGAGTTTTCGAAACAGCAAAAGCTGATCATCACGTTGCTCACGGATATTCATAGCGCTCTTGGCATCAAGAACAGTGTTGACCCATTGCTTGTGCAGCGGCTGGTCAATAGTGATCGTGGATGGGCTCTTGAATGGGCTTACCCAGGAATCTTTGAGTCTGCTGAAGAGACCCCGGAGCATGTGAAGTTCGTTGCTGACGTGCTTGAAATGTGGGAGTACCTGGAGGAGGCCGTCGAAGCGCTCGATGAGAACGGACGGGCTCGTCTAGCCCAGCTCTCTCCGCATTTTGGCAAAAATGTCGTATTCCAAGGATTTGATGGAAACAACGAAACGGAGCTCATGGCGACGGCTAGAATCTTGGTCAACGACCTAGGGCGCTGGAGCCGTTTTGACGGTCGAGACTTTAATTCGCATTTCCCGAGCGAAGATGGCTATCGCCGGATGCTCGAAAAGTACGGCGAGTTTGAGGATCACTCACACGAGTTGTCGGTGGATGAGATCGCTGAAGTGCTCAACGAGCGAGTCCACCCTGCCAACCGTTGAGTGCTATCTGGATTAGCTGGTAGCGACAGGGGCCTGGTCATCGATCGGGCCTACCTTCTATGGAGCAAGCCCGGCGGCCTTCACTGCAAGTTGAACCCCGATTCCGAGTGCCTCGGTTGTAATGGAGCGAAGTAGCTCTTTGCCGCCGCTCTTTGTAGCTTCGGCCAGCTGTTGGCCAATTGGCTCGCGCTTGGTGAGACTAGGAGGGATGGCATTCATGACCTCTAGACCCTTTGCTGTGAGTCTTGCGTGGCCAAAGAACGTTCGATCTGGGCCTACTAGCCTGCCCGGAGGAGCTCCACTGACAGTCAAATATCCTGACTGCTCTAGCCATTGAACTGTCTGGCTGAACAACACTTCTTCATGAGAGCGCGGAGGGCCCTCGATGAATCTACCGTCAGCCCCCCAATCGCCCTCGTGACTTTCGTCAATTCCGAAGTCAGAGGGTCTTAGAAGGGTCGGGATTGGAAATGCCTCGTAGAGAGTTGCGAACACCTTGCCGGTGATTTCGTTGAACTCATCGATATTCTTGGCAGCCATGTATCGCTCCTTGTTTGTGGCACCTTCATAGTGGCGTAAATGTCCCGCCCTCGGAGCGATACCGCAAGAGTTGGCAGAATTGAATGGCAGAACCTACACATGGCCCCGCTTATGCGGGGCCTTTTCGTTTACGCAGTGCCAAGGCTGGCCAAGCCTGGGGACACCCTTATGAGGATTTTCACCATGACCGAGCCGGCCTCGACAGCAGTTGGCGGGATCGCGCTCTACAAGCTGCTCTCGCTCCTGTTCGGCGCCACGTTCGCCGCGGTCGTGGTCATGATCATGACTCGGCCGAAGTCGACGCAGGAGTGGGCCGTGGCGCTGATTAGCACTGTCGTGTCGAGTGTCTGCGGTGGCGCGTTCCTGGTGCGCTGGCTGGGCATCGGCTCTTGGGTTCAAGACGACATCGGCCTGATTGCGCTGATCGGCGTTGTCTTCGTCTGCGGGCTGCCGGCCTGGGTGATTGTCCGCGCCTGGTTTGCATGGAGCGAGGCGCGTAAGTCGGCCAGCCTCCCCGACATGGTTAAGGAGTTCCGCGAGGGCACGGGGCTGTGATCGTCGTCGGCGCTGCTGGGCTGGCCGACCAGCTCGCCGCGCTCGACGAGCTGGAGCACGACCTGATCCCCTATGCCACATCCACCGCGCTGACCAAGACGGCCCAGGGCCTGATCGGTCGGCTGCAGGATGAAATGCGCGTGGTGTTCGACAAGCCCACGCCCTACACGCTGAACGCCTTGCGCCTGATGCCTGCGACCAAAGACAAGCTGAGCGCTCGCGTCTGGTTCAAGAACGAGTCTGATGGTGCACAGCCTGCCTCGGTCTGGCTGGCTCCTGAGGTCTACGGTGGCGAGCGCCGGAACAAGCCAGCCGAGCTGCAGTTGCGTGCTCGCGGCATCCTCCCTGCTGGCATGTACGTGGTGCCAGGCGAGGGCGCCGAGCTCGACGCCTACGGCAACATCAAGCGTGGCCAGATCATCAAGGCCATGTCTGGGGTAAAGGGCTTCAGCCAGGCCGGCTACCAGGCCAACGCGACCGACAGCGTGCGCAGTACCAAGAAGGGCAACGCCAAGAGCTACTTCGTGATGAAGCGAGCGGGCAAGCCCATCGGCATCGCCCAGCGCACGGGCAAGAAGCGCGGCGATGTGAAGATGATCCTGGCCTTCGTTGCCAAGCCTCGCTATGGCGAGCGGCTGAACTTCTTCCAGATCGCCGAGGAGTACACACGCGAGCACCTGCCTGCCGAGTTCGAGAAGGCTATGGCCACGGTGCGACAGCGGTTCGCGGCTCGATCGAGGCGGCGCTGATCTGTGGCACGACACTTCCCCAGCAGCGGCAGACCCCACCCCCCCGGTTTGGGTCCTTCCGGGAGGGGTGTGGCCAGAGGGTGATTCGAGCCCCGATCGCGGACTACATACCAGCTTTTTCAGGGGGAGCCGTTTCCGGTTCCGGTTTGGTGATTCATGGCCACGCAGATCGAAGTCGCAAAGCACCTCGACCTGAGCGACCGCCAGGTGCGCAATTTGCTCGCAGACGGCGTCCTTCCTGGTTCGAAGGGGAAGGGCGGTTTCGATATTGAGGCTTGCCGCCTGGCGTACATCCGCTATCTGCGGGGGCTCGGGAGCAGTCAGGTCAAACCGGAAGCGGACCCCGATTTTCCGGAAGGGATCGACCCCCTGGCCGAGCACAAGCTGACGCAGGAACGCCTCCGCCTCACTGCCGCCCAAGCGGAAGGGCAGGAGCTGAAGAACGACATCGGCCGGCGCCGTGCGGTGCCGACCGAGTTCGCCATGTTCGTGTTCTCCCGATTGGCAGCCGAGATCGCCTCGATTCTCGACACCTTGCCGCTGACCCTGAAGCGGCGCCACCCGGACCTCGAGGTTCGCCACATCGAATCCGTGCAACGCGAGCTGTCGAAGGCTCGCAACCGGGCCGCGCAGCTCGACGAGCGCCTGCCTGGACTCCTGGATGAATATCTCGCAACCGCAGCTGACTGAGTTCGCCGGCTCCATCCGGGCCGGGTTGAAGCCGCTCGAGCGCCCAGCGCCGCAGACGCCGGTCGAGTGGGCGGACGATAACTTCTATCTGTCCAGCGAGTCGTCGTACCAGGAAGGCGCCTGGGAGACGTTGCCCTTTCAGGTGGCGATCCTCAATGCCATGGGCAACGACGAGATCCGCACCGTCAACGTGATCAAGTCGGCGCGGGTCGGGTACTCCAAGATGCTGCTGGCTGCCGCGGCCTACCAGGTCGAGCACAAGCGGCGGAACATCCTGTTCTTGGTGCCCACCGATGGCAGCGCCGCCGGCTTCATGAAGTCGCAGATCGAAACCATGATTCGCGACGTTCCGGCTGTGCGCGAGTTGGCGCCGTGGTACGGCTCGAAGCATCGCGACAACACGCTGGACACCAAGCGCTTCAGCCACGGCAAGCAGCTGTGGTGCCGCGGCGGCGCAGCGGCCAAGAACTACCGGGAGCTGTCGGCCGACACCGTCATCTACGACGAGCTGGCTGCCTTCGAGCCCGATGTCGAGAAAGAAGGCTCGCCGACCTTTCTCGGCGACAAGCGCATCGAGGGATCGACGTTCCCGAAGTCGATCCGGGGGAGCACGCCGAAGATCAAGGGCACCTGCCAGATTGAGGCGGCAGCCAGTGAGTCGCCTCACCTGTTCCGGCTGCATGTGCCTTGCCCGCACTGTGCCGCTGAGCAGCCGCTGCTCTGGGGCGGCAAGGATTGTGCCTTCGGCATCAAGTGGAGCCCCGAGCGGCCACAGGATGCTTGGTACAAGTGCGCGGCCAGCGGCTGCGACGTGCAGCAACACGAGATGCAAGCGCAGCAGTCGAAGGGCCGCTGGGTCTGCGAGCGCACCGGCATCTGGACGCGCGATGCGCTGGACTTTTACGGCGCCGACGGCGAGGCGATCCCGTCGCCCGAGTCGGTCACCTTTCATGTCTGGACGGCGTACAGCCCGTTCACGACCTGGGGGCGAATCGTTCTGGACTTCCTCAAGGCCAAGGACGACCGCAACAAGCTGAAGACCTTCGTCAACACCACGCTCGGCGAGACCTTCGACGAGAGCGAAGGCGAGAAGGTTGACTGGGAAGTCCTGTACGGTCGCCGCGAGGTATGGACCGGCCAGGTGCCGGCGCTGGCGGTTCTGCTGACCGGCTTCATCGACACGCAGGATGACCGCTACGAGGGACGCGTCTGGGCCTGGGGGCCGGGTGAGGAAGCCTGGCTGGTGTATCGCTTCATCCTCATGGGCGATCCGGCCAGTGAGGAGCTACGGCGCAAGGTCGGGCTGGAGCTACAGCGGCAGTTCACTCGCGCTGACGGCCTGGTGATGAAGGTCGACCGCTGGGGCTGGGACTCCGGCGGCCACTACACCGACGAGGTGTATGCCGAGAGCCGGAAGCATGGCGTGCTCTGGGTTATCCCCACCAAGGGCGCGAGCCAGTACGGGAAGCCGATCGCCAACATGCCACGCACTCGCAGCAAGGCAAGCAAGGTCTACCTGACCGAGGTCGGCACCGACAACGCGAAGGAGCTGATTTACAGCCGCTACCGGATGCCGGTCGATACGGTGAAGTCGCAGGCCGGGATCAACCAGCCAGGCGTCATTCACCTGCCGGCGAACGACGACCTCTGCGACGAGAGCGAGGTGAAGCAGCTCACTGCCGAGGAGAAGGTGCGCAAGCTCGCCAACGGTGTCTGGGTGCACCGTTGGGATGCCAGAGGGCGCCGCAACGAGGCGCTCGACTGTCTGGTGGGCGCCCTGGCGGCGCTGCGGATCAGCCAGCAGCGCTTCGGTGCTGATCTTGACCTGCTGGCGCAACAGCCAGTACCCGGCGGCGATGAAGCTGCCAACGAAGAAGACCGCCCACGGGCGAAATCCAACTACTGGAAGCGAGACTGATGGCCTACACCCTAGAGCAGTACGAGGCGCTGAAGGCGGCCATCGCTGAGGGCGCGCTGTCGGTGCGCTTCGCCGACCGCCAAGTCACCTATCGGTCCATCGACGAGATGATCCGCATTCTGCGGCTCATGGAGTCCGACCTGGGCCTGAACGCCAACAGCAATGGCGGTCGCCGGTTCGCTTCCTTCTCGAAAGGCTTCTGACATGAGCATCCTCGATACCTGGCTTCCCGGCCGTGCCGCGAAGCGCGCCGAGGCTCGCCTGCGGAAAAAGCTGGCGGAGCAGCGCCTGCAGCTCGTGGAGCGTCGCTTCGAGGGTGCTGCCGGCGGGCGGCGGAATGAGGGCTGGCGTTCGGCAGGCTCTGACGCCAACGCTGAGAACGCACCCGCCTTGGCGGTGCTTCGCAATCGCGCCCGGGATCTCCGGCGCAACAACCCCTACGTCGAGCGCGCGATCACCGGTATCGCTGACAACGTCGTCGGCGCCGGTATCGTGCCGCGCCCGAAAGGCGGCAGTGACCGCGCCGGCAAGAAGCTGGCGCTCCTCTGGCGCTCCTGGGCGGACACTGTCCTATGCGACGCCGATGGGCTGGAGAACTTCTCCGGCCTGCAGCACAAAATAATGGAGACGGTGGCCGAGTCTGGCGAGTGCCTGGTGCGGCGCCGGCGCCGGCTGAGCACCGACGGCCTGCCGGTCCCGCTTCAGCTGCAGGTGCTGGAGCCTGACTTCCTCGATGAGGAGAAGAACGGTCAGAACGGAGGCAACCTGATCATCCAGGGTGTCGAGTTCGACCCCATCGGCCGCCGGGTTGCGTACTGGCTGTTCGATGAGCATCCAGGCTCGAGCGGAACCTGGCGCAGCATCCAGTCCCGGCGCATCCCGGCAGAGGACGTGGCGCACATCTTCATGCCGAAGCGGCCAGGACAGGCGCGCGGCTACACCTGGCTGGCACCCGTCATGCAGCGGGTGCGTAGCTTCGACGAGATGGAAGACGCGGTAATGGAGCAGGCGAAGATTGCCGCCTGTTATGCCGCCTTCGTCACCAAGGATGAGGCGAGTAGCCGTAGCGGCAAGCCGCAGCCGCTCATTGAGCGGATTGAGCCCGGGATCATCCAGGAACTGGGGGTAGGTGAAAGCGTCAGCTTCGCCTCGCCGCCGGCCTTCAACGGGTACACCACGTACTCGTGGCAGGCCCTGCACGCCATCTCCGTCGGCCTGGGCATCCCCTACGAACTGCTGTCTGGCGACCTGAAGGGGGTGAACTTCTCCAGCGGACGCATGGGCTGGCTGCACTTCGCGCGCCGCGTGGATGTGTGGCAGTGGCGGATGCTGATCCCCCAGCTGTGCGACACCGTGTGGGGCTGGTTTATGGAGGCGCAGCTGCTGATCCCTGGGGGCGTGATCGGCCAAGTCTCTGCGGAGTGGATTCCGCCTCGGCGCGAGATGGTGGACCCGTCCACCGAGACCACGAACCTCAAGGACCGCGTGCGCAATGGCTTCACGCCTTGGACCGATGCCCTGCGCGAGCTCGGCGTGACCGATCCGGATGCCCACGCCGAGCAGATCCAGAAAGCCAACGAGCTGCTTGACCAGTTGGGCCTGGTGCTCGACTGCGACCCGCGGCGGATGTCGGGAGCCGGCAACGCCTCTACGACGCCTTCACCTACCGGAGAGACCCCGACCAATGACGGCGAAAGCACAAACGTTTGATACGCCGCTGCTGCAGCTGCGCGCGGCCGTTCGCCCTGACTCGGTGAACATCGACGATCGCACTGTCGAGATCACCTGGACCACTGGCGCGAAGGGGCGCCGCTGGTCCTGGGACATCGGCAGCTATATGGAAGAGCTGGAGGTCAGCGATTCGGCCGTGCGCCTGGATCGGCTGAACAACGGCGCTCCTTTCCTCAACACCCACAGCTCCTGGGAGCTGGACGACGTTATCGGCGTGGTCGAGAAGGCCTGGATTGAAAGCGGCGAGGGCCGGGCCCTGATTCGCTTCAGCCAGCGCGACGACGTCGAGCCGATCTTCCGCGATGTGCGCGACGGCATCCTGCGGAACATCAGCGTCGGCTACTCGGTGCACCGCTACGAAATGACCGAGGAGCCCGACGACAAGCTGCCCACCTACCGCGCGGTGGACTGGGAGCCTATGGAGCTCTCGCTGGTGCCGATCGGCTTCGACGATGGCGCCAAGGTCCGCAGCGCAACCGAGCAGGGCGACTACAAGGGCCCGCGCTTCAACACCGTATTCGAAACCCGGGAGGCCGCCGCGCCGACCGAGCAACCGGCCGTCTCGGCCAAACCCCAAGAGGAAACCAAGATGACCGAAGAAGAAATCCGCGCGGCTGAGGACACTGCCCGTCGCGAGGCGGCCGAGGGCGAGCGCAAGCGTGGCCAGGCCATCCGCCTGATGGCGCGTAAGGTGGGCCTGGACGAGGCCTTCGCCGATGAGCTGATCGAGCGTGGCGTAACCACCGAGCAGGCCAGCACCGCCATGATCGACAAGCTGGCTGAGCGTCAGCAGCAGGACCAGCCGCCTACCCGCAGCTCGCAGCCGACTCCGTCTGGCACCGTTGACCTCGCCGTGCTGCGCGCCAAGCGCTCCGCCATGGAGAATGCGCTGCAGCATCGCTGCAACCCGGCGGTGAAGCTGGAAGACACCGCTCGCGAGTTCCGCGGCATGCGCCTGTTGGACCTGGCCCGCGAGTGCATCGATGTAGCCGGTGGCAACGCCCGCGGCCTGACTGCGCGCGAGATCGCCACCGCCGCCCTTGGCTGCAGTGCCGAGTCCGTCCGCGCCGCCGGCATGCACACCACCAGCGACTTCCCGCTGCTGCTGGGCAGCACTGTGAACCGCACCCTGCGCGCCGCGTATGAGCTGGCGCCGCAGACCTGGCGCCCGCTGGGCCGCCAAACCACTCTGCCGGACTTCCGCGAAGCTACCCGCGTCGCCCTGGGCGACATCGCGGCCCTGAAACAGGTCAACGAGTCGGGCGAGTACGAATACGGCACTCTCGACGAAGAGGGCGCCCCGATCAAGGTGACCAAGTTCGGCAAGATCATTGCCATCACCTGGGAATCCATCGTCAACGACGACCTGTCGGCGCTGACCCGCATTCCCCAAGCTCTCGGTGCTGCCGCCGGCCAGACCGAGTCGAACCTGGTATGGGGCCTGCTGCTGAGCAACCCCAACTTCGTGGATGGCCACACCATCTACGACACCACGCACGGCAACGTGGCCGCCAGTGGCGGCGCCCTCAGCACTCAGCACCGCCAGTCTGGCGGCGCCATCAGCACGGCCAGTCTGGCTGCCGCTCGCGCGGCGATGCGTAAGCAGAAGTCCAAAGCTGGTCACTTCCTCAACGTGGCTCCGGAGTACCTGGTGGTAGGGCCGGACAAGGAGCTGGAGGCATACCAGTTCACCAGTTCCAACTACGTGCCGGCGAAGAACTCCGACATCAACGACAGCCGCAACGCTGCGCTTACCGTGATCGTCGATGCTCGCATCGAGGGCAACCAGTGGTACCTCTACGCGGCCCCTGGCGTTGTGGATACCTTCGAGTACGCCTACCTCGAGGGCGAGCAGGGTGTGTTCACCGAGACCCGTCAGGGCTTCGAGGTTGACGGCATGGAGATCAAGGCTCGCCTGGTATTCGGTGCCGCCTGGGTCGACTACCGCGGCACCTACAAGAACGCGGGCAACTGATCCCGCCTGACCTCACCGGGGCGCCGCATGGCGCCCTTTGTGTTTCTGCACCCTTCGAGAGAGAGTCCATATGAAGACCTTCATCCAGAACGGCGACGTCATCACCGTACCGGCTCCTGCTGGCGGCACCGTCTCCGGCAAGCTCTACAAGGTCGGCGCGATCGTCGGCGTGGCTGCTACCAGCGAGGCGGCCGGCGACCCGGTGGCCCTGAAGACCACCGGCGTTTTCGAGCTGACCAAAACCAGCGCGCAGGCCTGGGCGGTCGGCGACCTGGCGTACATGAACCCTGCCAGCGGCATCCTGAGCAACGCTTCGGCGACTGGTCTGGTCCTGGTGGGCGCGGTAACCGAAGTCGCGGCCAACCCGTCCGCGGTCGGCCGTGTGCGCCTGAACGGCGTTTCGGCGCCGGCGGCGGCCAGCTAAGCCATGGGCTGGGCCAGCATGCGTGATCGCCTGCATCGCCTGGCGGTCACGACCTTCAACGATGGCGTGGCCCAGTTCACCGACAAGACGGGCCAACGCCCGCCTTGCGGCGTACCTGTCGTGATCGATCGGAACCTGGCCTACGAGGGCGCCGACGGCATCTTCGTGACCGGCCAGGTTGGCTTCACCTGGCTAAAGCAGGACCTGGCTGGGGCCGAACGCGGCGACGTCTTCTCGATCGGAGCCGAGCGCTTCCAGATCAACAAGCTCATCGCCGACGACGGCCACGCCATCACTGCAGCGACGACCAAGCTATGAAACCCAACCTTATCACCGAGGGCCGCAAGGCCATGATTCGGCGGCTGGGCAGCATCACGCCGGCCAATGGCTACCGGACCAATGCAGGCGAGCGCGTCTCGTCTGGCTGGCTGACGGACATCGTCAACCAGGACACCAGCGGCTTCCCGCTGATTGTCGTGCAGAAGGCCCGCGACCTCGAGCCCAAGCCGGGGCCGGCGGCGATGGTGGTTCATCCCGGCTTCCACGTCATCGGCGCCGTCGAGGCTGGCTTCGACGGCTACGACGACGCGCTGGAAGACCTGCAGGAGGACCTGCTGCGCTGCCTGATGCCGGAGTTGAATCAGCTCCCGGCCTGGCTGCCGAAAGGCGTCACCGCAGCCACCTACGGTGCGGCGCAGAGCTTCCCGCCGGGCGAAGGCCTGCGCTGCGCCACTGTGGTGATCCCCATCTACCTGAAAACCGTTATCCAGAAGGGCTGACGCCCATCACCGGCCCCGTGTGGCCAGAGGAAACCCCCATGGCTCAAGAGAAAGAGACGTTCATCATCGGCGGCTGGCTGAAGGCGCGCCTGGCCGGTACCAGCGACCCGTTCAAGAAGGTTGGTCTGGTGTCCACCATCCAGCAGGCGATCGAGACCAACGACATCACCCTGAACGACACCACCACCCCTCAGGGCGGCGAATACGACGCGGTTTCGCGCATCACCGGCATGAACCTGTCGATCAACTTCCGCGAGCTCTACACCTGGGTGCTGGCCGCGCTGGTCTGGGGCGACGCATCCAGCGTTGCATCGACCACCATCGACGATGAAGCCGTGACGGCTGTGCCGGGCGCGACCGTGGCGCTGGCGCAGATGCCGCTCGAAATCACCGAAGTCACCAACGACGCCGGCACTACCACCTACGAAGAAGGCACCGACTACGTTATGACCGGCTCCGGCATCGAGTTCATCGAGGGCGGCGCGATCAGCGCGGCCACTCCGGTGAAGGTCAGCTACACCAGCGCCGCGGTGGATGTTGTCGAGGCGCTGACCAACAGTGGCAAGGTCTTCGAGTTCCTCTTCGAAGGCGAGAACGCCGCCGGTACCCAGAAGCGCATCGAGTGCCGTTACTGGCGCTGCCGCCTGAACCCGGCGAACCAACAGGACTGGATCAATACCGACGACTTCTTGCAGTCGCAGGCGACCGCCAAGGTGCTCTCCGATCCGACCAAGGTCGGCCCCGGCAAGTCGAAGTATTGCCGCATCAAGAAGGAGAAGGCCGCCGCGTGACGGGCTGGCCGGCGTTGGGTACATTCCTTCCCGTCATCTGATGGGAGGGAAACCCAATGCTTTCGAGAGTTTCAGTTGCATGCCTTGTTGCGACCTTGTCTGGCGGGGCCTGGGCGGAGGCATCGTCTCAGTCTGCGCATGCAACCTTCGACGAGTGCCAGGCAACTCAGTCCAAAGTCATTACTCAGCTCAATGTCCCGCCGAGTGACATCGTTCACATCGTGAACACATCGCAAATGACCGTTACCAGGATATGCACTGCCGATGGCAGCGTGCTGATTTCTTGCAGTGCGCCCGATGAGAAGATCGTGATCACCAGGTCCGACAAGTCCTGCTGATCCCTCGTTACACAGAGAAACCCGCTTCGGCGGGTTTTTTATTGTCTGGAGAAAAGCATGTCCGAGGTTGCGGGCCGTAAGGTCGTTTCCATTGCGGGATTCGAGTTCACCATCAAGGAACTCACAGTGGCGGAAGTCAGGGCGCTGATCCTTGGCGATGGCCTCGATAGCGAAGTCGACGTTGCTGGGGATTTTCTGTTTGAGGAGATCCGGCTGCGCGACCTGTTGGCCTTTACCACGCTGACCAAGGCTCAGGTAGAGCAGATGCTGCCGAGCCAGCTGGCCGAAGTGCTCGATCAGTGCAAGGCGATGAACCGCCATTTTTTCGCGATGGGGGAGCGGATGAGCAGGCCCCGGGGGCGTCCCTAATCGCTCTCGAGGAATCCATCTGCGCTCTTGCGCGCGCAGGCCATTCCTCTGTTCTGACCTACCCGTGGCGCCTGTTTCTGCGTGCCCTGAAGGGATAACACCATGACCGATATTGAAGTCCGCCTTGGCGCCGACGTGGATGGGGCTACCCGCAACATCGGAGCATTTCGGACTGAATACCAAAAGCTGGTCCGCGAGATCGAGCGACCCTTGGGGCAGATCAAGGCATTTCGGGACCTTGAGGATGATCTTGAGGGTGGAGCGCGCGCCGCTGAGGAGGCTCGGAGCCGGGTCCGAGATCTGGGAAACGAACTGGCGCGCGCTGGAACGCCAAGCAAGGCACTTCAGCAGAGCTACCGGGCTGCAGTTACCGAACTTCAGCGGCTGGACAGGGCTCAGGCGCAGCAGCAGGTGCGTCTGAGCTCTCTGCGGGCAGACCTCCAAGGTGCGGGAGTCGACACCAGAAATCTGACCGAGGAGCGATCTCGACTGCGCTCCGAATACAGCAAGCGGCTGACCGCTGGCCAGGCTGATAGCCTGCTGTCTTCCGCACGCTCGAATCTTGGGATCGACCAGTTGCGACAGCTGCGCATGCAGTTGACGTCCCTGAATGGCGACATGGCCCGCCTGAAAGCCTCGGGCGTGCTAACCGCATCACAACTGACCGTGGCCGAGGCTCAGTACAAGAGCCAGGTCGACTCTACGCGTCGAGCGATTGATCGCCTGACCCAGGCAGAGGTGCGGCGCCGGGCCGCTGCGGGAGGAGGAGGGGACGGTGCCGGCGAAGGCTCGTCATCCGGCGGCGCGCTTTCCGGCCTGGGCGGTGAGCTCCCAATCCTGTCAAAGGTAAAAGGGGGCGGGGCGGTCCTGGCTGGCGCTGCGCTTGCCACTGGTCTTGCTGTTGTCGCGGAGAAGACCGCGAAAGGGTCCGACGAAGTTGGTCGCCTGGACGCGCGTCTTAGGCTGGCCACTCAGTCCCAAGACGAATTCAACAACGCACAAGTTGAGCTCGACAAGATTGCTGACAAAACCCAGGGGGATGTCGGCGACCTGATCGGGCTTTACTCGCGGCTGCAGCGTCCGCTTCGTGACGTTGGCATGGATCAGCAGGCCGCGCTGGACACGATTGAGGCAGTTTCCATTGGCCTGAAGGTCGGCGGCGCCTCAGCAGAAGAATCCGCTTCGGTAATCCAGCAGCTGTCCCAAGCACTGGCAAGCGGCACTCTCCGCGGCGACGAGTTCAACAGCGTTCTCGAAGGCTCCGATCGTATCGCTGGCGCTCTGGCCGATTCGCTGGGCGTAACGATCGGGGAGTTGCGGCAGATGGCGACGGAAGGAAAGCTGTCGACGGAGCAGGTCGTCACGGCGCTTCGCAGTCAGCTGCCTCAAATGCGCAAGGATCTCGAGTCTTTTGCTCCAGAAATCGGAGCTTCGATCAGTCGTGTTTTCAGTGAGCTACAGAAGCGCATGGGGCGCTTTGCGAAAGAGAGCGGCGTCACTGATGGCATCGCGAACTGGATCAACGACCTGGCGAAATCCATCAACGGTACGAACAACCTGGTGGTCGAGAAAGAGGGCGACCTGACCGAAGCGATTCGGAAGGAGCAGCGCGCCCGCGAGCAGGTCTACAAGGAGCACAAGGCCAACCTGAAGCGCGTTCAGGACGAGATGGTCGCCGACCTCAATGGCCAGATCGACAAGACCAAGGCCCTGCTGGATCAGTCCACCAAGGACCTGCAGACTGCGATGAGCCGGCAGGCGGATGTCCGCAAGGAGTTCGCGGATCTGCGCGCTGGAGTGGCGTCTTCGGGGGCTTCCGGCGAGGCGAGCTTCGGCGACGTTACCCAGGCCAAGGTCAGCGCCCGGAACGCCCTTCAGTCAGGAGACACCCAGAAAGCGATCGACGAGTCTCGCCGGGCTCTGCAGATGCTCCAGCAGTTGAAGGAGGCCGGTGATAACAGTTACGGCTTCGACGGGGTTGCGAAGGAGCTTGAAGGGATCGCGAACCAGGCCGCGGAGATCGACTCCGGCAATGCCAAGGCTGTCGATGCCATCAACGGCATGAACCTGTCCGACCTCGAGGAGCGAATTCAGCGGATTCAGAACGTGCAGGTGTCGTTCGGCCTCAATGCCGAGAGCCTGGACGCTCTGCGTGCGCAGATGGAGCAGATCGCGGCGGGCCTCGCGCAGCAGATGGTGATTCCGGTCACCCTGCAGGCGCCGGCGGAGATGCAGGCGCCTGGCACGGTGAGTCCGCAGGTGAGCTTCCCGACCTCCGATACGTCTGCCGGCTTCGCTGAAGGTGGATGGACCGGCCCCGGCGGCAAGTACCAGCCGGCGGGTGTGGTGCATGCGGACGAGCACGTCCAGCCGAAGGAAGTGGTGCGCGAGCCCGGTGCACTGTCGTTCCTCGAGCGCATTCGGCTGTATGGGTTCCAGAACACCATGCAGGCGATGCGCGCGCAGATTGGTCGCGGCTGGCGTGGGTACGCCACTGGCGGTCTGGTGTCTCCGCGGCTGGTGCCGAGCATCCCGCAGCTGTCTCAGGCGCTGGCCGCCGGTGGAGGCGGGGATAGCCTGGGCACCGTGGTGCTGCAGCTGGACGGCAGGTCCTACAGCATGCAGGCCTCCGGCGACCAGTTCACCGCTCTGCACCGGGAGTCCCTGAAGAAGGGGCACCGTCGAACCAAGCCTTGAACCTGGCCCCGCTCGCGGGGCCTTCTCTTTTCTGGAGCAGCTGAATGTCCCTTCCCATGGTCATGCTGGGTGGCGTGCCGATCGTGCCGCACGCTGGCAGCGTGTCACAGTCGATCACGCCACTGGGCGGTCCGGAGATCGTCCGGCTGAGCGGCGGCGTGGGCGTGCCCATGACGCACTGGGAGCGCTCGGCGATCGCGCTGAGCGGCTCCGGCTGGATGCCGCCCGGCCTCGATGGCCTGGATTACACCCAGCCGCTCGAGCTGCGCTGCACGAAGCAGCTCTCGATCGTCAGCACCTCGACCAGCTTCGTCATCGTTGGCACGCCCCGGCCGGATTTCGCGCCCTGGGCGCTGGCACTGGTCGGCCGCGACTGGGTAGAGGCGGAGCTGGCGCTGAGTGGCGCAAATGCCGAGGTCACTCCGGTGACCGGAGCTACCGCGTATCAGGTGTGCTGGATGCCGATGTTCACCGTCTCGGCGAAGCGCCCCCAGGGCGACATGGACCCTGCGGCAAACACCCACGGATGGCAGATCAACTGCGAGGAGCTCTGAATGCTGATCAACGGCGCGCCACTCAACAGCGTCCCGCTGAACACGCTGAGCTCCTCGTCGGGGACTGTGGAACCGGTGGTTCCGCCGCTGGTGGTCGTATGGCGCTGCCGGCTGATGCTCGGTGGCGTAGACATGACCGCGCAGCTCACCGGCACCGTGCGCATCGAGCGGGAGGAGGGCGCCGCCGCCATCGCCGAGTTCTCGATCTACCTGCCAGCGGCTGGCGTGGACGTAATCGGCTGGACGGGGCGTCCCGTGGAGATCTACTTCCAGGACCGCCAGGACGGCACTTGGCTCGAAGAGCTGCGCTTCTCCGGCTGGCTCGAACAGCCGACCTACGACCCGCGCAATCGCATCGTGTCGTGCGAGGCGACCGACCGCCTGCAGGACCTGGTCGAGGCGATGGATATCACCGACATCGACACCCTGGTGGGCGGCCTGTGGACTGAGGACGTGTTCGATCCGGTCGACGGGCGCAGCCACTGGGACTATGCCTTGGAGCGCCTGGGAACCCAGCCGGCCAGTCTCGATCGCGCGGTCACCGGCGAGCTGCGCGTAACGCCCTGGGCGGCTACGGCGCCGGTTGCCAGCTTCGGCCCGGGCACTACCGTTGACCAGTCGCTGTCGGTCGAGATGGCCAAACTGTCCGAGCGGGTCAACCGGGTCGAGCTGTCGATCAGCTACCGCTTCACGCGGCTGCGCGAGCGGCACCAGGATTTCGACTGGCAGCACCCCGATATCCAGGGCACTTCCATCGACGCGAGCTTCTGCATCTGGCGGCACGAGTCGTCGGAAGTGCCCAGCACCGACATGATCAAGGACGCGCTAAGCAGCGCGGGGTATCACCTGCTGAACGGAGCGGAGCTGCTGGCGCTACCGCCGACCGGCATCTACTGCACCCCGCCGCAGGCCTGGATCAACAACTTCGACAACCTGCTGCTGGCGGCGAGCTTCGCCGGCGGCATGCGCTGGGGACAGCCGATCACCGAGACCTACACCCTCACGGTGGAGGCGCCGGAGAGCATCGCCCAGGCCGGTGAGGTGCTGCGCCGCGATGGCACGGCACTGGAGAGCGACCTGGATCGCGCGAAAGACTTCGAGGAAGCCGACTTCGGCGGCCCTGACTCCGATGCAGAGCAGGACGCACTCGAGGACTGGGTCGTCGACTTGCGTGAGGACGAGCGGCTTGCGCTGAGTGCGCAGTGCCAGCTAGCCACCGCGTCAGTGAGCATCCTGGCGGCCCATCGCGGCAACAAGGTGGGATGGCAGGTGCCGACGCCCATGGCGCGCGGAATCGACCTTGTCCACAGCCTGTATCTCGGCGACCACTGCCGGGCCCGGGGCAAGGTCTTCTCCATCGTGGATGAGTGGAGCTTCGACGGGCAGACAGCGATCACCACGCTGACCCTGGCGATCAGCCGTGGCGGTGGCGTGATCTCCGACCCTCTGGAACTGCCGGCGCCGCCGGACACCCAGCCGTCCGGCAGCGTGCCGTCGCCGATTCAACTGGATAGCCAGATCCGCGGGAAGAACCCGCTGTTGGTCTACGACGACACACTCGACGGGTTCGCGGGCAACTACGACAACCCGGCGCCGGGTACGCCACCGGAAGAGTTCCCGCGGCGCTTCCAGCTCACCGCGCCGGAGGTGCCGGCGACGCACCGCGATGAGTTCACCGCCGAGCAGACGGCCACCTACCGGGTGGCGATCCCGAACGACTTGCTGGAGCTGTAGCGATGGCCGGTATCAACCAGCTGAAGACCGACCTCAACAGTCTGCAGGCCCAGGATCGGCAGGGGCGCAGCTTGTCGCCGCTCGAAGCCAAGGGCTCCCGACCGGCGACGAAGGGGCGCGGTGACTGGCAGGACCCGGCGTCCACCGGCACCGGCGGCGGGATCGCCAGCCCGATTGTGGAGGTCGCGGCGCGCACCTACTACGCCGAGCAGACCCTGCAGAGCTCAGACGGCCTCTGGTCGTTCCGGGTGAAGCCGATCCAGCAGGTGACTTTCCACGACTCCAACGGCGCCGAGGTGTTGATGATCTACGCCGAGCCGGAGACCTAATGAACGACGAGATCAACATCCTGGACCTCGGCCAGGTCCGCTGGTGGGGGCATGCCATACATGGACTGGCCCTGATTGGCGGTACCTCTCCGGTCTACAAGGCCTCGGGGCTTCAGTTCGCCCTGCCAGCCGATATCGCGACCTCGCTGGTTGACGCGGCCGTGGGCATTCCAAACGAGGACCAGGGCAATGTGCACTTGGTAAAGGTGCCCGGCGTCGCCGAGTTGGACATCACCGAGGAGGAGGCCGCCGACGAGCTGCAGGAAGGGCGCGTGTGGCAGGACTATGCGCTGCTCTCCGGATCGACTCAGGCTCTCGCGGGCCAGGCCCTGAAGGGCTGGATCTGCATTGACCCGGCAGGGAAGCGCTGGCTGGTGAAGCCAACCGGTACGCCCAGCCTGCGCTATGGCAGCGTCGCTGCCGGCGGTTCGCTGAGTCTCAGCTTCGACGTCACGCCGTTCGGCTACGTCGGCGACCCGGTCGATGCGCCCGTGTCGATTGGCGGCATCCTTGGCTCGCTCGGCCAGGAGAATCCGCCCGACCTGGTGGCGCCGAACGGCTCGATGCTGGCCATGCGGATTTCGAGTATCGCCAGTCATGGGCGCTCGGTGGTTATCGCGCTGATGCCGAACCGCACGCTGCCGGCGGATATCCGCGATCTGCCCTATGGGTTTCTGCAGCTCGACCTGGTAGGAAACGGCCCGAACTTCACGGTCGCGCTGTCGGTTCTGCACACGCGCATTGAGACGTTCGGTGATCGCCACAATCAGTTGATTGGCTCGGTACCGAATAACTGGCGCATCCGACCTCAATTCAAAGGCACGGTGCTGGTCGAAGAACGCGATGCCGGCGGCAACCTGCTACACGGGGAAGCCATCTATGAGCCGACCCCGTTCTCGGTGCTTCAGGTTGGCGACCCAGACTGGCAGTACGGCTATTCCACGACGACGTTTTACTTCTCGATCGGCACCGTCCAGGGCCAGGCATACCTGAAGAATCGCCTGGTGTCGGTGGTGTTCGACGAGAACAACAACCTGGTGCGGACGACCATCGACTGGGAGCAGGACTCCCAGATGACCTACAACACGCCGGAGATGACCTACAGCGGCAGCTATAAGCTGGTCACTGGGTCGGCGGTAACCGGGTCGCGCAGTGGTACGGTCACCGTAGCCCTTACGCTCAACGCTTCGGGCAGCTACACCGAGCGGATGATCCATAAGCGCGATGGTGAGGAGTTCTCACGCTGCGAGTTCACGGCTCCGGTTAATGTCAGCTACGCCTACTCGGTATCCTTGAGCGTCAACGACGCCACTCTGGATGGCTTCACCGACCTGGTCTTTTCGCCGGTCGGGGCGACCGCGCGCTACATGATCGGCGGTCCCGACTCGTTCAACACGATTCCGTCTGGCGACCATTGGAGCAATCCGATGACGGTGACCTACGACGGAGAGGTGCTGAGCACGCTTGATCTCCATGGCCATGGGTACGCCAATGTCGGCGGCGATCCCCTCCCGGTGCAGCGGGTGGGAATGTCCGTCGTGATGCGCGCAGAGGAGCCGTATTTGCGCTTCGACTGCAACGTCATCCGGCTTTGCAATCACGCCTCCGCCCTGCGGGTGGAACGCTTTGAGGACAGTTCGGCATCTACGCCGGTGTGGGCTAAGTCGAAAAAGGCGGTGGCCACCGTTGGCTCGGCCTGGGTAAACCCGCGCACCGCAACCGACAACGTCGACCGAACGCGCCTCACGGCCAGTTATCACCCCATCACGCATGCGCTCAATGTCGACCTCGACTGGAGCCCAACGAACCGCGCCCGCGGGACCTGGATTTAAGGAGTCACCATGCAGTACTGGCTGAACAACTTCAGCGAGCCTCTCGTGGGCGCGCTACCGTCGGACGAGTACAGCGTCCTGCCATTGGCGCAGGCCGCCCTCGATGCGCTGGCCGCCCTGCTTCCCGGCAAGAACGACTATGTGCTGCTGACCCTGTCAAGCGCCGATGGCACGGGCGCGTGCGAGGTTATCCGCTACCAACCGAACGGGACGATTTTCCAGCCCCTGCGGCGCGCCTATGAAGGCGGCAGCCAGCTCGACTGGCCCGCCGGCTCGATTTGCAGTTGCAATGTCACCGCCGAAGCGATGGGGCACTTCGAGAGCACTCGGGTTCTGGTGCAGGAGTGCGAGGCTGCCTTGCTGACGATCGCCGGGCCGGAGAACTTCCAGAGTGCGTGGGCCTGGTACCCGCCGGAGGCGGAGATTCTGACCCTGTCGGTCAATGGGTATGGCTATACCCCTGGCGAGACGCCTTTCCCCGGTCATCGGATCGAACTCTGGCCGACAAGCACCGGCCCGCTGGTGCTCTTCATGCCGGGCGTCAGCTCCGCCCACTTCGATGTGCCGGCCGGCACGACCGGGACCAATGAGGACGGCGACTTCACGCTGACGATCCCAGAGTCGCCGATCGGCGGCTACATCATCGAGTACCTGCAGCACGGCGAGCCGATCATCCGAATCGAGAACTACGCCGGCCTGACCACCTTCTGACCCCGCCACCTGGCGGGGTCTTCATTTCTGACGGGAGAACCCCATGCAGGCAGCTCGCGTGCCCATGTGCATCGCTCGCGGCGCGACCTACCGCGACACCCGGCGTTTCATGCAGCCGCGCCGGGAATACCGAGCGATCTCGGCTATTGCCCCCACAGCACCGCTCCGCCTCACCGCCCCCGGCCACGGCCTGGACGGCGACTGGTTGGCGTGGATCGCCGGGGCGAGCGGATTCCCGAACCTCAACCGCGAGCCTGGCCGGCAGCCTGCACACCGTGTGGAGGTGATCGACGCCGACACGCTGGAGATCAACGCGCTGAGCGGCGTCGGCCTCAACCCAGCCGGCGGCCAGCTGATCTACCAGTCGCCGGTAGACCTGACCGGCGCCACGGCCAGCCTGGAGATCCGCGAGCGGGAGGAGGGCGGCGCGCTTCTGCTGACGCTCTCCAGTGGTGATGGCATCAGCCCAGGTGCGCCCGGAACGCTGGTGGTCGAGATTCCTGCCGCCGACACCGCGGCGCTCACCTGGACTTCCGGCTGGTATCACCTGGATATCACCTTCCCCGACGGCACGGTGTCGCGGTTCTTCCGCGGCCAGGTGACCGTCGAGCAGTGAGGACAGCATGAGCGATGCGGAGCAGATCGAGCCTTGGGCGGTGGCGGTCGAGAGCGACATGCCCCCGCTTGTGCTCGAACAGATCAACGAATACGCGGTGACGGTCACCGCAGGCGCGGAACTGCTGGTGGTCACTGCTGGTGAGCAGGGGCCGCCAGGGCCGCAAGGTAATCCGGGTCCGGCGGGCGGGAGTGCGTTACAGAAGGTCGCCGCCGTCCCGCTGAGCGGTCACCGGCTGGTTTTCTCCCCCGACGGCGTCGCGGTTGATTACGCCGACTGCGGCGCGCTGGACAGCCGGAGCAACACGCTCGGCCTGACGCTGGGAGCAGCGGATGCCGGAGCGCCGGTGAACATCCAGCGCTCTGGCGAGGTGATGTTTGAGGGCTGGGCCTGGAGCAGTGGCCCGGTGTTCCTCGGGCATGCCGGCCAGGTTACCCAATCCCTGCCGCAGGACGCGGCGTTTTCCCTGGTCGTCGGATTCGCCATGAACGCGACGACTCTCTTTCTCGACATGGGCGTGGCGATCACGCTGGAGGCTTGATAGATGGCTGGTGACAAGTACCTGACGAACAATAACGGCAACCTGCAAGAAGTGGTTGCCACCCAAACCTCCGCCGGTGTCGCGAACGCAGGGGACATCCCGGCGCTGGACGCCAGCGGCCGACTCGACACCTCGATGATGCCGGTCGGCTTGGGCGCTGATACCGCAGTGATCACTGCGAGTGAGGCGCTGGCGGCCGGGGACTACGTCAACGTGTGGTCAAACGCCTCCGCCTTCGCTGTGCGTAAGGCCGATGCCTCGGGGGGCGTCGCCAAGCAGGCGCACGGCTTTGTCCTGGCTGCTGTGGCTTCCGCCGCCGCCGCGACCGTGTACTTCGAGGGCACCAACACCCAAGTCAGCGGAATGACCCCTGGTGATGTCTGGCTCAGCGCGTCGACTCCCGGCAAGGGCGTGGCAACGCCACCAACTGCCACGGGCAACATCCAGCAGAAGGTCGGAGTTGCGGTGGCGGCCACTTCGGTGAACGTCGAACTGGGACAGCCGGTCATCTTGGCGTAACCGGCTATGACCGTCCGCCGACCTCTCGTGCAGGTGTCGGGGTACTCGCGCGAACTGCCTGCCGGCGACTCTGTCGCCGGCATCCCCGCCTACTTTCCCGTCTTGCTCAGCAGTGGAGTCGCTACATCGCTGGACCTGTCGGCAACCTACAGCCTGCCGATTCTTCTCAGCAGCGGAACATCAACCACGCTCCCGGTGACCCTCAATGGCTGATACCTTCATTCCGGTGCGCCTGTCTTACACCGGCTCGGCAGTGACGGCGATTGCCGAGTACCAGCCGGGCGAAACGATGCAGCACCCGGGCAACCTGAACTTCAGCGGCAGCGGCCGGCGGATCACAGGGGATTTTTCCTCCCCTGCTGGGTCGGTGGCCAACCGCACCTGGTTCCAGAGCAACGTGACCAACGGGCAGACCATGCTGCCGGTATTGCCCAACGGTACATCTAGCATCAGCGGCATGCAGTTGTTCGGTGCGACTGATCCGGAGAACACCTCGATCGGCATCCTGCAGAACAACGGCGTCTACGTTCAGATAATGGTCAACGCCACTGGTACGGGCACTCAGCTGCCACTGCTTTTTGGTACGGCGAACACTGAACGGATGCGCTTCGATCCATCAGGAGGTTGGTACGTAGGCAGCAGCTCTAGCGATCCTATCGGCACACAGACCGTCGGAATGTACCGCGGTGCTGCGGGCACGCTGTCAGCCTACGCCACTGGCTCCGGGCCGCTGCGCCTCGGGGTGGCCTCCGGCAACCAGACGTTGGAAACATTCATCAGCAACGGTGCGACTACGGTAGGTACGATAACCACCAACGGCACCACCACTGCGTACAACACCAGCTCCGATTACCGGCTCAAGGACCAGGTCGCTGATATCGACCCCCAAGCGGCCGAAGCGCGGGTGCTGGCCTACCGTCCTGCCACCTGGATATGGAAATCCAACGGCCAGCCGGGTAAGGGTTTCATCGCCCACGAGGCGCAGGCGGTAGACCCCGACGTGGCCACCGGCACGAAGGACCAGGTCCAGCGCGTCGGTAATATCCGCGCGGCGAACTACACCCTGCTCGCCGAGCGCGTGGAAGAACCGGCAGACCTTACCCCATACGGCGAAGACGCGGCCTGGTCGTTCACCGAGGAAGTCCCGGTGTACCAGGGCATGGACGCCTCGTTCATGATCGCTGACATGGTCGCCATGCTGCAGAAGATGCGCCGGGAGCTCGACGAAACGAAGGCGGCACTACGCGCCCTCCAGGGCGCCTGAATCAATCCACCATCCCAGCAACTGAGCCCGCCACCTGGCGGGCTTTTTCATGCCCGGAGGAAACCATGGGCCAAGACCGTGATGTTGATGTGCTGGCGCGGACGCTGTGGGGCGAAGCGCGCGGCGAAGGGGCGGCCGGCATGGTCGCTGTCGGCTGGACGATCCGGAACCGCGCGGCGAAGCCCGGCTGGTGGGGGAAGGACATCGTCAGCGTCTGCCAGGCGCCCTGGCAGTTCAGCTGCTGGAACAAGAACGACCCGAACTACCTCTACCTATCCGGCGCGAATCAGATCCCGGCTGGCGAGTACATGCGTGCCCGCGAAGCTGCTGTGGCGGTGATCAGCGGCAGTCAGGCAGACCCGACCGGAGGGGCCACACACTACTACGCCACCACCATGGCCAAGCCGCCAGCCTGGGCCGCGCAGGCGAAGCGCACGGCGGTGATCGGCCATCACGCCTTCTACCGTGACGTCCCGTAGGAGCGAGCCATGCAGAGCTTCCCTTGGAAGGCGGCCGGCCTGGTGCTTGCCGTGCTGCTGCTGGTAGCCGCGGGCGCCGGGCTGGGCGTGTGGCTGGCCGCCGGGCACTACCGGCCGCAGCTCGACCAGTCGGCCCAGGACTTGACTACATGCCGCGCCGCCCGCGGCAATCTGGAAACGTTGGTGGGCGACCAGAACACCGCCATCGCAGGCCTGGCCAACCAGGCCGAGCAGCGCCAGGCGAAGGCTACCCAGGCTGTCGCCAGTGCACAGCAGCAGGCTGACCAGCACTACGCCGCGGCACAGCGCCTGCAGCAAGAGCACGCCGACGGTGACCCGGCGCAGATTGCGTCCGACATCATCGACAAGGAGTTGGGTCTATGAAGTGGCTGGTGCTGTGGGGATTAGTTGCGTTGGCTGGGTGCGCCGGCCAGGTCGAGCCTGAGCCGCGCACGGTGCGCGTAGAGGTGCCGGTCGCCGTACCTTGCCGGGCTCCGGCGGTGGAGGAACCGAGTTGGGCGACGGCGATGCTGAAGAAGGGGGATAGCCTGCAGGTCAAGGTGCGGGCGTTGCTGGCTGAGCGGCAGCAGCGCCTGGGTTATGAGGCGCAGCTGCGCGCTGCGGTGCTGGCTTGCCAGTGAGGTTCCACGTGACGTCAGGTTGAATGATAGATTTTGCGAATTGATTTTTTGGCTATTCGAATAATAAATCTATCAACTGGTGGCCACTTGCTGTGTAAAATCGCCGACCAATTTTCGATCCGCCAAAAGGGGTGTTCATGGATGCTGGCGTGACCGCAAGCGCGGAGAATGTCGCTGAACCCGAAATCAACGCAGTTGTCACACCAGACAGGCGTGTTTTGGAACTGAAAGGCGTGGTTAACGCTGAGACAGTGACCCCGGTTATCGAAGAGCTTCGCAACGCCAAGCCTGCTGAACGCCTGCTGATCTACATCAGAGCGAACGGTGGCGGAGAGATTCGCCAGCTTGTTCTCTTGATCCAGGCCTTGGGTACCACTCAAGCGGATGTTGAGTTGGCGATTGGACGCTACGCTATGAGTGCAGCAGCTACGCTGTGGTTGTGGTTTCTACTGGATCCGATCCAGGGGGACGATGGGGTCGGACGAGTGGTATCAGTCGACCCGCTGAAGCCTACAGTGCTTCTGTTCCATCGCCCTCGATGGCCGCACGGCGAGGGTGGCGAGTATTACTGCTTCATAGAAGATTTCGAAGATGAGACAGTGCGTGAAAATCTGAGCGCGCAGGTTGAAATCTTCGATAATTTGTTCGAACGTATCCTTGCCCTTCAAGGCTTCGGGCAAGTGCATGCAGCCACGGTAAAGCATGAGGGTGCGATCTATAAGCACCACTTGCACTTTGCCAGAGAGGCCTACTACGGCAACAATGATTACGTTATATCCCTGAATGGAGTCGCAGCATGAAAAGTCTGGCCGCTGGTGATCTCAGAGCGAAGAGTGAGGAGTCGAAAAAGCATGGCGCAAGCTGTGGGAAAGACTTCACTCTGGAGCGTATTCGCCGCTTCCAAGAGGCTGACCAAAAGCTTCAAGAGGCCTGTGCTCGCCTGGGAATCGACAAGCCGCACATGATTGCCTGACTCTGAGACGAATCCCCGAAAGGCCCCTCCAGTAGGGGCCTTTTTTGTGTCTGCCGTTTCCCATTCGATGCAGAGGAGTGCCTTGCCAGTGGCGGCAGGTCTAGGCGTTGGCGGAAAACCACGGCCTAGGCTTTACGGGGCCTGAAGGGTGTCCTGGAATGCCGCATGGGGTTCAAATCCCTATCCCCCTATGCATCCGGGGTTGGCGGCGATTCCTCTGCTGGCTCTGTGACCGAGCTTGGCGCCGGCGCTGTTTTTGCCGGCCTTGGCGGTCTAGGAGGCGTGTTCGCCTTTAGCTTCTCTGCATCGATCTCCAAGACATGGGTGTGCAGTAGATTCTCTACGATGTCCATTACCAGCCCCATGTCTTGGACATTTGGCGTATGGCCTCGATGCGCAGCGGCATTTCCTGCCTCGAGTGCGGCTTGAAGGGTGGCTTTGTTCTTGCCTGCCAAGAACCCCTCCGTCACAAGGCGGTCGAGGCGGTCATCAAAGCTTCCGTGGTTCCCTACCGTCGCAGCCATGTAAAGATCGATGAGAGTCCTCGCCCCCATCACGGCCAGCCGCCTGCTATTAGAGGCCAGGGCCCCATAGACCTCGCGCATCAGCTCAGCCCAATCTCTTGGGAGTCGGCTATACCAATCCGGAATGCGGCGGGAGACTCTCGGTGGATAATAGTCCCAGTCGTCTTCGTCCAGTTCGTGACTCGAATGCCAATACTCGACTCGCATTTGGATTTCGCCGCATCCGCAACACTCGAGCATTCGGTAGGTTGAAGTCCACTCGGTGTAGTTATCCCACTGGTCCGTTTTGTCGTATTCCCTGACGACTTGCTCGATCAGGCGGTGGCGCGTCTCGCCCTGGCACCTGTTGCAGTGAGACCTGATCTGCGACCTCGCCATACCGCACACTCCTTGATGCTGTCATTAAGCTGGCATTACCCAGCCAAAACGGCCCATTCAGGCACAAAAAAGGCACTTAGCGTTAAGCGTAAGTGCCTAATTTGTAAAGGTTGTTTGGTGGAGCCGGGGGGATTTGAACCCCCGTCCGCCAGCACTCGGCTATCGGTTCTACATGCTTAGCCATCTCTATTAGGTTAACTCCTCGCGGCCCGAGTGGCAGGGCGCTTGGAGCGAGCTGTATGAGTTCTAGCCGTTACGTCTACAGCGAACTTGGCGGCGATCCTGTTCTATCTGACAGACCTAATCTTCGGGTTTACAGGCATCCCCTAGGGTCTGCTGGCGCCCTTAGGCGGCCAGAGCGTAGTTGTCGTCGTTGGCAACTATGAAAGTGTGGCAGCGGATTTACGAGAACTGTCACCTACTCGGCATGCCCCTCAAGTTTCGTCACCGGCGTCGAATCCTAATCGGCCCCACGAACCTTGGAAGGTCGGCGGCCATTCTACGCGAAGGCCGCCGCAATAGCCACTCGAAGCGGCCTGCTCAGCCGAGCAACTTGAGCAGGGCGTTGGCGACGGCTTCGGAGGAGGCCGGGTTCTGCCCGGTGATCAGCAGGCGGTCGACTTCGACGTGGCTCTGCCAGTTGTCGGCCTTGCTGTAGCGACCGCCGTTGGCCTTGAGCACGTCCTGGACCAGGAAGGGCACCACCTGGGTCAGGCCGACCGCGTCTTCCTCGCTGTTGGAGAAGCCGGTGACGTGGCGCCCCTCGACCAGCGGCTTGCCGTCGCCGTTCTTCACGTGGCGCAGCACGCCCGGTGCGTGGCAGACCGCGGCCACTGGCTTGCCGGCGTTGGCGAAGGCTTCGATCAGGGCGATGGAGTGCCGGTCCTCGGCCAGGTCCCAGAGCGGGCCGTGGCCGCCGGGGTAGAAGATGGCGTCGTAGTCGTCCTCGCTGACCTCGGCCAGCACGCGCGTGCTGGCCAGTTCGGCCTGGGCCGCGGCGTCCTGGCGGAAGCGCTCGGTGGCCGGAGTCTGGGCGTCGGGTTCGTCACTCTTGGGGTCGAGCGGCGGGTGCCCGCCCTTGGGCGACGCCAGGGTCAGTTCGGCGCCTGCGTCCTTGAACACGTAGTAGGGCGCGGCGAATTCCTCCAGCCAGAATCCGGTCTTCTTGCCGGTGTCGCCCAACTGATCGTGGGAAGTGAGCACTACCAGGATCTTCATGGCCTCTCCTTACTTGCAGCGTATGACGGCAGCCAGCGCCGTGGCGCTGGCTGGAACCCGTCAGTTTAGGCGCTGCGGACGGCCTTGCACGGCGCGCCGGTCAGTGCGACAGGGTGATCGCCAGGTAGGTGACGTAGAGCGCGCCGTTGCCCAGCAGGACCCACGCGGCGATGCCGTCCCGATGCGCATTGATGCGCAGCCAGACCGCGGCGAGCAGGGTGATCAGCACGCCGGTCAGTACTTCGATGCGCGGCTGCCAGGGTGTCAGCAGGATGCCGATGGCCGGCAGCAGGGTGCCCTGGAAGACCATGGCGCCGGTGATGTTGCCGAAGGCCAGGGTGTCCTTGCCGCGACGTACCCAGAGGATGCTGTTGACCTTTTCCGGCAGCTCGGTGGCGATCGGGATGATCAGCAACGAGATCAGCAGGGCGGATACTCCGAGCAGGTTCGACAGGCCTTCCACGCCGTGGATGAAGCCTTTGGCGCCGGCCACCAGCATGGCCAGGCCAAGTACCAGCTGCAGGGCGATGGTGAAGGCGTTGGTCGGCAGGCCGATGCGCGACAGCAGCATGGGGCCGTCGGCCTCGGTGCCATGGCCATCGTCCACGAGATCACGCGAAGCTCGGATGGTCAGCGTGATGTAGCCGATATAGGTGAGCACCAGCAGCACGCTCAGGCCGATGCGGTAGGTGTGCAGCTGCGAGGGTACGAACATTGCCAGCGTCGCCAGGGTGAACGCCAGGAGGAAGAAGTTCAGGTCGCGCAGCAGGCCGCTGCGCTCTGGTTTCAGGCGCCCGCGCAGGCCGCGCTTGCCGATGACGAAGCAGGCCATCAGGCAGGCGGAGAGGGTGGACAGCATCAGCGGTGCGCCGAGGATGGCGCCGACGCCGACTTCCTCGTTCACCGTCACGTTGCTGGTGCCGGCGAGCAGGGCCAGCAGCGGGACAAGGGTTTCCGGCAGGGCGGTGCCGATGGCGGCGAACAGCGAGCCGGTGACGCCTTCGGAGATGCCGAGGCGTTCGCCGAAGTGTTCCAGGGCGTTGGTGAAGACTTCTGCAGCAACCAGGATCAGCAAAAGCATGCCGAGCAGTTCGAGGACGAAAGTCAGCATGCGGCGCGCTCCTCGTGGCGAGAAGGCGAAGCGGGGTGCGAAAGGTGCATCACGGTGGAACTCCCGGCCGGTGTGATACCCATGACCATGCGCCTCCCCGGCCGTTGCGGAGGTTGCATGGTCAAAGGTCTTGCCAGGCGCTGCGCTGATCACACCATGGCCTGCGGGCCAAGGATGTTGGCGTGATCCCCGCCGGACGGACCGGGCGGGCGGCTACTCCCCAATGACGCCGGGCATTCTAGCGGAATGCCCGGCGCGCTCAAGGGTTTGTTTCACCATGTGTCGATGAGCGGGCGCTTCTTGCCCTCGCGTTTTGCCGGCTTCGGCGCCGAGGCCAGGCCGCGCAGCAGCCAGCGGCGCGTCTCGGCCGGGTCGATGACGTCGTCGATTTCCAGGAAGCTCGCCATGTTCAGGCCTTTGCCGTTGCGGTAGGCGGCCGCGACCATCCTGTCGAACAGCTTCTGCCGCTCCTGCGGGTCTTCCACGGCGGCCAGTTCCTTGGCGTAGCCCAGGCGTACCGCACCTTCCAGGCCCATGGCGCCGAACTCGCCGCTGGGCCAGGCGATGGTGAACAGCGAAGCGTGGAAGCTGCCGGCAGCCATGGCCATGGCGCCCAGGCCGTAGCCCTTGCGCAGGACCACGGTGAAGAAGGGCACGCTCAGGCTCGCGGCGGTGACGAACATGCGCGAGACGTGCCGCACCGTGCCCTGCTTCTCCGCCTCCGGGCCGACCATGAAGCCGGGGGTGTCGCACAGCGAAAGCAGCGGCAAGTCGAAGGCGTCGCACAGCTGCATGAAGCGCGCGGCCTTGTCGCCGGCCACGGCGTCAATGGCGCCGCCCAGGTGCGCGGGGTTGTTGGCGATCAGGCCGAAGGGCTTGCCCTCGATGCGCACAAGCGCGGTGATCATGCCGGGTGCGAACTGGCGGCGCAGTTCCAGCACCGAGCCTTCGTCGGCGAGGGTGGCGATGACCTGGCGGATGTCGTAGGCGCGCAGGCGGTTCTCCGGCACGGCGTGGCGCAGCAGGCGCTGGTCGGCGCACTGCCAGTCGCGCAGTTCGCCCTGGAAGTACGACAGGTACTGGCGGGCGATGCGGGTGGCTTCGGCCTCGTCTTCCACCAGCACGTCGATCACGCCGTTCGGGCCCTGCACGTGGCTTGGCCCGACCTCTTCGGCGGCATAGCGGCCCAGGCCGCCGCCTTCGATCATCGCCGGGCCCGCCATGCCGATGCTGCTGTCACGGGTGGCGATGATCACGTCGCAGCAGCCGAGCAAAGCGGCGTTGCCGGCGAAGCAGCGGCCGGACGCCACACCCACCAGCGGCACCAGCCCGGAGAGTTTCGCCATGCCCATGAAGGTGGCGCAGTCGAGCCCGGCGACGCCCAGGTAATCGCTGTCACCGGGGCGCCCGCCGCCGCCTTCGGCGAAGAGCACCAGCGGGATGCGCCACTGCTCCGCGAGTTGCAGCATGCGGTCGCTCTTCTTGTGGTTCATCACGCCCTGGGTGCCGGCGAACACCGTGTAGTCGTAGGCGATGGCCAGGCAGCGCGCGGCCTCTTCGTCGAACAGCGCTGCGTTGACGCTACCCAGGCCTGTGACCAGGCCGTCCGCCGGGCTGATCGCCTGCAACTCCTCCAGGCTGCGCCGGCGGCGTTGCGCGGCTATGGCGAGGGCGCCGTATTCGATGAAGCTGTCGGGGTCGAGCAGGTCGGCGAGGTTTTCCCGCGCGCTGCGTTTGCCTTGTGCGTGGCGTTTGGCGATGGCTTCCGCGCGACGCTCGTCGAGGCCAATGGCGTGGCGCTCGATGACTTCGGCGAGGTCGGCGCGGATGCAATCCAGGTCCAGTTCGCTGCTCTGTTCAGCACTGTGCGCGGCCACTTCGGCGGGTTCGATGAACAGCAGCGGCGCGCCTTCGTCGAGGCTGTCGCCGGGCGTGGCCGCCAGGCTGTGGACGATGCCGCTGGCGCTGGCCTTGATCTCGAATTCCATCTTCATTGCCTCGACCACCGCGATCACCTGGCCCTGGGCCACGGCGTCGCCGGGCGCAGCGAGCAGGCTGACCAGCACACCGGCACTCGGCGCGTTCAGCGCTTCGCAGCCCGGCGGAACGTCCGCCGTTTGGCGGCTCTGCACGCTGGCCTCCTGGGCGATCCAGCGGTGCGGGTGGGCTTCGCCTTGAGCCGCCAGCAGCTCCGGCAGGTGCTGTTCGATGAAGCGGGTATGCACCTGGTTGTCGGTCAGCTCCGGCTGGCGCAGCAGGTTGAGCAGCAGCGGGATGTTGTTCGCCACGCCGTCGAGGTGGAACTCGCAGAGTGCGCGGTAAGCGCGGCGCAGCGCCTGTGGATAATCAACCGCGTGGACGATCAGCTTGGCCAGCAGCGAGTCGTAGCCGGCGCTGGTGCGGTAGCCGGGGTAGCCGTAGCCGTCCACGCGCAGGCCCGGGCCGCTGGGCGGCTGGTAGCTGTGCAGCACGCCGCTGGCCGGTTGCGGGGTGCCGTCGGCGGTGAGGGTTTCGAGGTTGATCCGCAATTGGATGGCGAAGCCCTTGGGCGCTGGGATATCCGCTTGCAGCAAGCCCAGTTCGGCGAGGCTGGCGCCGCCGGCGATGCGCAGTTGTGCCTGGACCAGGTCGATGCCGGTGACGGCCTCGGTGACCGTATGTTCCACCTGCAGGCGCGGGTTCGCCTCCATGAACAGGAAGTCGCCGCTGTCTTCGTCGAGGAGGAATTCGAAGGTGCCAAGTCCGCGATAGTGAACCACTTCGGCGAGGCGCACGGCGGCCGCGACTATCGCCCCGCGTAGGCGCGGATGCAGGCCGGGGCTGGGGGCGATCTCCAGCAGTTTCTGGTTGCGTCGCTGCAGGCTGCAGTCGCGCTCCCACAGGTGGCTCACGCGGCCACTGCCGTCGCCGATTACCTGCACTTCGATGTGCCGTGCGCGCTCGATCAGGCGCTCGACATAGAGTGCGTCGTTGCCGAAGGCTGCGCGGGCCTCGGATTGGCAGCGGGCATAGGCTTCGGCGATTTCCTCGCGCTTGCGTACCGCGCGCATACCGCGTCCGCCGCCACCGGCGAGGGCCTTGATCATCATGCGGGCGCCGCTGGGGAGCTGGGCGAAGAAGCGTTCGGCCTCTTCCAGCGAGGTGGCGCTGTTGGTTCCGGCAGCCAGTGCGATGCCGTGTTCGCTGGCCAGCGCGCGGGCGCGGGCCTTGTCGCCAAGCTGATCGAGCACATCCGCGTCGGGGCCGACGAAGCGCAATCCGGCGGCCTCGCAGCGGCGGGCGAATTCGGCGTTCTCGGAGAGGAAGCCGTAGCCCGGGTGCACCGCATCGCAGCCAGCGGCAAGGGCTGCTTCGATCAGCTGCTGCATGTCCAGGTAGGCCGAGGCGCCACGACCGCGCAGGGCGACGGCCTGGTCAGCCTGGCGGGTGTGCAGCGAGGTGGCGTCGTCCTCGGCGAACACGGCGACGCTGCGCATGCCGAGTTCGGCGGCGGCGCGGGCGATGCGGATGGCGATCTCGCCACGGTTGGCGATCAGCAGGGAGGCGATGGGCATGGGCGATTCCGCTTGGGCTACGGGGAAATCGCTCCATCTTAGGGAGGGCGAGGGGCGCCGGAATGAAACGGGGTTTCGCGAATGACGCCCGCTCAGCGGCGCTTATGGATGGGCCGCGCCCGCTGTCGGGCGCGGCTGCTGGATCAGCTGTTGGATGCAGAGGATTTGAGCAGGCGCAGGGCTTTCTCGGTCATGGCGACGCAGGCTTTGTCGTTGCCGGCCTGTTGGGCCTGGGCGGCTTTTTCCTGCAGGCGCATGGCCTGCTCCTGGACGGTTTCGCTGCGGTTCGTGGTCTGCATGCTCTGGTCGATCTTCTGCAGGTTCTCGCTGCACAGGTCGGCCGCGAACACCGGCGACGCCAACAGCGCAAGGCTGAGGATCATGGCGATTCGTTTCATGGCGGTTCTCCTGTCGGGCTGAACGTGTCCCAGGCCGCGGTGCTTAGTGCGACGTGGCCTTGAAGGGTGGACCGCTATCAGTTCGCCAGGGTTCCGTGCTAGGGCGCGGACGGTAGTTCGACGCGCACGCCGAGGCCGGCGCCGCCCAGGCCGGGATGCAGGCTGATGCGGCCCTGGTGGATCTCCACCACGCGCTTGACGATGGGCAGGCCCAGGCCGCTGCCGCTGCTGCCGCTCACCCCGGGGCTGCGGTAGAAGCGGGTGAAGATCGCCGCCTGTTCGCTTGCCGCCACGCCGGGGCCGCTGTCGCGTACCCACAGCTCGACCCATTGCCCGTGGCGCTCCAGAGTGATCTCCACCTGGCCGCCTTCGGGGGTGTAGCGCAGGGCGTTGCCGACCAGGTTGCCGAGCATGATGCCCAGCCACACCGGCACGCCGAGCACCGTGCCGCCCTGGTTCTCCAGGGTCAGTTCGATGTTCTTGGCGATGGCCTGCGGCGCCAGTTCGGCGATGGTTTCCTCGCTCAGCTGGCCGAGGTCGACGCGGATGAAGGTCTCGTGCAGTTCCTCGTTGTCCAGGCGCGCGAGCAGGAGGATCTGCTCCATCAGTGCGGTGATGCGCTCGACGCTCTGGCTGACCTGACGCAGGCCGTGGGCGAGTACGGTCGGGTCCGATGAGCGCAGTGCCACCTGCGCATGCGTGCGCAGGCTGGCCAGCGGCGTGCGGATCTCGTGGGCCGCGTCGCTGGTCAGGCGGCGTTCCGCTTCCATGGCGCTGCCCAGGCGTTCCAGCAGCAGGTTCAGCGCATTGACCAGGCTGTGCACTTCCACCGGTGCACGGCTCAGCGCAAGTGGCTGCAGGCTGCGCGCGCCGCGCTGGTGGAGCTGCGTGGCCAGCCCGCGCAAGGGTGCCAAGCCGCTGCTGACGCCGAGCCAGACGAGCAGGGCGAGCAGCGGCAAGGCCAGCAGCAGCGGGAAGAGCGAGCTGAGCAGCAGCAGGTGCAGGGTGTGGCTGCGGTGGTGGAGGTTCTCGACTATCCAGATGCGTGTGCTCTGGTCGCGGGTGCTCAGTTGCAACACGCGCCAGTGGACGCCGTCCTGGTCGAGGTCGGAGTAACCGCTGCCCAGAGACTCGACCCCACGCGGCAGGCCGCTGGTGGCGAAGAGCTGCTGGCCGTTGTACCAGATGGCATAGCCCAGCGCCGATTCGCGGCGCACCAGCGGCAGGTCCTCGATGGCCTTGCGGCTGCGCGCGATCAGGTCGTTGCGGCCCTGGCCGGTGAGGTGGTCGTCGGCGACGTCGACCAGGCGCAGCGCCGCCTCGCCGAAGTCGATCATGTCCTCGTCGTAGAGACGGTCCACCTGGCGCGAGGCCAGGTGGTAGGTGAGGGCGCCGGCGAGCAGCCAGCACAGCGAGACGCCGCCGATCAGCAACAGCAGCAGGCGCCGGCTGAGCGAGCCGGCGCGGGGTGGGCGTACGTTCAAGCAGGGTCCTTGTTCGGGCGGTCGATGCCGTAGCCGATGCCGCGCACGGTGCGGATCAGCTCGTTGCCGAGCTTGCGCCGCAGGTGGTGCACGTGGACTTCGATGGCGTTGCTTTCCAGCTCGCCGTCCCAGCCATACAGCGCTTCGACCAGGCGCGAGCGCGACAGCACCTTGCCGCGTTGTTCCAGCAGCAGGCGCAGCAGGGCGTATTCGCGCGGCGCCAGTTCCACCGGCTGGCCGGCGAGGCTGACCTGGTGGGTGGCCGGGTCCAGGCGCAGGTCGCCGTGTTCCAGATGCGGCACGGCGCGGCCGGTGTGGCGGCGGGTAAGGGCGCGCACGCGGGCCAGCAATTCGTCGAGGTCGAAGGGCTTGCTCAGGTAATCGTCGGCGCCGGCGTCGAGGCCGGCCACGCGGTCGGCGACCTTGTCGCGCGCGGTGAGGATCAGCACCGGGGTCATGTCGCCGCGTTTGCGCAGGCCGCGCAGCACTTCCATGCCGTCGCGGCGCGGCAGGCCGAGGTCGAGCACCAGCAGGTCGAATTCGTCAGTGGTCAGGGCCTGGTCCGCCGCCACGCCATCGGTGACCCAGTCGACGGTGTCGCCTTCCAGGCCCAGGCCGGCGCGAATGCCGTCGCCCAGCAGTGGATCGTCTTCAGCCAGCAGGATGCGCATCTTCTGTCCTCTCTCGCGGCGTCGCCGCGGCAATCCCGAGCAGGATAGCCGCAGCGGTGGATTCGCGGCAGAGGCTGGCAGCGGTCGGTTAACAGGCGGTTAAGGCGGTAGGGGCGGATTCATTCGCGATGGTCGCACGGGGGCGACCATCGCGGACGGATACGTTGTTCGCTGGGTCTCCGCGTTCGCGGAGATGACGTAGGGGAAAACGAACCCCAATCTCGTCACTCCCGCGAACGCGGGAGCCCAATAGACAGTTGCTTCTACAGGTCAGCACGTGGGCGGGTGACGCGGTCCACGAGGTAGACCACACCGCGGTAATCGATGCCGCCGTGGGCGCTCAGGCCAATCTCGCAGGTACGGCTGGTCGATACGCCTTCCTCGCAGTACTGCACCGCGTCTTTCAGGCTGCGCAGCGAGTGGGCGTTGAGCTCCGGCGTGGTGAAGCCCTTGTCGCCGGCGAAGCCGCAGCAGTGGATGCCTTCGGGAATCACCACCTGCGAGGTGCAGCGGCCGACCAGGTCGATCAGCGCCTGGCTTTCGCCCAGGTGCTGGGTGCTGCAGGTGACGTGCACCGCCACCGGCTTGTCCTGCGGCTCGAACGCCAGGCGCTCGACCAGGAAGGTGCGGATGAACTTCACCGGGTCGTAGATATCCAGCCGGGTATCGGCAAGGTCCTGGACCAGGCGCAGGGTGCAGGGGCTGGTGTCGCAGTAGATCGGGTCGAGCCCGCCGCGACTGGCCTGCAGCAGCGCGGCGAGCAGTTCGTCGCGTTTGTCGTCGGCCTGCTGCTTGTAGCCCTTGGAGGCGAACGGCTGGCCGCAGCAGAGGTTGTCGGCGTTATCCGGGAAGACCACCTGGTAGCCGGCCTTCTCCAGCAGTTGGCGGGTCTTGTCGATCAGCGGTACCTGCTCCTCGTCGCCGGCCGCCGGGCCCATGGCGCGGGACACGCAGGCGGTCAGGTAGACGACGCGCGGGCGGCTGTCGTCGATAGCGCGCGGCGGCTGCGGCAGGCGGACTGGCTGCGGCATGGCGGGCGTCCACTGCGGAACGCGGCCCTTGCTTGCGTGGCTGATGCTCGCGCTGAGGCTTGCCAGGCGCGGCGCGCCGAGGACCATGCGCGCACCGTTGGCGACATGCAGCATGAATCGCGTGCCCTGCATGGCAGTAGCGAAGTTGCGGGCCAGCCAGGTGGCGGTGCCAGGGTGGCGGGTTTCTTCGCCGCGCAGTTTCTTCACCAACTCGCCGGTGTTGATGTTTACCGGGCAGCGCTGGGCGCACAGGCCGGTGGCGGCGCAGGTGTCGATGCCCTGGTACTGGTAGTCGCGCTCCAGTTGCGTGGTGTCGATGCCGGCGCGGCGTTTGGCCTGGATGTCGCGCCACATGACGATGCGCTGGCGCGGGCTGAGGGTCAGCCCCTTGGACGGACAGACCGGCTCGCAGAAGCCGCACTCGATGCACTTGTCGACGATCTCGTCGGCGGCCGGCAGCGGCTTGAGGTTCTTCAGGTGCAGCTGCGGGTCGTCGGTGAGGATCACGCCCGGGTTGAGGATTCCTTGCGGGTCGAGAAGGCGCTTGAGCTGCCACATCAGCTGGTAGGCGTCGTTGCCCCATTCCAGCTCGACGAAGGGCGCCATGTTGCGCCCGGTGCCGTGCTCGGCCTTCAGCGAGCCGCCGTATTCGACGGCGACCAGGTGCGCGACGTCGTCCATGAACGCCGAATAGCGCGCCACCTGCTCGGGCGAGTCGAAGCCCTGGGTGAAGACGAAGTGCAGGTTCCCCTCCAGCGCATGGCCGAACAGGATCGCCTCGTCGTAGCCGTGCTTGTCGAACAGCTCGATCAGGCGGTTCACGCCCTCGGCCAGCTTTTCGACGGGGAAGGTGACGTCTTCGATGATGACCGTGGTGCCTGTTTCGCGCACCGCGCCGACCGCCGGGAAGGTGTCCTTGCGGATGCGCCAGAGCTGGTTGTAGACCACCGGGTCTTCGCTGAAGTCGACCTGCTTCTCCACCGGGAACTCGGCGATGGAAGCCATGATCTGCGCGAGCTGTTCATGCAGCAGCGTCTGGGTTGCCGCGCGGGATTCGATGAGCAGGGCGCAGGCGTTGGCGGACAGGCTTTTCACCCACTCCGGCATTCCCTGCATGTTCTCCACCGAGCGCAGGCTGCGGCGGTCGAGCAGCTCGACGGCGGACACCGGCTGCAGCTTGAGCACCGGCACGGCCTTGCAGCAGGTTTCCACGTCGGGGAAGACGATCAGCGCGCTGGCCTTGTGCGGGTGGTCGGGCACCGTGTCGTAGGTCACCGCGCTGATGAAGCCGAGGGTGCCCTCGGAGCCGACCATCAGGTGGGTGAGGATATCCAGCGGCGCGTCGTAATCGACCAGCGCATTCAGGGACAGCCCGGTGGTGTTCTTCAGCCGGTACTTGTGGCGGATCTTCGCGGCCAGCTCGGTGTTGGCGCGGGTCTGCCGGCCGAGTTCGGCGAGTTGCTCCAGCAGTTCGCCGTGGCTGGCGCTGAAAGCCTCGACGCTCTCGGCATCCTCGCTATCCAGCAGGGTGCCGTCGGCCAGCAGCAGGCGCATGCCAGCGAGCGTGTGGTAGCTGTTCTGCGCGGTGCCGCAGCACATGCCGCTGGCGTTGTTGGCGACGATGCCACCGATCTTGCAGGCGTTGATCGACGCCGGGTCGGGGCCGATCTTGCGGCCGAAGGGGGCCAGCCACGCGTTGGCCTGGGCGCCGATGACGCCGGGCTGCAGGCGGATCTGCTCGCCTTGTCCACGGATGTCGCGACCGTTCCAGTTATCGCCCAGCACCAGCAGCACCGAGTCGCTTACGGCCTGGCCGGAGAGGCTGGTGCCGGCGGCGCGGAAGGTCACGGCCACCTGTTGCGCGTGGGCGGCGCGCAGCAGTGTGCGCACCTCGTCTTCGCTCTCGACGCGGATCACCAGTTTCGGGATCAGTCGGTAGAAGCTGGCGTCGGTGCCGAAGGCCAGGGTCGACAGCGGGTCGTCGAAGCGGCGTTCGCGGGGAATCAGGTGTTCGACGGTATCGATGAATGCGGCGGGCAGGCTCATCACGGCTCCAGTCATCATCGGTGCGGGCCGCTGGACGGCCCGTCGGTTATTGGCGGGTTGCTCAGGCGCCCAGTTCGCGCACCAGCGAGTCGCGGGTGATCTCGCCGATGGACTTGGCGCCGGTCAGCACCATGGCCACGCGCATTTCCTTCTCGAAGAGTTCCAGCAGGTTCTTCACGCCCGCTTCGCCGTGGGTGGCCAGGGCGTAGAGGAAGGCGCGGCCGATGAGCACGGTGTCGGCGCCCAGGGCGATCATGCGCACCACGTCCAGACCATTGCGAATGCCCGAGTCGGCGAGGATCTTCAGATCGCCCTTCACCGCATCGGCAATGGCCGGCAGCGCGCGGGCGCTGGACAGCACGCCGTCGAGCTGGCGGCCGCCGTGGTTGGAGACGACTATGCCGTCGGCGCCGAATTTCACCGCGTCCTTCGCATCCTCCGGATCGAGGATGCCCTTGATCACCATCGGGCCTTCCCAGAAGTCGCGGATCCACTCCAGGTCCTTCCAGGAAATCGACGGGTCGAAGTTGGCGCCCAGCCAGCCGATGTAGTCGGCCAGGCCCGTGGGGTTGCCGCGGTACTTGGAGATGTTGCCGAGGTCGTGCGGCTTGCCGAGCAGGCCGACGTCCAGCGCCCACTGCGGGTGGGTCATGGCCTGCCAGACGCGGCGCAGCGGGGCGTTCGGACCGCTCATGCCGGAGTGCGCGTCGCGGTAGCGGGCGCCGGGCACCGGCATGTCCACGGTGAACACCAGGGTGCTGACGCCGGCGGCCTTGGCGCGCTCCAGGGCATTGCGCATGAAGCCGCGGTCCTTGAGCACGTAAAGCTGGAACCACATCGGCCGGTCGATAGCCGGCGCCACTTCCTCGATCGGGCACACCGAGACTGTCGACAGGGTGAAGGGAATGCCCTTCGCCGCCGCCGCTCGCGCCGCCTGCACTTCGCCGCGGCGCGCGTACATGCCGGTCAGGCCGACCGGCGCCAGCGCCACGGGCATGCTCAGTGTCTCGTCGAACAGCCGGGTTTCCAGGCTCAGCTCGGCCATGTTCTTCAGCACGCGCTGGCGCAGGGCGATGTCGGACAGGTCGGCGACGTTGCGGCGCAGGGTGTGCTCGGCATAGGCGCCGCCGTCGGCGTAGTGGAACAGGAACGGCGGCAGCTTGCGTTGGGCGGCGGCGCGGTAGTCGGTTGAGGCGGAAATGATCATCTGGCGGGGCACCGGTGATGGAAGACGGTGAAGACGAAAAACCTGCCGGGCCGTGCGGCCCGGCAGCAGACAGCTTAGTGAACCAGCATGCCGGTGAAGACATAGGCCTGGAGCAGGGTGATCACGCCGATCACCGTGGCGAACAGCAGGCTGTGCTTCAGGGTGAAGCGGAACAGGTCCGACTCCTTGCCGACCATGCCGGTCGCTGCGCAGGCCACGGCGATGGACTGCGGCGAGATCATCTTGCCGGTCACGCCGCCGGTGGTGTTGGCGGCCACCAGCAGGGTGTCGTGCACGCCGATCTGGTGCGCGGTGGTGCCTTGCAGGGCGCCGAACAGGGCGTTGGACGAGGTGTCCGAACCGGTCAGGAACACACCCAGCCAGCCGAGGAACGGCGAGAAGAACGGGAAGGCCGCGCCGGTGCCGGCGAGGACCAGCGCCAGGGTGGTGGACATGCCCGAGAAGTTGGTGACGAAGGCGAAGGCCAGCACCATGCCGATCGACAGGATCGGCCACTTCAGCTCGACCAGGGTCTCCTTGAATGTGGTCAGACCAATTTTCACGCCGATGCGCAGGATGAACATCGAGACGATGGCCGAGAGCAGGATCGCGGTGCCGGTTGCGGCCAGCGGGTCGAACTTGAACACAGCCGGCATGGCGGTGGCTGTCGCAACGATGGGGGCGCCCTTGATCACCAGTTGGTCGAGGCCCGGGATCGGGAAGTTGAACACCAGGCTGTAGAGCGCGCCGCCGGGCAGGAACATTGCCTTGAACGGCTTCAGGGTCCAGATGGTGACCAGAATGGTGAGCACCAGGAACGGCGACCACGCCTTGAGGATTTCACCGCCGCTGTAGGGCGAGGGCTCCGGGCGCGGATTGCCGCCGCCGGCGACTGCCGCGCCGCCGGACATGCCGAGCACTGCCACGGCGTTGGCCGGTTGCCAGACCTTGAGGAAGAGGGTCAGCGACACCAGGCTGACCAGCGCGGAGGTGATGTCCGGCAGCTCCGGGCCGATGAAGTTGGAGGTGAAGTACTGGCTGACGGCGAAGCTGCCGCCGGCGACCAGTGCGGCCGGCCAGGTTTCCTTCACGCCTCTCACGCCATCCATCATGAACACCAGCCAGAACGGGACCGCCAGCGACAGCAGCGGCAGTTGGCGACCAGCCATGGCGCCGATCTTGAACGCTTCGATGCCCGACACCTGGCCGGCCACGATGATCGGGATGCCCAGGGCGCCAAAGGCTACCGGCGCGGTGTTGGCGATAAGGCACAGGCCGGCGGCGTAGAGCGGGTTCAGGCCGAGACCGACGAGCAGGGCGGCGGTGATCGCCACTGGCGCGCCGAAGCCGGCTGCGCCTTCGAGGAAGGCGCCGAACGAGAAGCCGATCAGCAGCACCTGCAGGCGCTGGTCCGAGGTGATCGACAGCACCGAGCTGCGGATGATGTCGAACTGGCCGCTCTTGACCGTGAGTTTGTAGAGGAACACGGCGGCCACGATGATCCAGGCGATCGGCCAAAGGCCGTAGAGGAAGCCATAGAAGGCCGCGCCCAGTGCCTTGTCGACTGGCATCCCGTAGGCGGCGATGGCGACGATGAGCGAGAGGATCAGGGTGATGGTGCCGGCGATGTGCCCCTTGAGGCGGAACACGGCCAGCGCGAGGAAGAAGAAGACGATGGGTACCACGGCGACCAGTGCGGACAGCCCGAGGCTGCCGAGCGGCGTGTAGATCTGCTGCCAGGTTTGCATGCTGATGCGGCTCCTAATTGTTTTTGGTGTGGAGTCTGTTGCCGTGTCGTGTGATTGCCACCCGGCGCTGTGGCGAGGCGGAAAAGGCGGACGACCGGGTTCGGCAATGCTTTCTAAATTGGTAATACCAATTTACAAAAGCAGGTGCTCAGGGTAAAAGCATGTCCTGCGGGCTGTCAATTTGCCGCGCTACTACTTTTGTCGGGAGCCGGCGGCTGGCCTTGTTGTCGTGCCGGTGGCTGGGTAGGCTGCCGGCCTGCGTATTCACGGGCGGCGAGTGACGTCGGCCGAAGAGGTGGAAGATGAGTTTCAACCAGGTGCGGCAGCGCCGCTTGTCGGACGACATCGTCGAGCGGCTGGAGTCGATGATCCTCGAGGGCACCCTCAAGGCGGGCGAGCGCCTGCCCGCGGAGCGCGTGCTGGCCGAGCAGTTCGGCGTATCGCGGCCGTCACTGCGCGAGGCGATCCAGAAACTGGTGGCCAAGGGGCTTCTAGTTAGTCGACAGGGCGGTGGCAACTACGTCGCCCAGGCCCTGGGCTCGACCTTCAGCGATCCGTTGCTGCATCTGCTGGAAGCGAACCCCGAAGCGCAGCGCGACCTGCTCGAATTCCGCCATACCCTGGAAGGCTCCTGCGCCTACTACGCCGCGATGCGTGCCACCGAAGTGGACCAGCAGCGCCTGACCACTGCCTTCGAGCGGCTACAGAGCTGCTATCAGGAGAGCGACAAGGTCAGCAGTGAAGAGGGGGCGGCCGACGCCAGCTTCCACCTGGCAATCGCCGAGGCGAGCCACAACGCGGTGCTGCTGCACACGATTCGCGGCCTGTTCGACCTGCTCAAACGCAACGTGGTGATCAACATCGGCGGCATGTATGCGCAGCGCACGGAAACCCGCGAGCAACTGATGCGCCAGCACCGCGAGCTTTACGACGCGATCATGCAGGGGCGTGCGGAGGAGGCGCGGGAGATTTCCCATCGGCACATTTCCTATGTGCAGGAAGTGCTCGATGAAGCGCAGGACGAAGCGCGGCGGCTGCAAAGGGCGCAGCGCAGGCTGGGTGTCTGAGGCGGAAGCTGTAGGAGCGAGCTTGCTCGCGAACGGCCCCGCTTCGGAGCCTGTTCGCGAGTAAGAAAGGCAGGACCTTAGTCGCCCTTGCCGTGGCGCATGGCGCGCTGGATCTCGCGATCGGAGTCGCGCACCTTCTCGGTGTCGCGCTTGTCGTACTCCTTCTTGCCCTTGGCCAGTGCGATCTCGCACTTGATCAGGTGCTTCTTCCAGTAGATCGACAGGGCGACGCAGGCATAGCCTTTCTGCTGCACGGCACCGAACAGCTTGCCCAGCTCGCGCTTGTGCAGCAGCAGCTTGCGCGTGCGCACGGGGTCGGCGATCACATGGGTGCTGGCGGCGGTCAGCGGCGTGATGTGGCTGCCCAGCAGCCAGGCTTCGCCGTCCTTGAGCAGGACGTAGCTGTCCACCAGCTGGGCCTTGCCTGCGCGCAGGCTCTTGACCTCCCAGCCGGACAGGGCGATGCCCGCTTCGAAGCGTTGCTCGATGAAGTAGTCGTGCAGAGCCTTCTTGTTCTGCGCGATGGTCCCCGCGGGGTGTTTCTTCTGTTTAGCCATAGGCCGCGCATTATAGGGAGTCGTCGGCCGCGCCGCTATCGGCGTCGTGGATTTCGCCGCGGCGCGGGATGCGCGCTTGAGGGGGCGTGGCTAATCTCGGAGAATGCGCGCTGTTTTTTTTGCCGATGGAAGCCGCGTCGCCCGGCGTTCGCGGGCTTCCCTTCATTGAATGAGCGAGAACCTTATGAGCACGCATATCCAGCGTTCGGCCCTCCTGCCATTTCCCGCGCGGGCGCTGTACGACCTGGTGAACGATGTGGCGCGCTACCCGGAGTTCCTGCCCTGGTGTTCCGCGAGCACCGTGCTCGAGGTGAGCGAGACGGCCATGCGCGCCGAGCTTTGCGTCGCCAAGGGCAGCCTGTCGCAGCGCTTCACCACCCGTAACGCGCTGGTCCCCGGCGAGAGCATAGAGATGAAGCTGGAAGAGGGTCCGTTCAGTGAGCTGCACGGTGTCTGGACCTTCAAGGCGCTGGGCGACAAGGCCTGCAAGATCAGTCTCGAGCTGACGTTCGATTACGCCGGCGCGCTGGTGAAGGCCACCCTCGGTCCGCTGTTCACCCAGGCCGCCAACACCATGGTCGATGCCTTCTGCCAGCGCGCCAAGCAGCTGTATGGCTGAAATCCGCAGCATCGCCATCGAAGTGGTCTGTGCGCTGCCAGAGCGGCAGCGCCTGCTACGTCTGAGCGTGCCCTATGGCACGAAGATGCGCGAAGCGGTGGAGCTGTCGGGCATCGCTGCACACTTTCCCGAGCTGGACCTGCGGCAGAGTCCGCTGGGTATCTTCGGCAAGGCTGTGGCCAATCCCGAGGAGCGCGTATTGGAAGAGGGGGAGCGGGTGGAGGTATACCGGCCGCTGATCGCTGATCCCAAGGAAGTGCGCAAGCAGCGCGCGGCGCGGGCCCGCGCTAGCAAGTCCTGAGTTTTGCGCAGGCATGAAAAAGCCCGGCATTGGCCGGGCTTTTTCGTCGCAGGCGAATTACTGCGGATTCTTGTCCAGCGGCTGCGGCGTCGGTACGGCGACCGGTTTGGCCTCGTCGACTTCGCGTTGCAGTTGCTCTTCCACGGAGCCGGGCTTGGCCGGTTCTTCCTTGGGCTGCTCGGGTTTCTGCTGCGTCGGTTGCTGCGGAGTGCCGGGAGCCGCTTCCTTGCCGAGGATTGCCTCGTCGCGGCTGACGCCCGGGCGGAAATCGCCGTTCAGGCCGATCAACTGGTCGTTGTCGTTGAACATCAGGCTGACACGCTCCTGGCTGCGTTGACCACCGCCGGGCTGCAGGCTGTACAGGTAGTCCCAGCGGTTGGCATGGAAGGTGTCGACAATCAGCGGATTGCCCATGATAAACCGCACTTGGCGCCGGGTCATTCCGGGCTTCAACTGGTCTATCATGTCCTGAGTCACGACGTTGCCCTGCTGGATGTCGATCTTGTAGACCCCTGGGAACGAACAGCCGGCGAGTGCGGCAAGTCCCATCGCGAATGCGAGACTGGTCAGCGTGAGCTTGGCTTTTTGCATCGGGGGGTGACTTCCACTATCTTGGCTGGGCAACGAAACCCCGATCATACCTGCATTGAAGGATGCTGCGAAGCATTCCGCGCCGAGAAAGCAAACATGGTTGAAAACAACGAACTGCGCAAAGCCGGACTGAAAGTCACGCTGCCGCGCGTCAAGATCCTGCAGATGCTCGATTCCGCCGAGCAGCGCCACATGAGCGCCGAGGATGTCTACAAGGCGTTGATGGAGGCGGGTGAGGACGTCGGCCTGGCGACCGTGTACCGCGTGCTGACCCAGTTCGAGGCCGCGGGCCTGGTGGTTCGCCACAACTTCGACGGCGGCCACGCAGTGTTCGAGCTGGCCGACAGCGGCCACCACGACCACATGGTCTGCGTCGATACCGGCGAGGTGATCGAGTTCATGGACGCCGAAATCGAGAAGCGTCAGCGCGAGATCGTCAAGGAGCGCGGCTTCGAGCTGGTGGACCACAATCTGGTCCTGTACATCCGCAAGAAGAAATAAGCCGCGTTTGATGCGTGAAACGGCGACCCAAGGGTCGCCGTTTTCGTTTGTGCGTCGAGTGAATGATGGCGGGGCGTTTAGCCTTGCAGCGCCCGATCGACCATCTTGCGAGCGTGCGCCAGCGACTCCTTGGTGAGGTCGACACCGCCGAGCATTCGGGCGATTTCTTCGATGCGTTCGGCCTTCTTCAAGTTGGCAACCGCGGTGCGGGTTTCGCTGCTGCTGCGATCCTTGTGCACGAACAAATGCTGATGACCCTGGGCGGCGACCTGCGGTAGGTGGGTGACGGTCAGTACCTGGCCGCGCTCGCCCAGGCGACGCAGAAGCTGGCCAACGACTTCCGCAGTCGGCCCGCCAATCCCGACGTCGACTTCGTCGAACACAAGCGTGGGGATGCGCGAGGTCTGCGCGGTGATGACCTGGATCGCCAAGCTGATGCGCGACAGCTCGCCTCCGGAAGCGACCTTGGCGATGCCCTTGAGCGGCTGCCCGGGGTTGGCGCTGACCAGGAATTCCAGTTGCTCCAGCCCGTTGGCCTGGGGTTCGGCATGGGGAGCTTCGCTCAGTTCGATGGCAAAGCGGCCGCCGGGCATGCCGAGGCGCTGCATTTCCGTCTCTACTGCCGTGGCCAGTTGCGGTGCGGCCTGGCGGCGCAGGGCGCCGAGTTCGGCGGCCTTCTCCTGATAGTGGCGTTCGTAGGCGGCCAGCTCCTCGCCCAGGCGCTCCACGGCTTCGTCGTCGGCGTTGAGCGCTTCCAGTTCGTCAAGCAGGCGCTGCTGCAGGTCGAGCAGTTCGCTGGGCTGCACGCGGTGCTTGCGTGCCAGCCCGTAAATGCTGTCCATCCGTTCTTCGAGTTGCTGCAGACGATTGGGGTCGGCATCGAAGTTATCGACGAAGCGGTTCAGCTCGCCGACCGCTTCCTCGACCTGGATCTGTGCGCTGGACAGCAGGTTGACGGCTTCGGCCAGCGCCTGCGGCTGGCTCTGGAAGGCGGTCAGCCGGTGGAGGCTCGCGGGCAGGACCGAAAGCACGTTTCCGGCATCGCTTTCGCTGCACATGTCCACGACTTGGCGGCAGGCGCCAAGAAGCGCGCCGGCATTGCTCAGGGTCTTGTGTTCGGCCTCCAGCGACTCCAGTTCGTTCTCGCTCAGGGCCAGGTTTTCCAGTTCGTCGAGCTGGTAGCTGAGCAACTGGTGGCGGGCGCGCTGCTCATCGCCGCTGCGCGACAGGCGGTCGAGTTCCTGGCGTGTCTGCTTCCAGCGCTGCGCGGCCAGTTGTACCTGGCGCGCCAGGTCCTGGCTGCCGGCGTACTCGTCGAGCAGACGGCGATGGGTGTCGGCCTTGAGCAGCGACTGGTGTTCGTGCTGGCTGTGGATATCGATGAGCAGCTCGCCCAGTGCCTTGAGGTCGCCTAGCGGGCAGGGACTGCCGTTTATATAGCCGCGAGAACGGCCTTCCGCGGTGATGACCCGGCGCAGGATGCATGGGCCGTCCTGCTCCAGGTCGCGCTCGGCGAGCCAGTCGCGGGCCTCGGCTATGGCGCTGACGTCGAAGCTGGCGAGGATGTCCGCCTTGTCCGCACCAGGGCGCACCACGCCGCTGTCGGCGCGGTCGCCAAGGGCCAGGCCGAGGGCGTCGAGCATGATCGACTTGCCCGCACCGGTCTCGCCGGTGATCACGCTCATGCCGGCGGCGAGCTCGAGATCGAGGTGTTCGACGATGGCGTAGTTGTGTACGGACAGGTGAACCAGCATGGGAATGGCTCCGTGGAGTGTTCTGGATATTTATACAGTATTTTCGCTGACTGGCAATTATCCGTCCGACCCTTGAAGCGGCAGATTTGGCCCCCATATAGCCGGCAGAGCCGCGAACCCGTCGGTTCGCTTTGTTTTCTAAGGCTTATTTCTTTTGGTAGGAGAGTGGCATGTCTGACGAACAACAGACCCAGGATTCGCGCATGAACGAGCAGCCGGAACAGGGTGCCGGCGAAGACCTGAACGTCCGCGTGCAGAACCTGGAAGAGCAGCTGGCCGCGGCCAAGGACCAGAGCCTGCGTGCGGTTGCCGAATTGCAGAACGTCCGCCGGCGTGCCGAGCAGGACGTGGAGAAAGCGCACAAGTTCGCCCTGGAGAAGTTCTCCGGCGACCTGCTGCCGGTGGTCGACACCCTGGAGCGCGCGCTGGAAATGTCGAACCCGGACGACGAGGCGATCAAGCCGATGCGCGAAGGCATCGAGCTGACCCTCAAGATGTTCCACGACACCCTCAAGCGCTACAACCTGGAGCCGGTCGACCCGCACGGCGAGCCGTTCAACCCCGAGCACCATCAGGCCATGGCGATGCAGGAAAGCGCGCACATGGAGCCGGGTAGCGTGGTCAAGGTGTTCCAGAAGGGCTACCTGCTGCACGGCCGCCTGCTGCGTCCGGCGATGGTCGTGGTCAGCAAGGCACCCGAACAGACTCCGCCTTCGATCGACGAGAAGGCTTGAAATCCACCACCCGGTCCCCATCTGGGTATTCAACCGAGCAATAGGCCCGCAGCGGGGCCCGCACGGAATCTAATTTCTGGAGAGTGAAATATGGGCAAAATCATTGGTATCGACCTGGGGACCACCAACTCCTGTGTGTCCATCCTGGAGAACGGTAACGTCAAGGTCATCGAGAACGCCGAAGGCGCTCGTACCACCCCGTCGATCATCGGCTACGCCAACGACGGCGAAATCCTGGTAGGTCAGCCGGCCAAGCGCCAGGCTGTGACCAACCCGAAGAACACCCTGTACGCGGTGAAGCGTCTGATCGGCCGTCGCTTCGAAGAAGAAGTCGTGCAGAAAGACATCAAGATGGTGCCGTACAACATCGTCAAGGCTGACAACGGCGACGCCTGGGTCGAAGCCAAGGGCCAGAAGATGGCTCCGCCGCAGGTTTCGGCTGAAGTCCTGAAGAAGATGAAGAAGACCGCCGAGGATTACCTGGGCGAGCCGGTCACCGAAGCGGTCATCACCGTTCCGGCCTACTTCAACGACAGCCAGCGTCAAGCCACCAAGGACGCCGGCCGCATCGCCGGTCTGGACGTCAAGCGCATCATCAACGAGCCGACCGCGGCTGCGCTGGCCTACGGCCTGGACAAGGCCAAGGGCGACCACACCATCATCGTCTACGACCTGGGTGGCGGTACCTTCGACGTATCGGTGATCGAGATCGCTGAAGTCGACGGTGAGCACCAGTTCGAAGTGCTGGCCACCAACGGTGACACCTTCCTCGGTGGTGAAGACTTCGACCTGCGCCTGATCGACTACCTCGTCGACGAGTTCAAGAAAGAAACCGGCATGGACCTGAAGGGCGACCCGCTGGCCATGCAGCGCCTGAAAGAAGCTGCCGAGAAAGCCAAGATCGAGCTGTCCTCGACCCAGCAGACCGACGTCAACCTGCCGTACATCACCGCTGACGCCAGCGGCCCGAAACACCTGAACGTGAAGGTGTCCCGCGCCAAGCTGGAATCGCTGGTGGAAGACCTGGTCGCCCGTACCGTCGAGCCGTGCCGCGTCGCGCTGAAAGATGCTGGCCTGGACGTATCGAAGATCGACGAAGTGATCCTGGTCGGCGGCCAGACCCGTATGCCGCTGGTGCAGAAGACCGTTGCCGAGTTCTTCGGTAAAGAAGCGCGCAAGGACGTCAACCCGGACGAAGCTGTGGCCATGGGTGCTGCCATCCAGGGCGCCGTGCTGGCTGGCGACGTCAAGGACGTGCTGCTGCTCGACGTCACCCCGCTGACCCTGGGTATCGAAACCCTGGGTGGCGTGATGACCGCGCTGATCGACAAGAACACCACCATCCCGACCAAGAAGTCGCAGGTGTTCTCCACTGCCGACGACAACCAGGGCGCCGTGACCATCCACGTGCTGCAGGGCGAGCGTAAGCAGGCTGGCCAGAACAAGTCGCTCGGCAAGTTCGACCTGGCCGACATTCCGCCGGCTCCGCGCGGTGTGCCGCAGATCGAAGTGACCTTCGACATCGACGCCAACGGCATCCTGCACGTGAGCGCGAAGGACAAGGCCACCGGCAAGCAGCAGTCCATCGTGATCAAGGCTTCCTCCGGTCTGTCCGAGGACGAGATCCAGCAGATGGTTCGCGACGCCGAGGCCAACGCCGAGGAAGACCGCAAGTTCGAAGAACTGGCCGCTGCCCGCAACCAGGGTGATGCGCTGGTCCACGCGACTCGCAAGATGGTCACCGAGGCTGGTGACAAGGCCACCGCTGACGAGAAGGCTGCCATCGAGAAAGCTCTCGGCGAGCTGGAAGTTGCCGTGAAAGGCGACGACAAGGCCGAGATCGAGGCGAAGATGAACGCGCTGTCCCAGGCGTCCACTCCGCTGGCTCAGAAGATGTACGCCGAGCAACCGCAGCCTGGTGCTGCCGCTCAAGGCGATGGCGCTGACGACAAGGCTGGCGACGATGTCGTCGACGCCGAGTTCGAAGAGGTCAAGGAGAACAAGTAAGCCGCGTGCTTGCTTCCGCTCCGGCGCACCGACCCCCGACCAGCGTGTCGGTGCGCATGAACCGTCGCGCGGGGGCTTGCTCCCGCGTCGGCGTGTCTGGGGGAGAGGTTTTGAAGGTGCAAAGAATTTATGGCCAAACGTGATTTTTACGAGGTACTGGGTGTCGAGCGTGGCGCCAGCGAAGCGGACCTGAAGAAGGCCTATCGCCGGCTGGCCATGAAGCACCACCCGGACCGCAATCCCGGCGACAAGGAAGCCGAGGATAAATTCAAGGAGGCCAACGAGGCGTACGAGATCCTGTCTGACGCCAGCAAGCGTGCAGCCTACGATCAGTACGGTCACGCCGGTGTCGACCCGCAGATGGGTGGTGGCGCTGGAGCCGGCTTCGGCGGCGCGAGCTTCTCGGACATCTTCGGCGACGTCTTCAGCGATTTCTTCGGTGGCGGCGGCGGTGGTCGTGGCGGTCGCGGCGGCCCGCAGCGCGGCGCCGATCTGCGCTACACGCTGGACCTGGATCTTGAAGATGCCGTGCGCGGCACCACCGTGACCATCCGCGTGCCGACCCTGGTTGGTTGCAAGACTTGCAGCGGCAGCGGCGCCAAGCCCGGCACCTCGCCGGTCACCTGCACCACCTGCGGCGGCATCGGCCAGGTGCGCATGCAGCAGGGCTTCTTCTCGGTGCAGCAGACCTGCCCGCGTTGCCATGGCAACGGCAAGATGATCAGCGATCCATGCGGCACCTGCCACGGCCAGGGGCGAGTGGAAGAGCAGAAGACCCTGTCGGTCAAGGTGCCGGCGGGTGTCGATACCGGCGACCGTATTCGTCTGTCCGGCGAAGGCGAGGCCGGTGCCCATGGTGGCCCCGCGGGCGATCTCTACGTGGTGGTGAACGTGCGCGAGCACGACATCTTCCAGCGCGATGGCAAGCATCTGTACTGCGAAGTGCCGATCAGCTTCGCCGACGCAGCCCTGGGTGGTGAGCTGGAAGTGCCGACCCTGGATGGTCGCGTGAAGCTGAAGATCCCCGAGGGTACTCAGACCGGCAAGCTGTTCCGTCTGCGCGGCAAGGGCGTGGCCCCGGTGCGCGGCGGCGGTGCCGGCGACCTGATGTGCAGGGTGGTGGTGGAAACGCCGGTCAACCTGGACAAGCGCCAGCGCGAACTGCTCGAAGAGTTCCGCGGCAGCCTGCAGGGCGACACTTCCCACTCGCCCCGTGCCAGTGGCTGGTTCGAAGGCATGAAGCGCTTCTTCGACGACCTATGACTTGAAGCTGCAGGTTGCAGGCGGCGGCCCTCGAGACGGGCGCCGCTTGCAGCTTGGGGCTTGCAGCTTGGAGCTGACTAAATGCGACGTATAGCTGTAATGGGCGCCGCTGGGCGCATGGGCAAGATCCTTATCGAGGCGGTGCAGCAGACCAATGGTGGCGCCGGCCTGACCGCCGCCATCGATCGTCCGGACAGCACGCTGGTCGGTGCCGATGCTGGAGAGCTGGCAGGTCTGGGGCGCATCGGCGTGCCGCTGTCGGGCGACCTGCTCAAGGTGGCTGACGAGTTCGATGTGCTGATCGATTTCACCCACCCGACCGTCACCCTGAAGAACCTGGAAATCTGCCGCAAGGCGGGCAAGGCCATGGTCATCGGCACCACCGGTTTCTCTGCTGAGGAGAAGGTGCTGATCGCCGAGGCGGCCAAGGAGATCCCGATTGTCTTCGCCGCCAACTACAGCGTTGGCGTGAACCTCTGCCTTAAGCTGCTGGACACTGCTGCTCGTGTGCTGGGTGATGATGTCGACATCGAGATCCTCGAGGCGCACCACCGCCACAAGGTCGATGCGCCGTCCGGTACTGCGCTGCGCATGGGCGAAGTCGTTGCCAATGCGTTGGGGCGTGATCTGGAGAAGGTTGCCGTCTACGGCCGTGAAGGCCAGACCGGTGCTCGTGCTCGTGAAACCATTGGCTTCGCCACTGTGCGCGCGGGCGATGTGGTCGGTGATCACACTGTGCTGTTCGCCGCCGATGGCGAGCGCGTGGAAATCACGCACAAGGCTTCGAGCCGCATGACCTTCGCTCGTGGTGCGGTGCGTGCCGCGCTCTGGCTGGACGGGCAGGGCAGTGGTCTTTACGACATGCAGGATGTGCTCGGCTTGCGTTGAGTTGGTCAGGCGGTAGCGCCGTATGTCGTGCTTTGGGTGGACCTGGATGTCGCTTTTCTGTAAACTACAGATTTAGTGTGTCCACTAAAAGCAGCGCAGCATGAACCATAAAAAAGCGGGATGACCTCTTCTGACGTCATCCCGCTTTTTTACAATCTGCGCACGCCCAGCCAGGCTTGATTTACGGGAGGTCTTCTTGACTAAGCCAGCCATACTTGCACTTGCCGACGGCAGCATTTTTCGCGGTGAAGCCATCGGTGCCGACGGTCATACCGTTGGTGAGGTGGTGTTCAACACTGCCATGACCGGCTACCAGGAAATCCTTACCGATCCTTCCTATGCCCAACAGATCGTCACCCTGACCTACCCGCACATCGGCAACACCGGGACCACCCCGGAAGACGCCGAGTCGAACAAGGTCTGGGCCGCCGGCCTGATCATCCGCGACCTGCCGCTGCTGGCCAGCAGCTGGCGCGACAAGCAGTCGCTGCCGGATTACCTGAAAGAAAACGGCACCGTCGCCATCGCCGGTATCGACACCCGCCGCCTGACTCGCATCCTGCGCGAGAAGGGTTCGCAGAACGGCTGCATCCTCGCCGGCGACGACGCCACCGAAGAGAAAGCCCTCGAGCTGGCCCGCTCCTTCCCGGGCCTGAAAGGCATGGACCTGGCCAAGGTCGTTTCCTCCACCGAGCGCTACGAATGGCGCTCCAGCGTGTGGAACCTGGAAACCGACAGCCACCCGGAAATCGCCGCTGCCGAGCTGCCGTACCACGTGGTTGCCTACGACTTCGGCGTCAAGCTGAACATCCTGCGCATGCTGGTTGCTCGTGGCTGCCGCCTGACCGTCGTTCCGGCCCAGACCCCGGCCAGCGAAGTCCTGGCGCTGAACCCGGACGGTATCTTCCTCTCCAACGGCCCTGGTGACCCCGAGCCTTGCGACTACGCCATCCAGGCGATCCGCGAGTTCCTCGATACCGACATCCCGGTCTTCGGCATCTGTCTCGGTCACCAGCTGCTGGCCCTGGCCTCCGGCGCCAAGACCGTGAAGATGGGCCACGGCCACCACGGTGCGAACCACCCGGTGCAGGACCTCGACAGCGGCGTGGTGATGATCACCAGCCAGAACCATGGCTTCGCCGTGGACGAGTCGACCCTGCCGGCCAACCTGCGCGCCACCCACAAGTCGCTGTTCGATGGCACCCTGCAGGGCATCGAGCGCACTGACAAGGTGGCCTTCAGCTTCCAGGGTCACCCGGAAGCCAGCCCTGGCCCGCACGACGTCGCTCCGCTGTTCGACCGCTTCATCGCGGCGATGGCCGAGCGCCGCTGAAGGCCGCGAAGAGGTAAACGAAGATGATGCCGACCCTGGGGATCACCGACCTCTGGACCTACGTCCTGGGTACGTTGTTCATCGTCCTGCTGCCGGGCCCGAACTCGCTGTTCGTGCTCGCCACCGCCGCCCAGCGCGGCGTTGGCGCCGGCTACCGGGCGGCGAGCGCGGTGTTCCTCGGTGACGCCGTGCTCATGGCGCTGTCGGCGTTGGGTATCGCCTCACTGCTCAAGGCCGAGCCGGTGCTGTTCCTCGGGCTGAAGTACGTAGGCGCGGCCTACCTGTTCTACCTCGGTATCGGCATGCTCCGGGGTGGTTTGCAGAAGCTGCGCCAGCCGGTCGAGCAGGCCGCTGCGCCGGTGAAGCAGGTCGACGTCAACCAGCCGTTCCGCAAGGCGCTGCTGCTGAGCCTGTCCAACCCGAAGGCGATCCTCTTCTTCGTTTCCTTCTTCATCCAGTTCGTCGACCCCGGATACGCCTATCCCGGAGTGTCGTTCCTGGTCCTGGGCACGATCCTCGAGATCATCAGCGCCCTGTACCTGAGTTTCCTGATTTTCTCCGGTGTGCGTCTGGCGGCATGGTTCCGTCGGCGGCAACGGTTGGCTGCCGGCGCCTCTAGTGGCGTCGGCGCCCTGTTCGTCGGCTTTGGCGTGAAGCTGGCCAGCGCAACCCTTTCCTGAATATTGCAACGAGAGTCCCATGCCCAAGCGTACAGACATCAAGAGCATCCTGATCCTCGGCGCCGGCCCGATCGTCATCGGCCAGGCCTGCGAGTTCGACTACTCCGGCGCACAGGCCTGCAAGGCCCTGAAGGAAGAAGGCTTCCGCGTCATCCTGGTGAACTCCAACCCGGCCACCATCATGACCGACCCGGCCATGGCCGACGCCACCTACATCGAGCCGATCAAGTGGCAGACCGTCGCCAAGATCATCGAGAAAGAGCGTCCTGACGCGCTGCTGCCGACCATGGGTGGCCAGACCGCGCTGAACTGCGCCCTCGACCTCGAGCGCCACGGCGTGCTGGAGAAATTCGGCGTGGAAATGATCGGCGCCAACGCCGATACCATCGACAAGGCCGAAGACCGTTCGCGCTTCGACAAGGCCATGAAGTCCATCGGCCTGGCCTGCCCGCGCTCGGGCATCGCCCACACCATGGAAGAAGCCTACGGCGTACTGGATCAGGTCGGCTTCCCCTGCATCATCCGTCCGTCCTTCACCATGGGCGGCACCGGTGGCGGCATCGCCTACAACCGCGAGGAGTTCGAAGAGATCTGCGCCCGCGGCCTGGACCTGTCGCCGACCAACGAACTGCTGATCGACGAATCGCTGATCGGCTGGAAGGAATACGAGATGGAGGTTGTCCGCGACAAGAAGGACAACTGCATCATTGTCTGCTCCATCGAGAACTTCGATCCGATGGGCGTGCACACCGGTGACTCCATCACCGTTGCGCCGGCACAGACCCTGACCGACAAGGAATACCAGATCATGCGCAACGCCTCCCTGGCGGTGCTGCGTGAGATCGGCGTGGAAACCGGCGGTTCCAACGTGCAGTTCGGCATCTGCCCGAACACTGGCCGTATGGTCGTGATCGAGATGAACCCGCGCGTGTCCCGCTCCTCGGCCCTGGCCTCCAAGGCCACCGGCTTCCCGATCGCCAAGATCGCCGCCAAGCTGGCTGTCGGCTACACCCTCGACGAGCTGCAGAACGACATCACCGGCGGCCGCACCCCGGCGTCCTTCGAGCCGGCTATCGACTACGTCGTCACCAAGGTGCCGCGCTTCGCCTTCGAGAAATTCCCGAAAGCCGACGCCCGCCTGACCACCCAGATGAAATCCGTGGGCGAAGTCATGGCCATCGGCCGTACCTTCCAGGAGTCGGTGCAGAAAGCCCTGCGCGGCCTGGAAGTGGGCGTCGCCGGCTTCGACCCGAAACTCGACCTGACCGACCCGGAAGCCGAAGGCATCCTCAAGCGCGAGCTGACCGTGCCGGGCGCCGAGCGTATCTGGTACGTGGCTGACGCTTTCCGCGCCGGCAAGTCCATCGAGGAAGTCTTCAACCTGACCAAGATCGACGAGTGGTTCCTGGTGCAGATCGAAGACCTCATCAAGGACGAAGAGAAGGTCAAGACCCTCGGCCTGTCCGGCATCGATGCCGACCTGATGCGCAAGCTCAAGCGCAAGGGCTTCTCCGACTCGCGCCTGGCCAAGCTCCTCGGCGTCACCGAGAAGAACCTGCGTGCCCACCGCCACAAGCTGAAAGTGCTGCCGGTGTACAAGCGCGTGGATACCTGCGCCGCCGAATTCGCCACCGACACCGCTTACATGTACTCGACCTACGAGGAAGAGTGCGAAGCCAATCCGTCCGGCCGCGACAAGATCATGATCCTGGGCGGCGGTCCGAACCGTATCGGCCAGGGCATCGAGTTCGACTACTGCTGCGTCCACGCTGCGCTGGCGATGCGCGAAGACGGCTACGAGACCATCATGGTCAACTGCAACCCGGAAACCGTCTCCACCGACTACGACACTTCCGACCGCCTGTACTTCGAGCCGGTGACCCTGGAAGACGTGCTGGAGATCGTCCGTGTCGAGCAGCCCAAGGGCGTCATCGTGCAGTACGGCGGCCAGACTCCGCTGAAACTCTGCCGTGCCCTGGAAGAAGCTGGCGTGCCGATCATCGGCACCAGCCCGGACGCCATTGACCGCGCCGAAGACCGCGAGCGCTTCCAGCAGATGGTCCAGCGCCTGAATCTGCGTCAGCCGGCCAACGCCACCGCGCGCAGCGAAGAAGAGGCCCTGGCCCTGTCGAAGAACATCGGCTACCCGATGGTCGTGCGCCCGTCCTACGTACTGGGCGGCCGCGCGATGGAAATCGTCTACCAGGAAGAAGAGCTCAAGCGCTACATGCGCGAGGCTGTGAAGGTCTCCAACGACAGCCCGGTGCTGCTCGACCGCTTCCTGAACTGCGCCATCGAAGTCGACATCGACGCCGTCTGTGACGGCGACACCGTGGTGATCGGTGCGATCATGCAGCACATCGAACAGGCCGGCGTGCACTCCGGTGACTCCGCCTGCTCGCTGCCGCCGTACTCGCTGCCGAAGCACATCCAGGACGAGATCCGCGAGCAGGTCAAGAAGATGGCCCTGGAGCTGGGCGTCGTAGGCCTGATGAACGTGCAGATGGCCGTTCAGGGCGAAGACATCTACGTCATCGAAGTGAACCCGCGCGCCTCGCGTACCGTGCCGTTCGTTTCCAAGTGCATCGGCGAATCCCTGGCCAAGGTCGCGGCCCGCGTGATGGCCGGCAAGACCCTGGCCGAAGTCGGCTTCACCGAAGAAGTGATCCCGCCGTTCTACAGCGTCAAGGAAGCGGTGTTCCCGTTCGCCAAGTTCCCGGGCGTCGACCCGATCCTCGGCCCGGAAATGAAGTCCACCGGTGAAGTCATGGGTGTCGGCGACAGCTTCGGCGAAGCCTTCGCCAAGGCCCAGCTGGGTGCCAGCGAAATCCTGCCGAACGCCGGCTGCGCCTTCATCAGCGTCCGCGAAGACGACAAGCCGCAAGCCGTGCAGGTCGCCCGCGACCTGATCGCCCTGGGCTTCGAAGTGGTCGCCACCGCCGGTACCGCCAAGGTTATCGAGGCCGCCGGTCTGCCGGTTCGCCGCGTGAACAAGGTGACCGAAGGTCGTCCTCACGTAGTCGACATGATCAAGAATGACGAAGTCACCCTGATCATCAACACCACCGAGGGTCGCCAGTCGATCGCCGACTCCTACTCCATCCGTCGTAACGCCCTGCAGCACAAGATCTACTGCACCACCACCATCGCGGCTGGTCAGGCGATCTGCGAAGCGCTCAAGTTCGGTCCCGAGAAGACCGTACGCCGCCTGCAGGATCTGCATGCAGGAATCAACGCATGAGCAAGTTCCCCATGACCGTCCAGGGCGCTCGCGCCCTGGAAGATGAACTGAAGTATCTGAAGACCGTTCTGCGCCCGCAGATCACCCAGGCCATCGCCGAAGCGCGTGAGCTGGGCGACCTCAAGGAGAACGCCGAGTACCATGCCGCGCGCGAGCAGCAGGGCATGTCCGAGGCACGTATCCGCGATATCGAGGCCAAGCTGTCCAACGCACAGATCATCGACGTCACTACCATCCCGCACACCGGCAAGGTGATCTTCGGTACCACCGTGGATATCGCCAATGTCGAAACTGACGAGACCGTGACCTACCAGATCGTTGGCGACGACGAGGCCGACATCAAGGCCAGCAAGATCTCGGTCAACTCGCCGATCGCCCGCGCGCTTATCGGCAAGACCGAAGGGGATGCCGTGCTGGTGCGCACCCCGGGTGGCGATGTCGAGTACGAGATCGTTGAAGTCCGTCACGCCTGATCCGCGTCCCTACAAAGCTGCAGCAGCCAGCTGGCTACTGGCCCAGACATTCTGGGTCGGCGGTCTCTGGCTACTGCGCTTTGTGGTTTTGCCTGCGCTGGAGAAGGTCGGCCTGGCACCGCTGCTCGTGCAGTCAGTCGCCGACGCCCTCACTCCATTGCTGGTCGGATTCGCCGGTTTCTGCGCTTTGCTGCAGGTCGTGCTGCTAGTAGCTGCGCACGGCTTCGCCAGCCTCTGGCGCGAAATGCGAGGGCAGTTGCTGCTGACGGTTTTGGTGATGGTGGTCAGCTACCTGGTGGTCGATCGCATCGCGCCGGATGCCCAGCGTTGGCTGCTGTTCAACTACCTGGTGCTGGCTCTGTGCGGCGTGCTGCTGGTGCTGCAGCCGGTACCTGGGCGAGATGCCGTGCGCTAAGCGCAGGCAGGCTGGAATCTCCGGGCGCCGTGGCGCCCGGCCCGATCCCGAGTCTTACAGGCCGCTGAAGCGGCTGATGTTCGACAGATTGCGGTTCGGCTTGGAGTTGCGGCGATAGACCAGTGCCATCTTGCCGATGACCTGGACCAGCTCGCAGCTGCCGTTCTGGCACAGTTCATCGATCAGCGCGCGGCGATCGTCGCGCTCTGTGATGCGGAACTGTACCTTGATCAGTTCGTGATCATTGAGCGCACGCTCGAGCTCGGCCATCACGCCTTCGGTAAGACCGTTTTCGGCTACGGTCAATACAGGCTTCAGATGGTGGCCGATAGATTTGAACTGTTTCTTCTGCTCCTGAGTGAGCGCCATAATCAGACCCCTGGGAAAAAAGGCGGATATCTTACCCGAATTCACATTTATCCGGGTGCCGCTCAGACGAGGTAATACGTGGCCCGTTCCAAGACTAGCCATCGCTGGCTAAAAGAACATTTCGACGATCCTTACGTGAAGATGGCGCAACGCGACGGCTACCGCTCGCGCGCCAGCTACAAGCTGCTGGAAATCCAGGAGAAGGATCGCATCCTGCGCCCGGGAATGACCGTGGTCGACCTCGGCGCGGCGCCAGGCGGCTGGTCGCAGGTCACCAGTCGGGTCATCGGCGACAAGGGCATCCTGATCGCTTCCGATATCCTGCCGATGGACAGCATTCCGGACGTCACCTTCATCCAGGGCGACTTCACCGAAGACGAGGTCTTCGCCCAGTTGCTCGAGGCCATCGGAGAAAATCCGGTAGACCTTGTGATTTCCGATATGGCCCCCAATATGAGTGGGCTGCCCGCTGTGGACATGCCCCGTGCGATGTTCCTCTGCGAGCTGGCACTGGACCTCTGCACCCGGGTGTTGCGCCCGGGCGGCGATTTTCTGATCAAGATATTCCAGGGTGAAGGGTTCGACACTTACCTGAAGATGGTTCGCGAGAATTTCGAGAAGGTACAGATGCGCAAGCCCCTGTCCTCCCGCGACCGCTCCCGTGAGCAATATCTGCTCGCACGCGGATTCCGCGGAGCCTAGACTGCGACGAATGGGCTTCCAGCCTGTCCAGTGTGCGTAAGTAAGGCTTGTGTCGGCTCGAGCCGGGGTTCATAAAGGGTTACAGACGCCTTCCGCCTGGGCGGGAGTTGTGTAGTAAGTTGGCCGGAAGGAGTCCGGCCGTCGTGCGAAGCGGTTTCCAGGGCGGAGCCGGCTTCAGAGGGTAGTCAATTGAACGACATGGCAAAGAACCTGATCCTGTGGTTGATCATCGCGGCGGTCCTCGTCACCGTGATGAACAACTTCTCCAGTCCGAACGAGCCGCAAACGCTCAACTATTCGGATTTCATCCAGCAGGTGAAGGAAGGCAAGGTCGAGCGGGTTACCGTCGACGGTTACGTCATCACTGGCAAGCGCCAGGATGGGGACACCTTCAAGACCATTCGTCCGGCGATCCAGGACAATGGCCTGATCGGCGATCTGGTCAACAACAACGTGGTCATCGAAGGCAAGCAGCCGGAGCAGCAGAGCATCTGGACTCAGTTGCTGGTCGCCAGCTTCCCGATCCTCGTGATCATCGCCGTGTTCATGTTCTTCATGCGCCAGATGCAGGGCGGCGGCGGCGGCCGTGGTGGCCCGATGAGCTTCGGCAAGAGCAAGGCACGCCTGCTTTCCGAAGATCAGGTGAAGACCACCTTCGCTGACGTCGCCGGTTGCGACGAGGCAAAGGAAGAGGTCAGCGAGCTGGTCGAATTCCTCCGCGATCCGGGCAAGTTCCAGCGCCTCGGTGGCCGCATTCCGCGCGGCGTGCTGATGGTCGGCCCGCCCGGTACCGGTAAGACCCTGCTGGCCAAGGCGATCGCTGGCGAGGCGAAAGTCCCGTTCTTCACCATCTCCGGCTCCGACTTCGTCGAAATGTTCGTCGGCGTGGGTGCGTCCCGTGTTCGCGACATGTTCGACCAAGCCAAGAAACACGCGCCGTGCATCATCTTCATCGACGAGATCGACGCCGTTGGTCGCCATCGTGGCGCCGGCCTGGGCGGTGGTCACGACGAGCGTGAGCAGACCCTCAACCAGTTGCTGGTCGAGATGGATGGCTTCGAGATGAACGACGGCATCATCGTGATCGCCGCGACCAACCGCCCGGACGTCCTCGACCCGGCGCTGCTGCGCCCGGGCCGCTTCGACCGCCAGGTAGTGGTTGGCCTGCCGGACATTCGTGGCCGCGAGCAGATTCTCAAGGTGCACATGCGCAAGGTTCCGCTGGGCGATCATGTCGACGCAGCCGTGATCGCGCGCGGTACTCCGGGCTTCTCCGGTGCCGATCTGGCCAACCTGGTCAACGAGGCCTCGTTGTTCGCCGCCCGCGCCAACAAGCGCATCGTCGACATGCGTGAATTCGAGCTGGCCAAGGACAAGATCATGATGGGTGCCGAGCGCAAGACCATGGTCATGTCCGAGAAAGAAAAGCGGAATACCGCTTACCACGAGGCCGGTCACGCTATCGTCGGCCGCCTCGTGCCCGAGCACGACCCGGTCTACAAAGTTTCCATCATCCCGCGCGGTCGCGCGCTGGGCGTGACGATGTTCCTCCCCGAGGAAGATCGCTACAGCCTCTCCAAACGCGCCCTGGAAAGCCAGATATGCTCGCTGTTCGGCGGCCGTATCGCCGAGGAGATGACGCTCGGTTTCGAAGGTGTTACCACTGGCGCTTCCAATGACATCATGCGTGCCACCCAGCTCTCGCGGAACATGGTTACCAAGTGGGGCCTCTCCGAGAAGCTCGGTCCGTTGATGTACGCGGAAGAAGAGGGCGAGGTGTTCCTGGGGCGCAGTGCCGGTTCCCAGCACTCCAATGTTTCCGGTGAGACCGCCAAGCTGATCGACCAGGAAGTCCGTCGCATCATCGACGACTGCTACGGCACCGCCAAGCGTCTGCTGGACGAGAATCGCGACAAGCTCGACATGATGGCCGATGCGTTGATGAAGTACGAAACCATCGACTCGGACCAGATCGACGACATCATGGCTGGACGGGAACCGCGCGAGCCTCGTGATTGGCAGGGTGGTTCTGGCTCCACTGGGTCGACCACTACCAGTCGCGACGATGCTGGTCGCAAGGAAAAGCCCATCGGCGGTCCTGCTGGCGGAACACTGAGAACGATTGATGAGCTCCAAGCTGTACCCAACCCGGTTGCCTTGCGGCAACCGGGTTCTTGATTTAACGCGCCCCCATGTCATGGGAATCCTCAACGTCACGCCGGACTCGTTTTCCGATGGTGGTCGTTTCAATCAGCTGGACCGAGCGCTGCAGCGCGCAGCAGAGATGGTCGAGGCTGGTGCGACCCTTATCGATGTTGGCGGAGAGTCGACTCGCCCGGGCGCGCGCCTGGTCACTCCGACAGAAGAGCTGGAGCGCGTAGCGCCAGTCGTCGAGGCTATCGCTCGCGAATTGGATGTGGTGATTTCCGTCGATACATCGACGCCCGCGGTGATGCGCGAGTCCGGTCGCCTGGGGGCTGGTCTGATCAACGACGTTCGTTCCCTTCAGCGCGATGGTGCCGTCGATGCGGCTGCGGATACCGGAATGGCGATCTGTCTCATGCACATGCGCGGCGAGCCGAGCAACATGCAGAACGATCCGCGCTATCCGGACATCCTCGCCGAGGTGCGGGATTTCCTTGTGGAGCGCATGGCTGTGTGCGAAGCGGCTGGCATTCCCCGTGAGCGCATCGTGCTCGATCCTGGTTTCGGATTTGCCAAGACGCAGGCGCATAACCTTGTGCTGTTCCAGCGTATGGAGCGCCTGCTGGAACTGGGCTGCCCGCTGCTGGTCGGAGTGTCGCGCAAGAGCATGATCGGTCGTGCGCTCGGTCGCGAGGTCGGTGATCGTCTCTATGGCAGCCTTGCCCTTGCTGCTCTGGCGGTTAGCAAGGGGGCGCGCATTATTCGAGTACATGACGTCGCCGAGACGGTCGATGTGGTCCGCATGATCGATGCGGTCGAACAAGCTAAGGAAGAAGGTCTGACGCTATGAGCAGGAAATACTTCGGTACCGATGGCATTCGTGGCCGCGTCGGCACGCCACCGATTACGCCGGACTTCGTGCTCAAGTTGGGTTGGGCTGTGGGTATGGCCTTCCGGCAGCAGGGCAAGTGTCGTGTGCTGGTGGGCAAGGACACGCGAATTTCCGGGTACATGTTCGAATCAGCGCTGGAAGCCGGTCTATCCGCAGCTGGCGCTGATGTGATGCTGCTGGGGCCAATGCCGACCCCGGGCATCGCCTATCTGACTCGCACGTTCCACGCCGAAGCGGGGATCGTCATCAGTGCCTCGCACAACCCGCACGACGACAACGGGATCAAGTTCTTCTCCGGTCAGGGCACCAAGCTGCCCGATGAAGTCGAGATGGTCATCGAACAACTGCTCGACACGCCCATGACGGTGGTCGAGTCAGCGCGTCTGGGCAAGGTCTCGCGCATCAACGATGCGGCTGGCCGCTACATCGAGTTCTGCAAGAGCAGCGTGCCGAGCAGTACCGATTTCTCTGGGCTCAAGCTAGTAATCGATTGCGCCCATGGTGCGACCTACAAGGTGGCGCCTAGTGTGTTCCGCGAGCTGGGTGCACAGGTTTCCGTACATGGCGTTCAGCCCAACGGCCTGAACATCAATGAGAATTGCGGCTCCACGCATATCGCCCCGCTTCAGGCCGCGGTTATCGCCGAGCAGGCGGACATGGGCATCGCCTTTGATGGCGATGGCGATCGCGTGCTTATGGTCGACCATACAGGCGCGGTGGTGGATGGTGACGAGATTCTCTTCCTGATCGCTCGTGACATGCAGGAGCGCGGCCGCCTGGATGGTGGCGTCGTCGGGACGCTCATGAGCAACCTCGGCCTGGAGCTGGCTCTGAAAGATCTGCAGATTCCATTCACTCGTGCCAAGGTCGGCGACCGCTATGTCATGGCTGAATTGATGGCGCGCAACTGGCACCTGGGCGGTGAAAACTCAGGCCATGTCGTTTGTGGTCAGCACACCACCACTGGCGATGCGATCATCGCTGCGCTGCAGGTTCTGATGGCACTCAAGGCGCGCGGCCAGACGCTTGCCGAGGCGCGCCAAGGCATTCGGATGTTCCCGCAGGTGCTGATCAACGTCCGCTTCCAGCGTCGCGATGTCGACCCGATCGAGCATCCTGCGGTCAAGGAGGCGTGCGAACGCGTGACCGAAAGCATGGCGGGCCGTGGCCGAGTGCTTCTGCGCAAATCCGGTACCGAGCCGCTGGTGCGGGTGATGGTCGAAGGCGACGAAGAAGCTCGCGTACGTGCTTACGCCGAGCAGCTGGCGAAAGTCGTTACAGAGGTATGTGCTTGATTTCGCTTGTCAGTTCGATTTTTGTCGATTAACATCTGCGCCCACTTTGCTCAGCGAGGTACAGCATGCGTCGACCCTTAGTGGCCGGGAACTGGAAAATGCACGGTACCCGCACCAGTGTTGCGGAGCTGATCAAAGGCTTGCGACAACTGGCTCTGCCTACAGGTGTCGACGTGGCGGTTCTGCCGCCCTGTCTGTACATCAATCAGGTGATTCAAGGCCTGGACGGCAAAGCCTTGGCTGTGGGTGCGCAGAATTGCGCAGTCGAGCCGATGCAGGGCGCCCTGACGGGCGAGATTGCTGCAAGTCAACTGAGCGATGCCGGTTGCACGCTGGTTCTGGTTGGGCACTCTGAGCGCCGCCAGATTCTGGGTGAAAGCGACGGTGTCATCAGTCGTAAGTTTGCCGCAGCGCAGTCCTGCGGTTTGGTTCCGGTGTTGTGCGTGGGGGAGACCCGCGAGCAGCGCGAAGCTGGAAAGACCCTGGAAGTCGTCGGGCGTCAGCTGGGGACCGTGATAGAAGATTTGGGTGTCGGGGCTTTCTCCCGCGCCGTTGTGGCTTACGAGCCAGTGTGGGCAATCGGGACGGGCCTGACCGCCTCTCCTGAGCAGGCTCAAGAAGTACATGCGGCCATCCGCGCGCAATTGGCGGCAGAAAATGCCGAAGTCGCCCGCGGTGTTCGCCTGCTGTATGGCGGTAGCGTCAAGGCGGCGAATGCGGTCGAACTGTTCGGCATGCCGGACATCGATGGGGGGCTGATTGGTGGTGCCTCCCTCAATGCGGATGAGTTTGGTGCGATTTGTCGCGCCGCAGGAAACTGACAGATGCTGGAAACAGTTGTAATCGTGATTCACCTGCTGATGGCGCTGGGTCTGGTTGTACTGGTCCTGCTGCAGCATGGTAAGGGCGCGGATGCTGGTGCCTCGTTTGGTTCGGGCGCTTCGGGTACCGTTTTCGGTAGCCAAGGCTCTGCTACGTTCCTGAGTCGTTTTACTGGTGTGCTCGCTGCAATTTTTTTCATTACTAGCTTGGGTTTAGCGTATTTCGCTAAAGAAAAAGCTGATATGCTACGTCACGTTGGTCTTCCTGATCCGGCAGTGATGGAGCAGAAGCAGGAGAAGGTTCCGGCGGCATCCGATGTGCCGGCAACCCAGGGGCAGCAACAGGCTCCGGCAGCTGGCAACTCTGACGTTCCGGCGGCTCCTGAGAAGAAGTAAGGCAAGTTTTTGCCGAGGTGGTGGAATTGGTAGACACGCTACCTTGAGGTGGTAGTGGCCATAGGCTGTAGGGGTTCGAGTCCCCTCCTCGGTACCATATGACGAAGGCCCGCTATGCGGGCCTTTCGTTTCAGGTGTTTCGGTTGACCTGATTAGGGTGTAACCGTATAATTTTGCACCAGCTTTGACGCGGGATGGAGCAGTCTGGTAGCTCGTCGGGCTCATAACCCGAAGGTCGTTGGTTCAAATCCAGCTCCCGCAACCAGTTTTGGCAGAGCCCCTTTTCAGGGGCTTTTTGCTAGCTGGACAGTCCGCGCCACCAGTCTAGGGTGGCTCCTTTAGGGATGGGCGTTTCGCCCATTTTTTGTTTCTACGGCATACGCGAGGCGATCAGGTGTCGAGCAAGCTAGAACAGTTGCAGGCCTTGTTGGCCCCTGTGGTAGAGGCGCTCGGCTATGAGTGCTGGGGCCTGGAGTTCATTTCCCAAGGTCGTCACTCCCTGCTCAGGGTGTATATCGATCGTGCTGAAGGGATCCTGATCGAAGACTGCGAAACAGTCAGTCGGCAGGTCAGCGGGGTGCTCGATGTCGAGGACCCGATCAGTGGCGAATACACCCTCGAGGTTTCCTCTCCGGGGATGGATCGACCGCTGTTCACGCTGGAGCAGTTCGCTCGGTATGTCGGCGAGCAAGTGAAGATCAGGCTGCGCATCCCCTTCGAGCGGCGGCGCAATTTCCAGGGCGTTCTCCGTGGTGTGGAGGAGCAGGACGTGGTGGTCCTCGTGGATGACCATGAATACCTGCTGCCGATCGATTCGATCGATAAGGCCAACATCATTCCCCGATTTGAGTGAGCCGCGTGTTGCGCGGATTCCAATGGATTGAAAGGCGAGGCGTACGATGAGCAAAGAAGTACTGCTGGTTGTTGAGTCGGTATCCAACGAGAAGGGTGTACCGCCCGGCGTGATTTTCGAAGCGCTGGAACTGGCTCTGGCAACCGCCACCAAGAAGCGTTTCGAGGACGAGGTCGACCTGCGGGTGCAGATCAACCGCGCCAACGGCAACTACGACACTTTCCGCCGTTGGACCGTGGTCGAGGACGAGGATTACTCCAATCCTGCCTCCGAGCTCACCGTCGATGACGTTCGCGAGAGCCATCCGGACCTCAAGGCCGGTGACGTCATCGAAGAGAAGATCGAATCCATCGAGTTCGGCCGCATCGCCGCACAGACCGCCAAGCAGGTCATCGTGCAGAAGGTGCGTGAAGCCGAGCGCGCTCAGGTGGTCGACGCCTACCGCGAGAAGGTTGGTGAAATCATCTCCGGCACCGTGAAGAAGGTCACCCGCGACAACGTCATCGTCGACCTCGGCAACAATGCCGAAGCGCTGCTGGCCCGTGACCAGATCATTCCGCGCGAGACCTTCCGCGTCGGCACCCGTGTGCGTGCCCTGCTGAAGGAAATTCGCAGCGAGAACCGCGGTCCGCAACTGGTTCTCTCGCGTACCGCGCCGGAGATGCTGATCGAGCTGTTCCGCATCGAAGTGCCGGAAATCGCCGAGCAACTGATCGACGTGATGGCAGCTGCCCGTGATCCGGGTTCGCGCGCCAAGATCGCCGTGCGCTCCAAGGACAAACGTATCGACCCGCAGGGCGCCTGCATCGGCATGCGCGGTTCGCGCGTACAGGCCGTTTCCGGCGAACTCGGTGGCGAGCGCGTGGACATCGTGCTGTGGGACGATAACCCTGCCCAGTTCGTGATCAACGCGATGGCGCCTGCCGAAGTGGCCGCGATCATCGTCGACGAAGATACCCACACCATGGATATCGCCGTCGCCGAGGACAACCTGGCGCAGGCCATCGGCCGCAGCGGCCAGAACGTCCGTCTGGCCAGCCAACTGACCGGCTGGACCCTGAACGTGATGACCGAGGCCGACATCCAGGCCAAGCAGCAGGCCGAGACCGGCGACATCCTGCAGCGTTTCATCGACGAGCTGGATGTGGACGAAGAACTGGCTCAGGTGCTGGTCGAGGAAGGCTTTACCACCCTGGAAGAAATCGCCTACGTACCGATGGAAGAGATGCTCAGCATCGACGGCTTCGACGAGGACATCGTCAACGAGCTGCGCTCGCGCGCCAAGGATCGTCTGCTGACCAAAGCCATCGCAACTGAAGAAAAACTTGCTGACGCTCAACCGGCCGAAGACCTGCTCAGCCTCGATGGCATGACCAAAGAGCTGGCCCTGGACCTGGTGCTGCGTGGCGTAACCACCCGTGAAGATCTTGCCGAGCAGTCGATTGACGACTTGCTCGACATCGACGGCATGGACGAAGAGCGTGCCGGCAAGTTGATCATGGCCGCCCGGGCCCATTGGTTCGAGTAAGCATTCGCGGCCTGAGGAGAGAAATGCATGACGCAAGTCACGGTGAAAGAACTGGCCAAGACGGTCGATACCCCGGTTGAGCGCCTGCTGCAGCAGATGCGCGAAGCGGGCCTCCCGCACAGCGATGCCGAGCAGGTTGTGACCGATACTGAAAAGCAGGCTCTGCTGGCGCACCTTAAAGGTAGCCACGGCGATCGCCTGGAAGAACCGCGCAAGATCACCCTGCAGCGCAAGACCACCTCGACCCTGAGAGTGGCTGGCAGCAAGACGGTGAGCGTTGAGGTCCGCAAGAAGAAGACCTACGTCAAGCGCAGCCCCGACGAAATCGAGGCCGAGCGTCAACGCGAGCTGGAAGAGCAGCGCGCCGTTGAAGAGGCTGCCCGCCTGAAGGCTGAGGAAGAGGCCCGTCAGAAGGCCGAAGTCGAAGCCCGTCGCGCTGCCGAAGACGCAGCCCGCCGTCAGGCCGAAGTGCCTGCCCAGGCAAGTGCTCCGGCTGCTGCTCCGGCGCCTGTCGTCGCTCCGGTCGCCGTCCCTGTCGCACCCGTCGCCGCTCCGGCTGCCGGCGACGAGCGCCGGAAGGAAGGCGAAGTCCGCCGTCCGCCGAAGCGCGATGACGAAGACGATCGCCGCGATCGCAAGCATGCCCAGCATCGCCCGTCGATCAAGGAAAAGGAAAAGACTTCCGCTCCGCGCGTTGTGCGCTCCGGTTCGGATGACGACGACAGTTTCGGTCGTCGTGGCGGTGGTCGCGGCAAGGCGAAGCTGAAGAAGCGTAACCAGCACGGGTTCCAGAGCCCGACAGGACCCATTGTGCGCGAAGTGAGTATCGGCGAGACCATCACTGTTGCTGAGCTCGCTCAGCAGATGTCGGTGAAGGGCGCCGAAGTCGTCAAGTTCATGTTCAAGATGGGCACTCCGGTGACCATCAACCAGGTCCTCGACCAGGAAACCGCCCAACTGATCGCCGAAGAACTCGGCCACAAGGTCAAGCTGGTCAGCGAGAACGCCCTGGAAGAGCAACTGGCCGAGTCGCTGAAGTTCGAAGGCGAGGCCGTATCGCGTGCGCCGGTAGTGACCGTTATGGGTCACGTCGACCACGGCAAGACCTCCCTGCTCGACTACATCCGTCGTGCCAAGGTTGCAGCGGGTGAAGCCGGCGGCATCACCCAGCACATCGGCGCCTACCACGTGGAAACCGACCGCGGCATGGTCACCTTCCTCGACACCCCCGGCCACGCCGCGTTCACCGCGATGCGTGCCCGTGGTGCCCAGGCGACCGACATCGTCATCCTCGTGGTGGCGGCGGACGACGGCGTGATGCCGCAGACCCAGGAAGCCGTGCAGCATGCGAAAGCCGCTGGCGTGCCGATCGTGGTCGCGGTGAACAAGATCGACAAGCCCGATGCCAACCCGGACAACATCAAGAACGGCCTGGCCGCGCTGGATGTGATCCCGGAAGAGTGGGGCGGCGACGCTCCCTTCGTCCACGTATCCGCCAAGATGGGTACCGGCGTCGACGAACTGCTCGAAGCCGTGCTGCTGCAGGCCGAAGTACTCGAGCTCAAAGCCACTCCGTCGGCCCCGGGCCGTGGCGTGGTGGTCGAGTCCCGTCTCGACAAGGGCCGTGGTCCGGTGGCTACCGTGCTGGTTCAGGACGGTACCCTGCGTCAGGGCGACATGATCCTCTGCGGTGTCAACTACGGCCGCGTGCGGGCCATGCTCGACGAGAACGGCAAGCCGATCAAGGAAGCCGGCCCGTCGATTCCGGTCGAGATTCTCGGCCTGGACGGCACGCCGGACGCCGGTGACGAAGTGACCGTGGTCGCCGACGAGAAGAAGGCTCGCGAAGTCGCTCTGTTCCGTCAGGGCAAGTTCCGCGAGGTCAAGCTCGCTCGTCAGCAGTCCGCGAAGCTCGAAAATATCTTCGAGAACATGGGCCAGGACGAGAAGAAAACCCTCAACATCGTCCTCAAGGCCGACGTGCGTGGCTCTCTGGAAGCTCTGCAGGGCTCGCTCAGCGGCCTGGGCAACGACGAAGTGCAAGTTCGCGTGGTCGGTGGCGGCGTCGGTGGTATCACCGAGTCCGATGCCAACCTGGCGCTGGCCTCCAACGCGGTGCTGTTCGGCTTCAACGTCCGTGCTGACGCCGGTGCGCGCAAGATCGTCGAGGCCGAAGGCCTGGACATGCGTTACTACAACGTGATCTACGACATCATCGAAGACGTCAAGAAAGCCCTGACCGGTATGCTCGGCAGCGATGTTCGCGAGAACATCCTGGGTATCGCCGAAGTGCGTGACGTGTTCCGTTCGCCGAAGTTCGGCGCCGTCGCCGGCTGCATGGTCACCGAGGGTCTGGTGCACCGCAACCGTCCGATCCGCGTACTTCGCGACGACGTGGTGATCTTCGAAGGCGAACTGGAATCGCTGCGTCGCTTCAAGGACGACGTTGCCGAAGTTCGTAACGGCATGGAATGCGGTATCGCCGTGAAGAGCTACAACGACGTTCGCGTCGGCGACAAGATCGAAGTGTTCGAGAAGGTCGAAGTCGCTCGTACCCTCTAAGAGGCAACGAGCGTAATCGCAGCGCCCGGGACGGCTTTCCAGCTTTCCCGGGCGTTTGCCGCTTATTTGTCCGGTGCCGCCAAGGCAGCGGAAGCAGGTTAGGAAAATGGCCAAAGAGTACAGCCGTACACAGCGTATCGGCGATCAGATGCAGCGCGAACTGGCGCTGCTGATCCAGCGCGAGATCAAGGATCCGCGCCTGGGCCTGGTGACCATCACCGGCGTCGACGTGGCGCGCGATCTGTCCCATGCCAAGGTGTTCATCACCGTGATGGGCCAGGACGACAACGCCGAGGTGATCAAGCAGAACACCTCCATCCTCAATGACGCCGCTGGCTTCCTGCGCATGCAGTTGGGCAAGGCGATGAAGCTGCGCACCGTGCCGCAACTGCACTTCACCTACGACGCGAGCATTCGTCGTGGTGCCGAGCTGTCGGCCCTGATCGAGCGGGCGGTGGCGGAAGATCGTCGCCACGGCGGCGGTTCCGAGGAGTAAGGCGTGGCCCAGGTAAAACGTATCCGCCGTGCGGTCAACGGCGTGTTGGTGCTCGACAAGCCGCGCGGCATGAGCTCCAACCAGGCCCTGCAGAAGGTGCGTTGGCTGCTTAATGCCGAGAAGGCCGGGCACACCGGCAGCCTCGATCCTCTGGCGACCGGCGTGCTGCCGTTGTGCTTCGGTGAGGCCACCAAGTTCTCGCAGTACCTGCTGGATGCCGACAAGGCCTACGAAACCGTTGCCCGCCTGGGCATCACCACCACCACCGGCGACGCCGAGGGCGAAATCGTCGAGGAATCCGCGGTGACCGTCGGTCGGGAAGCGCTGGAGGCCGTGCTGCCGCGCTTCCGCGGCGAGATAGAGCAGGTTCCGCCGATGTACTCGGCACTCAAGAAGGACGGCCAGCCGCTGTACAAGTTGGCCCGGGCCGGTGAAGTAGTGGAGCGCGAGGCGCGTTCTGTTACTATTGCGCGCTTGGATTTGCTGGCCTTCGAGTCGCCTGACGCGACCCTGTCGGTTGCCTGCAGCAAGGGCACCTATATCCGTACCTTGGTCGAGGACATTGGCCAGGTGTTGGGATGCGGTGCACACGTAGCAGCATTGCGCCGTACCCAGGCCGGTCCCTTCGCTCTGCCCCAGGCGATCACGCTGGAAGAGCTGGAAAAAGCCCATGCCGAGGGTGGCAACGAAGCCCTCGACCGCTTCCTGTTGCCGGTAGACGCCGGCCTGGAGCACTGGCCGCTGCTGCAGCTTTCCGAGCACAGCGCCTACTACTGGCTGCACGGGCAGCCGGTACGCGCACCCGAGGCGCCGAAGTTTGGCCTTATGCGTGTGCAGGATCATGAAGGTCGTTTCATCGGAATCGGTGAAGCGACAGACGACGGGCGAATCGCCCCGCGTCGACTGATTCGGTCATAAGACCGGAACCGAGGGTGGCTGTCAGCAGGCACGGTCACTCCTCTTATATGAACACAGGGAGAAGTCCCTGGCCTGTTACCTCAGAGGAAAGCCCATCATGGCACTGAGCGTCCAAGAGAAAGCCCAGATCGTTAACGAGTACAAGCAAGCTGAAGGCGACACCGGTTCTCCGGAAGTGCAGGTTGCACTGCTGTCCGCCAACATCAACAAGCTGCAGGATCACTTCAAGGCCAACGGCAAAGACCACCACTCCCGTCGTGGCCTGATCCGCATGGTTAACCAGCGTCGTAAGCTGCTGGACTACCTGAAGAGCAAGGACACCTCTCGTTACAGCGCCCTGATCGGTCGCCTGGGCCTGCGTCGCTAAGACGGCAAGCCTGAAGTGAGAAGCTGGGAGTCTGGGGTTCTGCGTCGGTATTTGCCGATGCAGGGCTTCGGGCTCCCGGCTTCTCGCTTTTTTGGGAATGGCATCGGGTCCGACTCCCGGCATTTCCACGATTTCCCCCAAGGCAACAAAGAGAAGGTAGAAAAACCGTGAACCCGGTAATCAAGAAATTCCAGTTCGGTCAGTCGACCGTAACCCTCGAGACTGGCCGCATCGCCCGCCAGGCCACCGGTGCCGTCCTGGTCACCATGGACGACGTCACCGTGCTGGTCACCGTCGTCGGTGCCAAGCAGGCAGACCCGAGCAAAAGCTTCTTCCCGCTCTCCGTGCACTACCAGGAGAAAACCTACGCCGCCGGCCGCATCCCGGGTGGCTTCTTCAAGCGTGAAGGCCGTCCTTCCGAGAAGGAAACCCTGACCTCGCGCCTGATCGACCGTCCGATCCGCCCGCTGTTCCCCGAAGGTTTCATGAACGAAGTGCAGGTCGTCTGCACCGTCGTTTCGACCAACAAGAAGTCCGATCCGGACATCGCTGCCATGATCGGCACCTCCGCCGCTCTGGCGATCTCCGGCATTCCGTTCGCAGGCCCGATCGGTGCCGCTCGCGTCGGCTTCCACCCGGAAATCGGCTACATCCTGAACCCGACCTACGAGCAACTGCAGAGCTCCAGCCTCGACATGGTCGTGGCCGGTACCTCCGACGCCGTGCTGATGGTTGAATCCGAAGCCGACGAGCTGACCGAAGACCAGATGCTGGGCGCCGTGCTGTACGCCCACGAAGAGTTCCAGGCTGTCATCCGCGCCGTCGCCGAACTGGCCACCGAAGCCGGCAAGCCGACCTGGAACTGGAGCGCTCCGGCAGAGAACACCGCCCTGATCAACGCCATCCGGGAAGAGTTCGGCGCTGCGATCTCCGAGGCCTACACCGTCACCGTCAAGCAGGAACGCTACGCGGCCCTGGACGCCCTGCGCGAGGAAGTCCTCGCCAAGTTCGCCGGCGAAGGCGAAGGCCAGTACCCGGCCGCTGAAGTCAAAGACGTCTTCGGCCTGCTGGAATACCGCATCGTTCGCGAGAACATCGTTACCGGCAAACCGCGTATCGATGGCCGCGACACCCGCACCGTTCGCCCGCTGAAGATCGAAGTTGGCGTACTGGGCAAGACCCACGGTTCGGCGCTGTTCACCCGTGGCGAAACCCAGGCCCTGGTCGTTGCCACCCTCGGCACCGCCCGTGACGCTCAGCTGCTGGACACCCTGGAAGGCGAGCGCAAGGACGCCTTCATGCTGCACTACAACTTCCCGCCTTTCTCGGTGGGCGAGTGCGGCCGCATGGGCAGCCCGGGCCGTCGCGAGATCGGTCACGGCCGTCTGGCCCGTCGTGGCGTTGCCGCCATGCTGCCGTCGCAGGACGAGTTCCCCTACACCATCCGCGTGGTATCGGAGATCACCGAATCCAACGGTTCCAGCTCCATGGCTTCCGTGTGCGGTGCTTCCCTGGCGCTGATGGACGCCGGTGTGCCGGTCAAGGCGCCGGTTGCCGGTATCGCCATGGGCCTGGTGAAGGAAGGTGACAAGTTCGCCGTCCTGACCGACATCCTGGGTGACGAAGACCACCTGGGCGACATGGACTTCAAGGTCGCCGGTACCGACAAGGGCGTTACCGCCCTGCAGATGGACATCAAGATCAACGGCATCACCGAAGAGATCATGGAGATCGCCCTGGGCCAGGCCCTGGAAGCTCGCCTGAACATCCTCGGCCAGATGAACCAGGTCATCGCTCAGCCGCGCGCCGAGCTGTCGGAAAACGCCCCGACCATGCTCATGATGAAGATCGATCCGGACAAGATCCGCGACGTCATCGGCAAGGGCGGCGCCACCATCCGTGGTATCTGCGAAGAGACCAAGGCCTCGATCGACATCGAGGACGATGGCAGCGTGAAGATCTACGGCGAAACCAAGGAAGCCGCTGAAGCTGCCAAGCAGCGCGTCCTCGGCATCACCGCCGAAGCCGAGATCGGCAAGATCTACGTCGGCAAGGTCGAGCGCATCGTCGACTTCGGCGCCTTCGTCAACATCCTGCCGGGCAAAGACGGTCTGGTGCACATCTCGCAGATCAGCGACAAGCGCATCGACAAGGTCACCGACGTCCTGAAGGAAGGCGAGGAAGTCAAAGTCCTGGTGCTGGACGTGGACAACCGCGGCCGCATCAAGCTGTCCATCAAGGACGTGGCCGCTGCAGAAGCCTCCGGCGTCTAAGGAACCTGCCACAATCTGCTGCGCGTCGGCATAACGGCGTTGAAAACAGGCGAGTGATGCTCATTTAGCTGTCTAAACTGCGCTCCCTCACCTGTTTTCGCCTTGTTCTGCTCTAGCTCGCGAGATCGTGATCAGATTCCAAGCAGTAGCGAAATAAAAAGAGGGCCCCTTGCGGGCCCTCTTTTTTTGCCTGGACAATGGCGCCTCGCCAGCACGGAAGGAACCCGCGGCCGATGGACAAGCAACACTGCCACTACCACCAGGCGCAACCCGCTACCTGGCATTGCGCGCCCTGCGAGCGCCACTTCGGCGACTGCTGTGTGCCGCTCAATGCCGATGTGCCGGAGTACGCGCCGTCCTGCCCGCTGTGTCGTGGCCAGCTGCGCTACCTGGGCGCGGCCAACAGTGCCGAACCTTTCTGGGAGCGCCTGCCGAAATTCTTCGCCTATGCGCTGCAACCCGGCCCGCTGATGTTCGCCGGCGCGCTGGCCCTGGCCAGCCTGTTCATGCCGAGCGTTCTCGTGTTCTGGCTGGCATTGCTGAGCATCGCCACCAAATACCTGCACAGCGTGATCGAGCAAGCCAGCCTCGGCAGCAACGACGCACCGAGCCTGGCCGAGGCTTTCGATGGCTCCAGCTTCGGCGCCTTCCTGCGTCAGCTCGGCGTGTTCGGCGTGGCCATGGTGCTGCTCTGGCTGGCGGCCGACTTCGAGAGCCCGCCGTTGTTCTGGAGCGTCAACGTCGCGCTGGTCCTGGTGCTGCCGGCCAGCATCATCCGCCTGGCGCTGGACAAGTCGCTGGGCGCCGCGCTGAGCCCGGCGGAAGTAGGCCAGGTGATCGCCGCCATGGGTTGGCGTTACCTGATCCTTTGCCTGTTTCTCTTCATCCTCTGGCAGTCGCCGAGCTACCTGGCCTGGCTGCTGGGTTTCGGCCTGCCACGGGTGGTGTTGCTGCCGGTTCTGGCCTTGCTGTTCGGGTATTTCGGCGTGGTGATGTGCGCCATGATGGGATACGCGGTGTTCCAGTATCAGGGCGCTCTGGGCTACGTGGTCGCCGGCGACGACGCGGCCCAGGGCTTCCCCGAGGCCGAATGGCGCCGTCGCAAGGCGCTCGCGGAAGCCGAGGTCCGGGTCAAGGAAGGGCAGGGCGGCGCTGCTGTGGAAATCCTCAGCTCGGCCTTGCGCCAGGACCCGGAAGACTTGCGGCTCAATGAGCGCTATCACCAACTGCTGTACGTGCTCAACGAGCGCGGTGATTGTCTGGCACACCTGCCGGGCTACCTGGCGCTGGCCTGCCGGAGCAACCCGCAGTTGGCGGCCAACGCCTTCCTCAATGCGCGCCAACTTCAAGCCGACTTCCTGCCGGACGACCCCCTGATCTGCGAGCGCATCGCCGGCGTCCTCCTGGACCGGCACAAGACCCGCGAAGGCCTAAGCCTGCTGCGCAACCTGCACCAGCGTTTCCCGCAGTACCCGCATGGTGCCCGCGCGTATCTGCTGGCGGCCCGTGGTTTCGCAGAGGGGCTCGGCCAAGCGGATGCGGCGGGCAAACTGCTCGCCTTCATCCGCCAGCGCTACCCCGAAAGCCCGCTGCTCGGTGAAGTCGAAGCACTGGAGCGGGTGCTCGCGCGCATGGCTGCGCAAGGCAGCTAGGGATACTGCAAATTGCACGGTGAGCTGCGGCTCATTGTGCAATTTGCCCAGCCATTGGTTTCTGAATTTCAAGTTAAGTATTTGATATTCAATGGTTTATTTTGATGGCAAAAGTTGGCCCGAGGCTTGCGATATCGCTCCTGTCACTGCCGCCAGGCATGGCTGCAGTTCTTCGCAAGCAATAGGAGAGATCGCCATGAAACCCCGTTTCCGCAAACTGGCCCTTGCCGCTGCTACTGCCTCCGCCATCAGTTTCTCGTTCGCCGGTTCGGTGTTCGCGCAACCGACGACCCTCGCCGCGAATGAAACCGTGCAGAAAACCGAAGAGATGGCTTCCGATACCTGGATCACCAGCAAGGTGAAATCCAGCCTGATCGCCAACAAGGACATCAGCGGCACCAGCATCAAGGTGGAAACCAACCAGGGTGTGGTTTCCCTGTCCGGCACGGTGAAGACGGACGCCGAACGTCAGTTGGCGATCCAGACCACCAAAGGCATCAAGGGAGTGAAGGCTGTATCGGCCGATGGCCTGAAGGCCGTGGATTGAGCTCGCCCAGCTGTAGAGGAGCCCCGTCATGAATAGCGATGTGATCAAAGGTAAATGGAAGCAGTTGTCCGGCACGCTCAAGGAGCAGTGGGGCAAGTTGACCGACGATGATCTGAAGGCGGCGGACGGACACGCCGAGTATCTGGTTGGCAAGCTGCAGGAGCGTTACGGCTGGACGCGCGAGCGCGCGGAAAAGGAAGTACGTGAATTCAGCGATCGTCTGTAGCCGTTCTCAAGGCCCCTCCGGTATCCGTCGGAGGGGCCTTTCTTTTTGTCAGCGCGCCTGCTGCTGGTAGAGGGCGAGCTGGCGAGTCTGCTCGGCGTTCGGATAGGCCTTGCGCAGGAACTGATCCAGTTCGGCGAGGACGCGGCTATCGCGCTGCGGCCCAAGCTGCTTGGCCAGTTGCAGGGTGAGCTGCGGCAGTTGCGCCAGCTGCTGGCCGCTCCGGGCCACCCGCCGCCAGGCGGCGAGGGCGCGCTGGGTGTCGCTCATTTGCAGGAGCTTCTGCAGCAGGTGCAGTTGCACCTGCGGATGGCGAAGCAGGCGCTGATCTTCCCCCGCACTGTCGTCAGCCAGACGGCGCAGTAGGGCTGCGCCCTCCGCTGTCGGCAGGGCGAACAGTTGCTTGAGCAGCGCGTTGTAGAGAGCGCCGTCCTGACGAGAGCGGGCGACACCGTAGAGGCGCTCGATCAGCAGCAGGCGACCGGGATAGCGCGCCAGCAGCTCCAGCCCACGGGTAGAGGCCTGGTCCAGGGCGAAGCGGCCGATCAGCGCGTCCAGCGCGGCGAGCTCACGCTTGAACGGGGCATCCGGGTCTTCCTTGGCCAGATAGGCTTCGTCGACCTTGATTCGACCGAACTGGCGGGGCAGCCACACCAGTAGAAAACCCGAGGCGAGCCCGCCGAGGTGCGCGTAGTAGTTGACGTGGTCGGCGGCGCGCAGCAGGCCGAACAGTTCCTTGCCCATCCACAGCGGCAGGATCCACAGCGCCGGCGCGCGGAAATAGCCCAGCATCGGGCCCAGCCAGTAGAAGAAACGGATGCGCTTCAGACCGTAGACGCCGATGTACATGCCCATCAGCCCGGAGATCGCGCCGGAGGCGCCAATCCCCGTGACCCACACCGGGTCCAGCGCCCACCACAGCAGGCCCGAGCACAGGCCGCTGAGCAGATACAGCGCCAGGTACATTGCGCGGCCAAGCGCCACTTCCAGGGCGAAGCCGAAGACGAAGAGGAACACCATGTTGCCGAACAGGTGCCAGAAGTCGCCGTGCAGGAACATCGAGCCGACCAGCCCCTGCAGGGTGAAGTGCGCCGGGATGAAGCCAAAGCGCAGCGAGCTGAGCTGGTTGCGCGCGGCCTCGGCCTGTTCGCGCGCCGCTTGCCAGGCTGGATCCTGCTGGTAGGCCGGGAGGCTGCGAAGTTCGTGGCCGAACTCGAGGTCGCGGAGGATCACCCAGGCCAGGTCCTGGCGACGCATGCGCTCGATCTGCTGCTGTTGGGTGATGTCGAGCTTCTCGCGGCGGGCGAAGGATTCGGCGAACAGCGGGCGCTCGTGGCCGAGGAGGTCCTGCTGCAGGTAGACGTCGACCGCATGCTGCTGCCGGGCGTCATCGCCGCCCTGGTAGAAAAAGAAGATCAGGCAGTTGAGCAGGATCAGCAGCAGCGTGATCTGCGGTGGCTTCTTCCAGTCCAGCGGGTGTTCGGCGGGAACGATGAGCATGGGCGTCCTATCCCTGGCAGGCGCAATGATGGCGCGAGACTATCACCGCGCCCCGAGGCTGTCAGTCGCTGCGCTTGCTCTGGATGGAGTCGACGCGGTTGCCCTTGAAGATCACGAAATACAGCATTCCGTTCCACGGGCCGTAGATCCATTCCTCGACCCGCACTTCCTCGCGCTGGCCCCAGTCGCCAACCACGATGCGGGTGCCGAGGTAGGAGCGGTCGGTCGGTTCGCCGCAGCGGGAGTAGGCGTCGCTGGTGGTGTCGCCGCTGCTGATCAGGGTGCTGCCGCAGCGCATGCTGTCGGCACTGGCCTGAGCGGCGGCGAAGAGGAACAGAACAGGGAGAAGGGCGGCAAGGCGCATGGGGGCTCCGCGAGGTCAGTCGCGCTTGAATTCGATGCGGGTCAGGCGATTGGCTTCGAAGGTCAGGATGTAGGTTGCGCCGTTGTTCGGGCCGTAGACCCATTCCTCGATGCGGTATTCGCGGCGGTCGTACTCGCCGACGGTGTAGCCGACTTCGTCCCGGTGCACCGGCGGGCCGCACTTCTGCTCGACCTCCCAGGCGCGGTCGCCAACGTCCACCAGCGAGCTGCCGCAGCGCATGCTGTCGGCGTGAGCGAAGCCAGCGCCCAGGAGCAGGGCGCCGGCCAAAAGGGGAAGGGGTTTCATCGCGGACTGCCTCAATCGCTGTCCAGGTGGAGTTGGGTGGCGACTTCGCCGTTCTTGTCGGCCTCGCCCTGGCTGACGTCGATCAGATAGATACGATCATCCCCCAGTCCGCCCTTGGACACCAAGTAGTCCTTGATCTGCGCGCCACGCTGCTGCGCGAGCTTGCGCAGCAGCAGCGCGCTGCCGCTCCAGGAGTCGACCACGGCCTTGCGCATCTTGGCCGTGCGCTCGTCCTTGCTCAGTTGCTGCCATTCTGCCGGCGGCTGTTGTTTCAGGCGTGTGCGGTAGATGCCTTCGAGCAGGGCGGGCTGCACGTCTTCCGGTACTTCGAGCTTGCTCGAATCGCTGGGCACCTTGTCGCCGCGGCGTTGCAGCATCTTGTAGTAGTTGTCGCGGAAATCCTGCTGCAGGCGCTGCTCGGCGAGCAGCGGGCCGTCGCTGGCGGCGGCGCTGACGCCTTCCACTTCGAGCTTCAGGGACGGGCGCTGCTTGAGCGCGCCAACCAGTTTGTCCAGGTTGGTCTGGGCGGCCGGGGTCAGGTCGGCGGAGCCTGCAGTGAAGGAGACCGCGCCAAGATCCTCGTCGCCGCCACCGCCAGCCAGCCCGGCGATGAACTTGAAGGGCGCCTGCACGGCCCGCAGCACCAGGTTGCGCAGGGTCTGCCAGACGATCGGCATGACGCTGAACTGCGGGTTGTTCAGGTCGCCTTCCACCGGTAGCTCTATGTCGATGTTGCCGTTGGTGTCCTTGAGCAGGGCTACCGCGAGCTTCACTGGCAGGTCCACGGCGTCCGGGCTGTCGACCTTCTCGCCCAGTTGCAGGTGCTCCACCAGTACCTTGTTCTCCGCCTTCATCTGGCCCTTGGTGATCTGGTAGTGCAGGTCCAGGTTGAGCCGTCCCTTGCGGATGCGGTAGCCGGCGAACTTGCCCGAGTAGGGCGTCAGTGTGGTCAGCTCGACGCGTTTGAAGCTGGTGGCGATGTCCAGTTTCTCCAGCGGCGAGAAGGGGTTGAGGCTGCCCTTGATGCTGACCGGGGCGTACTTGTCGACCTTGCCGGTGATATTCACCGCGGCGGGCTGCGGATTGCGGTTGTCGATGGTGCCGATCTCGCCGCCCAAGCTCTGGATAGCCGTGGCGAAGTCCGGGCGCAGCGTCAGGTCGGCGAAGTTCGCCGAGCCGTCGTTGATGCGGATGCCGCCGATGCGGATGCCCAGCGGCTTCTCGCTGCTGGCGGCGGGCTTCGCGGAGGCGCTGGCGGGTGCGCTACCCGACTGCGGCTGCGGGATCAGCAGGTCGTTGATGTTGGTGGTGCGGTCCTCGTTGATGATGAAGCGCGCATAGGGCTGCTCGAAGCTGACGCTCTGGATCACCAGGCTGTCGCCATGGTTGTAGGCCACGCCGTTGAGGGTGAGTTTCTGCCATTTGACGAAGTCGCGGCTTTTAAGGGTGTCCAGCGTGTGCAGCTGGGTTACCTGGGCACTGCCGTTGACGCTGAAGGCCAGGGGAGCGGTGTTCTTCAGGTCGACGTCGAGGTCGCTGGCGAGGAAGCCGCTGCGCAGTTCCAGGCGGATGAAGGGCTCGAGGTACGACTGCGCCAGGCGCAGGTCGATGTCGCGGGTGGCGACCTTGAGCTTGGCGCTGATGGGGTTGGGGATGACCTGGCCGCTGGCCTCGATCTGACCTTTGTTGCCGATGGCGGTCTTCAGCTTGAGCTGCAGCGGACTGGTCAGCGTGCTGTCGAGGTTCTGCAGGTCGAGGTCGAGCGGGCCGATGTCCAGCGCCACCGGCTTGGCTGGTACGCGATCGGCGAGGTGGACCTTGTAGCCGCGCAGTTGGGTGTCGCGCAGCACGACGTGCCAGGGCTTCTGCGGTTCGACGGGCTTGGCCGGTTCCGGTGGCGGGCTTGCTGGCTTGCTTGCGGCGGCTTCGGCCTGGTCGGCCTGTGCCTGGGCTTTGATCTGGGCCTTTGCTTCGGCCTTTGCCTGGGCATGGGCATCCGGCTCGGCCGTGGGCTTTGCCGCTGCCTGGACGGTGGCCTTCTCCGCTGCCGGAGCAGCCTCGCCTTTGCTCGGCACCGGCGCAGCGTCTTTGGCCGGCTCGCTGGCAGGGGCTTGCGCCATCGCGGGCTTCTGCTCGCCCTCGTGGGCCTGTGCGGGGGCCTGTACATCCGTGCCTGGGGCTTTCTGTTCGGCGGCCTGTGCCGACTTGCGCACAGGCTTCTGGAAGTTGGCGAAGAGTTTCTGCCAGTCCAGCTGGCCGTCCCTCTCGCGCGCCGCGGAGGTTTCTAGGCCCTGGCTGCGGATCTGCCCGACCACCACTTCGCGCTTGGCCAGGTCGATGCTGGTGTCGCTCACGTCGAGGCTGGTCATCTTCACCAGCTGCTTGCCGGCCGGGTCCTTGAGGTCGAGGTCGTGCAGGTTGGCGCTGGATTTCTCCAGCAGCAGCTGGGTGTCGTGACTGAGGTCCAGCTTGTACTCGGTGGCGACGCTGAGGATGCCCTGCTGCAAATCCATCGGCACGTTGTCGCGCACATAGGGCCACCAGGCCTTGAGCGGGATGCCCTGGATCGACAGGTTGCCCTTCGAGGTCAGCGGGATGAGGCTGAGGTCGCCTTTCCAGTCGAGCTTGCCGCCGTGCGGCCCGACGGCGACCAGCGTCATTTGCGCACCGCTGTCGGGCAGCGTGCTGAGGTTGTGCATCTCGAAGTTCATCGGATCGAAGACGAACTCGACCGGTTCGCTCATCCGATTGTCGAGGAAGTGCACGCTACCCTGGCTCAGGGCGATGCTTTCGATGTGGATCGGGAACGGTTTGCTCTGAGGCTCCTGCGGCGCAGGCTGGCTGGGCGGCAGCTTGAACAGGCGGGTGAGGTTCAGCGTGCCGTCCTCGGCGAACAGCACTTCGCTGTGCGGCCCTTCCAGCTGAACGTTGGTCAGGTGCAGCTGGCGAGTCCACAGGCTGTCCCACTGCAGGTCGGCATACAGGTGCTTGAGCCCCAGTTGCTCCTGCTCACCTTGGCCAACGTGCAGTCCCCAGACGTTCAGCTCCAGGCTGAGCGGGTTCAGCTCGATGCGCTCGATATGAGCCGGCAGCGTGGCGTATTGCGCAAGCTGTTGATTGGCTACGCGCAGGGCGATGCCTGGGAGGATCAGGAAGCCGAGCAGGCAATACAGGAGGAAAAGCAGCACCAGGGTGCCGCATACACGAATCAATCCTTTGGTCATGGCGGGGGTCGCTTTCCGTCGTGGCGTGCCTAGGAGTATGGCATGGCTCGGAAGTTCAGCCGGATGCGGCACAAGGCTCCAGTGCAAAACCAGGGATAGTGCCTAGATGTTGTGCTCGCGGGCGAATTCGACCAGGTCGACCAGGCTGCTCAACTGCAGCTTTTCCAGGATGCGGGTCTTGTAGGTGCTGATGGTTTTCTGGCTGAGGAACAACTCATCGGCGATCTGCTTGTTGCTCAGGCCGAACACCAGGCGCCGCAGTACCACCAGTTCGCGCGAGGTCAGCAAGGCGACGGGGCTGTCTTGCGAGGGAGGAGTGACGGCTCGTTTGGGAAAGCAGTTGTAACCGGCGACCAAAAGGCGCGCGGCGTCGAGGATGGCGGAGGTGTCGCGGGTCTTGCTGACGAAGCCGTGGCCGCCGGCCGCTTCCACGCGGCTGGCATAGAGGCGTTCGTCCTGCGCGCTGAGCACCAGCAGGCGGATGTTCGGGTCGACGCCTTGTACGCGGGGGAGCAGGTCCAGGCCGTCCATGCCGGGAATGCCGAGGTCGATGATCACCAGGTCAGGGCGCTCCTGGCGCACCAGGTTGAGCCCGGTATTGCCGTCCATGGCTTCGCCGACGATCTCGAATTGCGGGTCGCGCGCCAGCAGCGCGCGGACTGCCAGGCGCACGGCCGGGTGATCTTCGACCAGGACGACACGTTTGTTCATGGGCGCTCCCCAATGCTTGCAAGGGGCCCACCTTAGTGCGGCCGGTGCGGTCCTGGCGACCGCACCGAGAAAAATGCTCAGCGCTCGATGGCCAGGGCGACACCCTGGCCGCCGCCGATGCACAGGGTCGCCAGGCCCTTCTTTGCATCGCGACGGAGCATTTCATGGAGCAGCGTTACCAGCACCCGGCAGCCGGAGGCCCCGATCGGGTGGCCGAGGGCGATGGCACCGCCGTTGACGTTGACCTTGGCCGCGTCCCAGCCGAGCTCCTTGCCCACTGCCAGGGCCTGGGCGGCGAAGGCTTCGTTGGCTTCGATCAGGTCGAGGTCGGCCAGCGCCCAGCCGGCCTTCTCCAGGCAGCGACGGGTGGCGCTCACAGGGCCGATGCCCATGATCGCCGGGTCGACACCAGCATTGGCGTAGGCGGCGATTCGCGCCAGCACCGGCAGACCCAGGGCCTTTGCTTTGGCCGCACTCATCAGCAGCACGGCGGCGGCGCCGTCGTTGAGGGTCGAGGCATTGCCGGCGGTGACACTGCCGTCCTTCTTGAAGGCCGGCTTGAGCTTGCCCAGGGCGTCGGCGGTGGTGCCGGCGCGAACCTGCTCGTCAACGACGAAGCGCAGCGGCTCGCCCTTGCGCTGGGGAATCTCGATGGGGGTGATTTCCGCCTCGAAGCGACCGGCAGCGACAGCCTCGGCGGCCTTGCGCTGCGACTCGGCGGCGAAGGCGTCCTGCTCTTCGCGGCTGATCTCGTACTTGGCCACCAGGTTCTCGGCGGTGATGCCCATGTGGTAGTCGTTGAAGGCATCCCACAGGCCGTCCTGGATCATGCTGTCGACCAGCTTGGCGTGGCCCATGCGCAGGCCGGTGCGGGCGCCGGGCATGACATAGGGGGCGAGGCTCATGCTTTCCTGACCGCCGGCGATCATCACTTCGGCGTCGCCGCAGCGAATCGCCTGGGCGGCCAGGTGCAGCGCCTTGAGGCCGGAGCCGCAGACCTTGTTGATGGTCATGGCCGGCACGCTGTTGGGCAGGCCGGCGGCGATGGCGGCCTGGCGCGCGGGGTTCTGCCCGGCGCCGGCGGTGAGGGTCTGGCCGAGGATGACTTCATCGACCTGATCCGCGGCCACGCCGCTCTGTGCGAGCAGTTGGCGGATCACCGCGGCGCCCAGTTCGTGGGCGGGCAGGGACGAAAGGGAGCCCTGGAAGCTGCCGATGGCGGTACGGGTGGCAGCGACGATGACGACATCTTGCATAGCGTGATTCCTCAGCTGATGGCGGCAGAGCGCCGCCGCGAACGATCGGCCATGGTTGCACAGGGGGCTGTGGCGGGCCACTCCCCGAACCGAGTGGTCACGCTTGGCGAGAGCTCAGCGCAGCGGTGGCAGGCCCATGCGCCGGCGTGCGCGATGCAGCGAGCCGTTGCGCACCGCCCAGCGCAGCAGCGGCACGCTGCGCTTGACGCTGGCGCGGATCAGCTGGCGCTGGATAGGACGCAGGGACAGGCCGAGCATGTCGGCCGACCATTCGGGCAGCAGGTCGATACCGGCGCGCATCATCAACACACCGAAGGGCTTGGCGAAGGAGCTCGGCGCCGGCGCATTGAGCAGCACATCGACCACTTCACGGGTGCGCTCGTCGTAGCGCAGGTGCGGGCGCATGCGCTCCAGATACTCCTCCACCGCCTGCCGCGAGCGCGGCACGTTGCGCGCGCCCAGGCGTTCGGCGACCAGGGCGATCTCGTCGTAGTAGCGATCCTGCTCGCTGCCGGGCAGGTCCGGGTTGAGGTAGCGCAGGTGCGACTTGAGGAAGCAGCTGACTTCGGCGACGTGGACCCAGGTCAGCAGTTCCGGATCGCTGGCCGCGTAGGGCGTGCCGTCGGGCAGGGTGCCGGTGACGCTCTCGTGGATGCGGATGACCCGCGCGATGAGCTTCTCGGCGTCGGCTTGCGAGCCGTAGGTGGTGGTGGAGATGAACTGGCCGGTGCGGCGCAGGCGGCCGAGCATGTCGGCGCGGAAGTTGGAGTGATCCCACACCCCACCGAGGGCGCTCGGATGCAGCATCTGCAGGAGCAGGGCGCTGATGCCGCCGATGAGCATGGAGCTGAAATCGCCATGGACCTTCCAGCAGGCGGAATCGGGGCCGAACAGGCCCGGGTCGCCCTTGGGGGATTCGAAGTCGACTCCTCCTAGGGCGAGACCGGTCAGGCTCAGGACCTGGCTTTCGATATGACGGCGAACGCTTTCCATGAACGACTTCAGGCCTCGGGCTGCAACACGGCGGTGATCGCTTTCAGCTTAATCTGCCGCCGCCTTGCTTGCAGCCCGTGACCGGATGTCGCATCAGCGGTTCAGGCGATTGTCGATCAATCCCTGGACCACGCTGGGATCGGCGAGGGTGGAGGTGTCACCGAGGTTATCCAGCTCGTCGCAGGCGATCTTGCGCAGGATGCGCCGCATGATCTTGCCCGAACGGGTCTTCGGCAGGCCTGGCGCCCACTGCAGCAGTTCGGGCTTGGCGAAGCTGCCGATTTCCTTGCTGACCAGCGCGACCAGCTCCTGCTTCAGCGCGTCGCTGGGCTCAACGCCCTTCATCGGCGTGACGAAGGCATAGATGCCCTGGCCCTTGAGGTCGTGCGGATAGCCGACCACCGCGGCTTCGGCCACGGCATCGTGCAGCACCAGGGCGCTTTCCACCTCGGCGGTGCCGATGCGGTGGCCGGAGACGTTGATCACGTCGTCGACCCGCCCGGTGATCCAGTAGTAGCCGTCTTCGTCGCGGCGTGCGCCGTCGCCGGTGAAGTAGTAGCCGGGGTAGGGCTTGAAGTAGGTGTCGATCATCCGCTGGTGGTCGCCGTAGACGCTGCGGATCTGGCTCGGCCAACTGGCCTTGATCGCCAGCACGCCGGAGCCCGGCCCCTCGATCTCGTGGCCCTTCTCGTCGAGCAGTACTGGCTGCACGCCGAAGAACGGGCGCGTGGCCGAACCGGGTTTGAGCGCGGTAGCGCCGGGCAGCGGGGTGATGAGGATGCTGCCGGTCTCGGTCTGCCACCAGGTATCGACGATCGGGCAGCGGGTCTCGCCGACCACGTGGTAGTACCACTCCCAGGCTTCCGGGTTGATCGGTTCGCCCACCGAGCCGAGCAGGCGCAGGCTGCTGCGCGAGGTCTTCTTCACCGGGCCTTCGCCTTCACGCATCAGCGCGCGGATGGCGGTGGGGGCGGTGTAGAAGATGTTCACCTGGTGCTTGTCGATCACCTGCCAGAAGCGCGAGGCGTCCGGATAGTTCGGCACGCCCTCGAACACCAGCGTGGTGGCGCCGTTGGCCAGCGGGCCGTAGACGATGTAGCTGTGCCCGGTGACCCAGCCGACGTCCGCGGTGCACCAGTAGATGTCGCCGTCGTGGTAGTCGAACACGTACTTGTGGGTCATGGCCGCGCCCAGCAGGTAGCCGCCGGTGGTGTGCAGCACGCCCTTGGGTTTGCCGGTGGAGCCGGAGGTGTAGAGGATGAACAGCGGGTCCTCGGCATCCATCGGTTCCGGCGGGCAGTCTTCGCTCACGCCGTGCAGGGCCTCGTGGTACCAGAGGTCGCGGCCCTCGACCCAGGGCACTTCACCCTGGGTGCGCTGCACGACGACCACGGTGGAAACGTTCGGGCAGTCGCCCAGGGCCTTTTCAACGTTCTGCTTGAGCGGGACGTACTTGCCGCCGCGCACGCCCTCGTCGGCGGTGATCACGACGTGGCAGTCGGAGTCGAGGATGCGGTCGCGCAGGGAGTCCGGCGAGAAGCCACCGAAGACAACCGAGTGGATGGCGCCGATGCGCGCGCAGGCCAGCATGGCGTAGGTCGCTTCGGGAATCATCGGCATGTAGATGCAGACCCGGTCGCCCTTCTCCACGCCACGGCTCTTGAGCACGTTGGCCAGGCGGCAGACATGGCTGTGCAGCTTGCGGTAGGTGATGTGCGCGGATTCGCTGGGATTGTCGCCTTCCCAGATGATGGCGACCTGGTCGCCGCGCTTCTCCAGATGGCGATCGATGCAGTTGTAGGCGACGTTGAGCTGGCCGCCCTTGAACCAACTGGCCTGGCCGCGGGCGAGGTCGCCGTGGTGCACCGAGTGCCAGGGTTTGAACCAGTCGAGGAAGACCTTGGCCTGCTCGCCCCAGAATTCATCGGGTTTCTCTACCGACTGCTGGTACATCCGCAGGTAGGCATCATTGTCGAGAAGGGCGCGCTGGCGCGTCGCTTCCGGCACGGGGTGAAGGCTGATCTCGTACATGGCGAATCCTTGTTGTTGTCGAGCCGAGATGACTCCTAAGGGTGCATCCAGGCCGTGGCGGGTTCAAGGGTAGTCCATGGTCTTTCGACTGTCCGTGGCGGCGCGGCGGTCGGGGCGCGGATATTCGAGCTGGGCGGCGACCAGCTTCGCGGTCTCCTGGTTGTAGCGCGTGGTGAGCAAATCCAGCGCCTCGTCGAGGGTTTCGCCTGCGGGCAGGGCACGGCCGGGCAGCGGGCTCAGGTCGGTTGCGGCGGAGTCCGGAAGCAGTTCCAGGCCGGCGCGGCTGATGACGGGTGCTGCGCCCGTCGTCAGGACATCCGTGCGATAGCTGCGCGCCCAGGCGTCGATGCGCAGGGCCAGGGCGATCTCGTCGATGCCCGCCTGCAGGGGAACGCCGAAGGTTTCGTGGCGCCAGAGCGCCAGGGTGTTCGTCGCCGCCGCGAGGTAACCGTCGAAGCCAAGGCTGGAGGCTTGGCCGTCGAGGCGTGGCGACCAGTCGTCAATGCCCAGTTCGCTGCCGAGAGCCTCCGCTCGGGCCCTCCCACCGATAGCTTCGACGAGCGCCAGTGACACCGGCAGCGCGGCGCTGACCCCCGAGCTGGTGACCCGCTTGCCGTCCACCACGTAACGGCGCCCGTTCTGCCAGCGCACGGCGGGGAAGTCGCGCTCACGCTGCCTCCGCGAATACCAGTGGGCGGTCGCCTGGCGCCCGTCCAGCAGGCCAGCCTGGGCGAGCACCTTGGCGCCATCGCAGATGCCGACGATGACCGCGCCTTTGGCTGCCTGGGTGGCGACGAATTGGACGAGCCCGGAATCGCCGCTGTCATGCACGGCGGGGACGATCAGGTAGTCCGCGCCTTGTGGATAACGCCGGGCGAATTCGGCGGTGGTCATCTGTGCGCGGACCCGAAGCGCCGGCATCAGGTTCAGCGGTCCTTCGTCAGTCGACAGCGCCATCACTTCGGCGATGCCCGCGCGATTCAGTACGCCGTAGGGCACCAGGAAGTCGACCAGTTCGGTCATGCGGTTCTCGCCGACCACCGCTACCAGCGGACGCGCGCCTTCGACACGTGGGTGGAAGCTCGGCATTCGTTCGTCTTCGGCGCGGGCGACTATGGCTTGAAAAAGCAGCAGTGCGGTCAGCAGCAGGATGCGCATGGTCGTTCTCCTGGAAGTGGGCCACCAGTCTGTTCGTTCCAGGGATGTCGTAAATGACACTGATAGGTGAATATC